>DGEZ01000030.1:0-10920 GCA_002391425.1 Micrococcales bacterium UBA3913 | reverse complement strand
TGCCGGGACCGCATAGGAGGAAACGCACTAATCGGTGTCAGTGTTTACACTGGGTAGACAGCAATCCCTACCAGGAGTGATACGGTCTATCCCCAATGAGCACACTGCAACTCGGTCTAGATTCCTTCGGCGACATCACCGTCGACGACAGCGGCCAGCCGCTCGCCATGGACGAGGTCATCCGGAACATCATCGCCGAGGCGGAACTGGCGGATCGCCTGGGGTTGTCCTACTTCGGCCTGGGAGAGCACCATCGCGCCGATTTCGCCGTGAGCGCGACCTCCACCGTACTCTCCGCGATCGCTGCGCGGACCCAGAACATTCACGTGGGGTCGTCGGTGACGATTCTCAGCTCCGAGGATCCTGTCCGCGTCTACGAGCAGTACGCGACGATCGACGCGATCTCGAGCGGACGCGCAGAGGTCACCCTGGGTCGCGGATCTTTCATCGAGTCCTTCCCGCTGTTCGGGTACGACCTCAACCACTACGACGAGCTCTTCGAAGAAAAACTCGATCTGTTCGCGCGGCTCCTCACCGAGGATGCGATCACGTGGCAGGGCACGCAGCGCGCGCCCCTGTTTGATCAGCAGGTGTACCCCAAGACAGCGTCGGGGCGCCTCCCCACCTGGATTGCGATTGGGGGCAGCCCGGAGTCTGTCATTCGGGCCGCCCAATACGGGTTCCCCATGAAGCTGGCCATCATCGGGGGCGCACTGGCCCGGTTCCGGCCTTTCGTCGACCTGTACTACGACACGCTGGCGCAGGTCGGACACTCCCCCCAGCCCGTGGCAGCACACTCCCCCGGCTACGTGGCGGAAACCGATGAGAAGGCACGGGAAGAGTTCTGGCCGTACTACCGGGAGCACTTCGGACGAATCAGCTTGGAGCGCGGCTGGCCACAGGTTCTCACCCCGGAGCGATTCGACGCGGAGATCCGAGGAGGGGCGCTCTTCGTCGGTTCCCCGGAGACGGTCGCCAAGAAGCTCGCGCAGGATGCGAAGACGCTCGGCCTTCAACGGTTCGACCTGAAATACGCCAATGGCGCGATGCCTCATTCGCTGCTCCTGAAGAGCATCGAACTGTATGCGACGGAGGTCGTCCCGCGCGTGCACGAGATTCTCTCCTCCCCCGAGCCCGTCGCTCCCTGAGCCGATCGGGAGCCTGGCACGCGCGCGACACGCGCGAGTCGTACAATGTAGGCCATGCCTGATATTTCGATCACTACCCCCATCCCTGGCCCACGTTCTGCAGAGATTCTGGCCCGCAAAAAAGCGGCCGTTCCCGATGCCGTGGGAATCACCCTTCCCGTCTTCATCGACCACGCCCAGGGCGCCGTGCTTACCGATGTGGATGGCAATAGCTTCATCGATTTAGGCTCCGGCATCGCCGTATCCAACGTCGGCAACGCGAACCCCCAGGTGGTCGAAGCTGTGCAGCGCCAGGTCGCCGCGTTCACGCACACCGCCTTCGGCATCACGCCGTACAGCGGGTACGTGGAACTCGCCGAATTGGTCTCGTCCCTCACCCCCGGAGACTTCGACAAGCGCACCCTGTTCGTGAATACCGGGGCCGAGGCCGTGGAGAATGCGGTTAAGATCGCCCGCCGGTACACCGGCAAGTCGGCGATCGTGGTATTCGACCACGCCTTCCACGGCCGGACGAACCTGACCATGGCCATGACCGCGAAGCAGGCGCCCTACAAGACCGGCTTCGGGCCGTTCGCCCCCGAGATCTACCGGGTGCCGAACTCATACCCCTTCCGCGATGGACTGTCGGGCGAAGAGGCCGCCGCCCGCACGATCGCCCAGATCGAGACCCAGGTGGGAGCCGAGAACCTCGCGGCGATCGTCATCGAGCCCATCCAGGGTGAGGGCGGCTTCCTCGTGCCTGCTCCCGGATTCCTCCCGGCTCTCGTGAAGTGGGCGAATGAGAACGGTGTCGTATTCGTCGCGGACGAGGTGCAGGCTGGGTTCGCCCGCACCGGAGCGATGTTCGCTTCGGAGCACGAGGGCATTGTCCCGGATGTGATCACCATGGCGAAGGGCATTGGCGGGGGGCTGCCCCTGGCGGCTGTCTCCGGTCGTGCGGAGATCATGAATGCCTCGCAACCTGGTGGTCTGGGTGGCACGTATGGAGGCAACCCAGTGTCGCTGGCGGCTGCGCTTGCTGCCGTCCACGTCATGATCGATGAGGACCTCCCAGCGAAGGCGCGCCATATCGGGGAAATTCTGTTTGCCCGGCTCAATGCCGCCGCGGCACAAGATGAGCGGATTGCCGAGGTTCGTGGCCGCGGCGCGATGGTCGGTGTCGAGTTCGTGGTACCGGGAACCACAACACCGGCACCGGAGACGACCGAAGCTGTACTGCACGAGATGTACCAGCACGGTGCCATCGCCCTGGAGTGCGGCACCTACGGAAGCGTGATCCGCTTCCTGCCGCCGCTGATCATCACGGATGCCCAGCTGAATGAGGCCCTCGACGTGTTCGACGCAGCCCTGGCTGCCACACGCTGACACGAACGTCTCGTGACGCAGAGGAGGGGGAGGCTCGACGGCCTCCCCCTCCTTGCAGTTAAATCTCCCCTAGGCGGGCTAGCTCACTCCCAGCAGGTCGATGACGAAGACCAGGGTTTGCCCTGCCAGGGGGTGTCCTGATCCGGCTGGACCGTAGGCGAGGTGCGGAGGGATAATGAGTTCCCGCCTGCCTCCGACCTTCATCCCCGGGATGCCCATCTGCCATCCTTTGATGAGCTGGCGCAACGGGAAATTGATCGACTCCCCGCGGCTCCACGATGAATCAAATTCTTCTCCTGTCTCGAACCCCACACCGAGATAGTGCACGTCGACCGTGGACTGAAGAGTCGCCTCATCCCCGTCTCCCACGATGAGATCCGTGATCTCAAGCATTTCCGGAGCGGGTCCGGGGCGGAAATCGATCTCTGGTTTGCTGCGCTGGGTATCTGTCATGCCCTCCATCCTCGCATGCCAACTCGTGCCCGGGGTGTGATAATTGTCAGAGCCGTATTCTTTCGCCGAACGTTGGGATGATCGTGAAAGCTCTCCTCCTGGAAAACATCAATCCGCTAGCCATCGAGAAACTCGAGGCGCATGGCATCGAGGTGACGACCGCGAAGGGCGCACTCGATGAGGACGAGTTGATCGCATCCCTCCCCGGCGTCGATATGCTGGGCATCCGCTCGAAGACACAGGTGACGAAGCGTGTGCTCGACTCCGCGGAGGCGGACGGGCTCCTCGCTGTGGGAGCGTTCTGCATCGGCACCAATCAGATCGACCTGTCTGCCGCCGCTGACCGGGGCGTGACCGTATTCAACGCCCCGTACTCGAACACCCGCTCCGTGGTGGAACTCGCTATGGCCGAGATCATCATGATGGCCCGCCGCCTGACGGATCGGAACGCGGACATGCACGCCGGCGTGTGGAACAAGTCCGCGCTGCACTCCCACGAGGTGCGCGGTCGCACCCTGGGCATCGTCGGTTATGGCAACATCGGTTCCCAGCTGTCCGTGCTTGCAGAGATGTTCGGGATGCGCGTGCTCTTCTACGACATCGCGGAGAAACTCGCCCTCGGGAATGCCGAGCGGGTGGACACCTTGGAGGAGCTCCTCGAGCGTGCCGAGGTGATCACCCTGCACGTCGACGGACGCGCCAGCAACAAGAACTTGTTCAGCGAGCGTGAATTCGCCCTCATGCGTCCTCGCTCCCTGTTCCTGAACCTGTGCCGTGGCCACGTCGTGGATGTGGATGCCCTCGCCGCCGCCCTACAGTCCGGGCACATCGCGGGCGCCTCGATCGACGTGTTCCCCGCCGAGCCGAAAGCTGCTGGCCAGCCCTTCGAATCACCGCTGAGGGGCATCCCGAACGTCATCCTGACCCCACATATTGGCGGTTCAACCATGGAGGCACAGCACAACATCGCAGAGTTCGTGTCCGGGAAACTGTGGAACTACGTCTCCCAGGGTGCGACGGAGATGAGCGTGAACATTCCGAGCGTCACCCTTCCGAATGGCCTGGGGCAGTTCCGCATCGCACACCTGCACAAGAACATCCCCGGGGTGATGGCCGCCCTCAACCAGAGGTTCGGCGATCTGGGCGTGAACATTTCCAGCCAGGTCCTCGGCACGTGGGGGCAGACCGGTTACGTGGTCTCCGATGTCTCTGCGGATGTCGACGACGAGGTGCTGAATACGCTCGCGGCAGTGCCCGGTACCATCCGGGTGCTCAGCTTGGGCGGGCCCGCCGGACTGCGTTCCCGCCGCGGCACGGCGCCGGTCAGCATTCTCGCCTGATCCCGCTACAGGTGTTCGCCTGAACTGGCGGCAGGGCGATCTATATGGCATAATCGTGGAGTTGCCTATCTGGCGACGCCGCTGGCCCCATCGTATAGCGGCCTAGTACACCGCCCTCTCACGGCGGTAACACCGGTTCGAATCCGGTTGGGGTCACGAAAGAAAAATGGAATCCACCTCGTGTGGGTTCCATTTTTGTTTGGACCTCACGATTCGAACCGGTCGGGCCCCAGCCGCGCCGGGAGAGGCAAAGCCTCGACCGCGGCGAAAACGCGGCTGGGCGTCGAATCCGGTTGGGGTCACAAGTGCTGAAAGCTCCCGTTTGGGGGCTTTCAGCACTTGTGACACTCACAACACCGATGAGAACCGGCTCGCCTAGGCCAGAACGCGCAGGGCTCGCGGCAGCACCCGGACCTCGAATGGAGTGGTCCCTACGTACTCCCCGTCCCCGTACCCGAAGGCCGGAGCTCCTCGCGTCAATTCGATGCGGGCATGCGTTCCGGGACGGATGGACACCTCCGAAAGCTGCGTGTGCCGACCCGTTGCCACGGTGGGGAGCAACCGAGCCAGTCGCAAGGGACTGACGGCATCGACGCTGAGGAACCGGAAACACCCCTCCGTGTTTCTCGCATCGGGGACAATGCGTATGCCGCCGCCGATGGTCGGGATGAGGGCCACGCTGCACAACAGCTTCCGGCCGGTGTACTCATCACCGTCGCATCGGGCGCGAATATCAAGTGGACGATACCGGAACAGCGCTGCGATGAGTCCGATCTGATACTTGAGCGGGCCCAGCGGAAGACGGATTGCGTTCGCTACCCGGTTCACCAGTGCGTCATACCCGAGCGAAAGTGTGCCGGCGACCCGGGTCACTCCAGCCGCATGCCGGACCTCCAACAGGTCTACGCAGCGCGGCGCATCCCAACTGCGATCAATGCGGGCGAGTGCCTGGCGGAAACTGCGCACCGGGATGCTCAGAGACCGCGCGAAGTCATTCCCCGACCCTGTGGGGATCACCCCGAGGGGAATGGTCGGTTCACAGTTGATGACCCGGTGGAGAAGACCGTCTCCGCCGACCAGAATCATTGCCTGCACCCCTCCGGTGCGCTCCAGCTCTCGTACGGCGCCACGCAGACCGGAGACCGTGCGTTCCCTGACCTGCGTCACCTGGTACCCGAGACGTTTCAGCGAGTTCGAGGCGCGTGTTCCAACGTGTGCGCGAACCCCGGAGGCAGATGACGGGTTGACGATGAGCGCGACGCGCCGACGGTGGTGTGACATGCTAGCGATCATTCTACGGCCGAGAGCGTGTGAAGGATTTTATACTGGGGGGGCCGCCGTCGGCGGCCTCATCTTTTCTTCTCAAGGAGTTGCTGTGTCTGTTGATGCTGTCCGCGCCTATCTCGAACCGTATGGCTGGGCGGACCGGGTGAGCACATTCGACGCATCCACGGCCACTGTGGCTGACGCCGCCGCTGCTTTGGGGGTTCGCCCCGCGCAAATAGCGAAGACGATTTCCCTGCGCGGCCCTGAGGATTCGACAATTCTCATTGTCGCTGCGGGCGACGCCAAGATAGCATCCGGCCCATTTAAGCGGCGTTTTGGGCTCAAGGCCAGCATGCTGAAGTTCGACGAGGTGGAGCAGCGAACCGGCCACGCAGTCGGCGGCGTGTGCCCGTTCGCGGTCGCCCCCGGGGTGGCCGTGTTCCTCGATGAGTCGCTGCGCCGCTTTGCGGAGGTGTTCCCCGCTGCAGGTTCCCCGCACGCGGCCGTTCGCCTCCGGCTCGATGAGCTTGCCGCCTGCATTCCCGACGCGCAGTGGGTGGACGTCTGCTCGGGTTGGCGCGAGGCCCCGGAGCCGTTAGCCTAGGATTCATCCGCTGCGGTGAGCTTTCCCGCGCGGATGCTGGCAGGATGCCAGGAGCGCGGTGGGGGAACGTAGAGGAGTGAACGTGGCAGCGGGCGCGAAACTTCGAGGAGCCGATCTTGTCTCGGCGTCCGATGATGTTCTGCTTTCGCAAACTCGCCAGGGGGATTCCCGAGCCTTCGCGGAATTATGGTCTCGACATGTTGCCTCCGCACGCGCGGCAGCACGGTCCGTCACCCAAGCCGATGATCCGGACGACATCGTCTCGGAGGCGTTCACGCGCATCCTTCAAGCTATTCGGGATGGGCACGGACCGCGATTCGCCTTCCGCCCGTACCTGCTGGCCACTGTCCGCAACGTTGCTGTTACCCGCGGGCGGACACGTGCCGAGACATCTCTGGACGAGGCCGGGGACATCGCCAGTCCCGTGCTCACCGAAACAGTTCTCCTGGAGAGCTTCAATTCGAGCGTGGTCTCGAAAGCGTACAAGACCCTTCCCCGACGCTGGCAGGAGGTGCTCTGGTATAGCGAGGTCGAGCAGATGAGGACCTCCGAGGTGGGCACGCTCCTCGGCGTCCCGGCGACGAACGTCCCCACGCTGGCGTATCGGGCCCGAGAGGGACTCCGCCAGGCATGGGTTCAGGCGCATATTTCCGCGACGTCCCCCGGCGCCGAACACCGTTGGGTGCTCGAGCAACTCGGCCGATACACGCGGGACGCCGTCACACCAGCACGACGGGCGCGCATCGACCAGCACCTCGACGAGTGTTCGTCGTGCCGAGACAAGGCCGCCGAGGCGAGAACGGTCGGCGCCTCGCTTTCTGTCCTGCTGCTCGGACTCGTGCTGGGCTCCGGGGCGTCCGCCTACGCACTGTGGATGGGCGCGGGCGCATCTCCCGCGTCCGCCGCCCCTGCCCTGGGTGCGGACCCCACCACTGGGAGCTCCTCGGTAGGGTCCTCCTCCGCATCGGGGGCGAGTTCGTCGGCATTCGCTGGGGCCTCCACATCGGTCCTTGCAGGTTCTTTGACGGCTGCCGCCGCTGTCGCCGTTGTGGCGGCGATCGTTGTTTCCGGTGTTTTCGCGGATTCGTCTCCGGGATCCCCTGGCGCGGCGGATGTTTCCGCTTTAGTGTCGCCCTCCTCCCCACCGCAATCGGGCGAGGATGCGGACTCGGCACAGCCTGCTGACGAGGGGGCCAGCACCCCGGGTTCCTCCTCGGCCGCATCCGCTGTCGCGCCGGAAACCGCTCTTAGTTCTCCCACGGAGACGTCCAACGCCGCCGGGGCGGCTGAACAGACACCTGATGCCGTCTCGGAGGGCACAACTCCGGAGGGAAACACCCAGACAGGGGACTCGACCCCGTCCAATCCGTCAGCGCCAGCGGACTCCCCATCTTCCACACCCTCAGCTCCGGCCACGGCGGATACTGTCAGCGTGAGCATTTCCACGGTGGACACCGGGGCGTCCGGAGCGTTATTCCCCATCATCTCGGGCCGGGCCCCCGCGGGCACCTCGCTTGTCCTCCTGAATGACGAGGGCACGGTACTGGCCTCCACCAGTGCTGACAACACCGATTCATTCACCCTGACGGCCTCCTCCGGTATGCCGATCGGCGTGAGCACCGTGACGATCTCGTACACCACGCCAGAGGACGACTCCGGCCAGCTCACGACGCACGTCGAGATCTCTCCCGTGTCGGCAACGGCGACGGTCGTATACACGGAGGACGGTACCCCGTCCGTCTCGGTCGTCGTGAACGGTTCGGACACGGACACGGTGCTTCACGTGTACGCGGACGGGGAGGACACGGGCCTGGTCGCCACGGACGGGACGGTGGACCTCAGCGCTGTGGATGCTGCCCTCTTGACACGGCTTCTCACCGCGCAGTCGTTGACGACGCTGCCTGTTGCTGGTGAACGCCAGGGGCCGCAGAGCGCACTGACCGTGATCGTAGCGACACCTCAGGCATTCACCGATACGGGCGAACTCGGGGCCTACTACCCCATCGTCTCTGGGAGTGCTGAACCTGGTTCGCCGGTGGCTGTCTCCTACACTGACCGTGACGGCGCGGCGAGCACGGTGACGCTGAGCGCCTCCGCAAGCGGGTATTGGACGACGGAGCAACTGGAGACGACCAACGAGGTCACGGTGACGTTCGCGAATGGGGCAGTGGAAACGATACCCGTTACGACATATTCGGTTACCCATTCTGTCTCCGGCGCAAGTCGCACCTTCTCCGGACTCGTATCCGGGCAACTCTACGAGGTCACGACACCGCACTCGGAGGAGAGCTCGTATCTGTGCGGCGCGGCGGAAACCGCACCCGAGTCAGCGGAAAAGGCCTTCGTCGTCGCCAGTCTCGATGGCACGATCACGGTATCCACGTGCTGGTCAGGCCCCGGGGTGAGTCCGACGGTGCAGGCCGTGGACTCCCAGGACTCCCCCAGGAGAGTCGGCGCGGTCATCCCCTCCACCTACGCCGGCTAGAAAGGGTCTGTCAGTCGCGAGCTCCGCGCCACCGCCGTATTCCGATGAGGAGACCTCCCAGCGCGGTGACGAGTACGCCAATCCCCGCCACGGAGGCACCCAAACCCGCCACAGCTGAGGTGTTATCCAGTGACCAGATTGAGGCGGCACCCGTGGATGACGACGCGGCGCCACTCACATCCTCCGCTGCAGCCGATGTGGTACTCCCCGTTGCGTCCTGCGTCGCCGAACCCGAGGTCGTGGATGCAGGAGCAGATGCTGTACCCGCATCGGATGAGGCCGCGGGGCTCGAGACGGACGCAGATGACGACGTCGAGTCGCTCGGCTCCGAGGAGCCGCTCGTTAGGGGGGCGCTACTCGAGGATGGAGGTTCGCTCGACACCGGTGCGCTACTCGAAGCCGGAGTACTACTACTCGAGGCGGGAGCGCTGGACGAGGCCGGGGCGCTAGGCGACGCGGGTGTGCTGCTCGAGGCAGGCCCGGACGCTGACGCAGAATCGCTCGGCTCCGGCGACCCACTCGATACGGGTGCCGCTGACGATGACGGGGCAACACTCGGCGAGGAACTCGACGACGCTGCGGGCTCATCAAAGATCGTCACGACGCTACTGGTGCCGTCCTCCGCGACGACGATCTTGTACAGATCCTCACTTGCCTCATATCCCGATGGTGCGACGATTTCCTTGACCCAGTAGGTCCCCGGTGTTGTCACGGTGATCGCCTGCGGGTCGGACGTATCTCCCACCATGAGGTAGCCGTTGTCTACGTAGATGTTGTCGACGACAACCGTCTCTTTATCGGAGCCGAGCACCTGGAACCTCGCCGAATGGTCGGTGATCACGGTGTTCGAGTTCTCGGCATCCTTCTTTGCAATGGTGAGGGGATACTCGCCGTCGGCTGCCGGAACGATCGTTGCCGAGGCGTTCCCAAACGTGTTCACGATCACGTCCGGGCTCGTCGGATCTGTGACACGCACAAGCAGGTACACGTAGCTCGGATCAGTGCTCTGCAGCACCGTTCCGTCACGTTGGGCCACGGTGATCGTGTTGGAATCAGCGTCGTAACTCGCGATTAGGTTGTTGGACAGGTACTGATCGGCGAGCGTCGCGTTCGACTCGGATGTCACATCCGAGGCAGACACGAACCCAACGAATTCCAGCCCATCGGGCAGAGTATCGGTCACCGAACGCGCGGCCACCTGGGTGTAGCTTCCGTGCGGAATGAACGACAGCCGGTACACATAGGTGGTGTCTGTGAGGGTACCGTCCGCGTAGTCTGCGGACAGAGATGTGACCCAGGTTTCATTCGTGGAGTTGTAAATGTCCTTCTCCACCTCAGCCTCATCCCCATACGTGGTCACGCTGCTCGATGTCGACGACCGATAGGTGAGCTGCTGATTCGCACCCGAAAGCGTTGCCGAGTTCGTGATCTCCAGCGTCTGCTTGCCCTGTACCGGCTTGGTCGTGAGAGTCAGAGTGACGGTCAAACGCTCCGTGAATGGAGACGATTGACCGTTGGCTTGCAACATCTGTATACCCGCCTCACTCAGCTGGATGGAAATTTCTCCGTCGTCTGTGACGGTAACGGTGAAGTCCGCCGCGGTGAGATTAATCCAGTACGCGTATTGGCCCGTGACCGCCATCGCGCCGTCGGACACGTCGAACACATTCGTGTCCACGGCGTCCGTAATCGTCGCCTGCGAGACGTCCACCCCGTTGATGGTGAACGTATACGGGATCTGCGCCGTCTCCCCCTTGCTGATCACGATTTGCTGATCGGCTTGCGCGACAGTCTTGCTAAACACGTTGGGGTTATCGACGCCCTCGGAAGTGTCCCCCAGGTCGACGATATTTGTGCTCGTACTGCGACCCGGCGTGTGACTGCCCGTGCCATCCTCATACGAGAACACTGCAGTATTCTGCACGCTGTATGCCACGGCCGAGGAAATGTTCGTCCACCCGGCAGGGAGTCCAGCTGTCGACGTCAATTGTGCTTCAACTGCGATGGAGAGGTTCGTGGAGGCATCTTTCCCGACGTTAATGAGCAGGGTCTGACCATCCACACAATACGTCCCAACGTAGGCGTCCGACGCGAAATCGGTTGCACTCGGGCAGGACTCGATCCGCTGCAATTGCGTTACCCCGGAATTACCCGTCGATGTCGCGACGAGAAAGTCACTGTCGCTGTCCAGCCACTGCTGAGAGTCCGGCAACGTATCAGTGATGACCACATTGCTGTCCAGAGTGTAATTGGACATCT
>DGEZ01000023.1:634-4714 GCA_002391425.1 Micrococcales bacterium UBA3913 | reverse complement strand
ACTCAACATTGCTGAGCTCCGGGTTCCACACGCCGGTCACATTCGAGTACCACAGCGGGATGCTCGGCAGGTCCTTGAGCAGAACCTCCTGAGCCTGCTGGAAGTACTCAATGGCTTCCTCGGTCGACGATGCAGCAGAACCCTCAGCGATCAGGGTGTCGAACTCCTCGCTGCTGTAGCCCTCGTAGTTCGAGCTTGAGCCGGTGACGTACAGCGGCTGCAGGAAGTTGAACAGCGACGGGTAGTCAGCCTGCCACCCTGCGCGGGTAGCACCGTCAAGGGTCTGATTCTCGCGATCCTCAAGAGCATCGGCGAAGGTCGGGTACGACTTGCCCTCGGCGTTGATACCCAGGGTGTTCTTGATGCTGTTGGCAACTGCATCGACCCAGGCCTGGTGGCCACCATCCGCGTTGTACGCGATCGTGAAGGTCGTGTCACCGTAATCGGAAATCTCGTTGGCCTCGGCCCACAGTTCCTGTGCCTTCTCGGGGTTGTACTCGAGGACATCCGATCCCTCGAGAGAGTCCGACCAGCCGTCGATCACCGGAGACGTGAAGTCCGTGGCGGGTGTGCGGGTTCCCTGGAAGATCGTCTCCGTGATCTGGTCACGATCGATAGCCATGGAGATCGCCGCGCGGCGCAGCTCGCCCTCTTCGCCCGTCCAGTGCTCGAGGTAGTAAGGAATGTTGAAGGCCTGGAAGATCGCCGCAGGCTGGTTCACGTAAGAATCCGGGAAATCAGTCTGGTAGGTGGCGAGGTTCGCATCCGGCACGGAATCGAGCACGTCGAGGTTGCCGCCCTGAACATCCGCGTACGCAGAGTCAAGGGAGGTGTAGAACGTGAAGGTGATTCCACCATTGACCGGTGTGCGCACACCCTTGTAATCGGGGTTGACCACCAGGTCGATCTTCACGTCGTGCTGCCAGGCGTCATCCCCGGCGAGCATGTACGGACCGTTGCCGATCGGGCTCTCACCGAACGCCTCGGGGTCATCGTAGAAGACCGAGGGCAGAGGCGAGTAGGCCGAGTAGCCCAGACGCAGCGGGAAGTCCGCCTCGGCGTTGATGAGCTTGACGGTGAAGGTCAAATCGTCAACCTTGGTCAGGCCAGTGAGCTGTGTGGACTCATCCGCGCTGTACCCCTCGAAGTTGTCGAAGAAGTACTGGGCGCCCTGTGCGTTCGCCAAGTCAGCAGCCCAGGTCCAGGCGTCAATGAACGAGTCAGACGTGACGGCCTCGCCGTTGGTGAAGGTCCAGCCATCGTTGAGGGTGATCGTCCACTCCGTGGCGTCATCATTCGGCTCTATGGACTCTGCGACCTCATTAGAAACCGAGCCGTCCGCGTTGTAGGAAACCAGGCCTGCGAACAACTGGGTAACGATCTTGCCGCCACCAGTTTCTGTGGTATTCGACGGAATCAGAGGATTCTGTGGCTCTGATCCATTCGTCGTGATGATAGCGCTGGTGTCACCGGTCGCACTCGACTCAGATGATGACCCCAGACGCACAGCCCGACAGAGCGAGCGCAACTGACGTAGCCAGGACGGCCACCCCAGTCAATGTGCGGAATTTTCGCATACTTCCTCCAGATACTGTGATTGCAAAGGTGGGAGCACAACTCCCCCCGTCGTTCGACGGTATCTGCTTACCTGCGTGACAGCCAGTTCACAGAAGACTCGTTATCAACATGAAATATACGGCGGATACCGGCGCTCGATCGAAAACTCTCGCTCATGCTGCCCTCCTGACAGCGATATCAGCTACTCTGCCGACGTGACCAGCTGTGATCTGCCCCGACCACGCGCCCGCCTCATCGCCGAAATATGGATCATCATCGGCCTGACGCTGGGCAAGAGCGCTGTGTATGCGGTGCTCTCCTTCCTCAACACGATCACCAATGAGGCCTCGATCGCCTCACAGAGTACGGCGCTGAACACGTCCTCCAGCGACAAGCCGTGGCTGGACCTGGCGTATCAGCTCGTCGCCATCGGGTTCGCACTCGTCCCGGTCGCCCTCGCGCTGTATCTTCTGGGCGACCGCGTCATGCCGGGATGGGCGCGCATAGGTCTCACGTGGAGCCCCGCGCTGCGGAACACAGGCCGCGGGGTGCTCCTGACCGCGGTGATCGGGATACCCGGACTCGCCTTGTACGCGGTCGGTCGTCTCGCCGGGATAACCCTCAATGTGGTCGCCTCTGACCTGGGAGCTTATTGGTGGACGGTACCTGTCCTCCTGCTCAGCGCGCTCAAGGCGGGGCTCGTCGAGGAGGTCATCGTCGTGGGCTTCCTGGTAACCCGGCTCAGACAGCTCGACTGGCGCTGGCCAGCGGTTGCCCTGACCAGTGCCCTCCTGCGCGGCAGCTATCACCTGTACCAGGGGGTGGGGGCTTTCCTTGGAAACGCCGTCATGGGGCTGGTCTTCGTCTGGGCGTATCGCCGGTGGGGGCGCGTCACGCCCCTCATCGTTGCGCACTTCCTGCTGGATGCGTTCTCCTTCGTCGGATACGCGCTCCTGGCTCCGTGGTTGACTGCCACGTTCCCCGGCGTTTTCAGCTAGTGGCCCCGGTCGCGGCCATCGTCTGACCTTTTGCCGACCACGGGGATCGACGTCGTCCTCACCTGGATCGTCGTCGTGCGCGGGGACCGCTGGCTCCGATGTCCTACCCGCAGCATGGGCGCCAACGGCAGCGTCCACCGGTAGTGCCGTGCCAGCAGGGATAGCGCTGCAGCCACCACCAGGGAGGAGAAGGTCCCGACGATGGGGAGCCCGACGGCAGAGAACACCACGACGAATACCGCCCCGGCCAGGGCGCTCGTCGCGTACAAGGTATTGCCCCCGAGCACGGCGGGCCGACGCACGAGCAGCAGGTCGCGGACCATCCCGCCACCGACGGCGGTGACGACGCCGAGCAGTATCGCGGGCAGCCAGTCCAACCCCGCGTTCAGGCCCCGCTGCGTGCCGACAGCGGCCCAGCATCCCAATGCGGATGCGTCGACGATGGCCAGCCCGGTGGCGGCCCGCGGGGAAGAGAACGGGATGATCGCGACAAGGAGCGCACCGACGACGGAGAACCACAGGTAGAGCGGATCGGTGAGGGCCAGCACCGGGCCGGTGCCCAGCAGCAGGTCGCGGATGATCCCACCGCCGAGACCCGAGGCGATCGCTAACACGACGAACCCGAAGATATCCAGCCGGGCGGCCCGCGCGGCCAGCCCCCCGAGCATGGCATTCGCGAACACTCCGGCCAAGTCGACAACACGCACGATCACGTCGGCGGGCGTCGATAGTGCAGCATCAGTCAGGAGCGGAAGCATGGCATCCACGCTACCGCCGGACGGGGGTGTTCACGAGTTAGGAAGCGAACGCCTCGGGCGGCGGACACGAGCAGACCAGGTGACGGTCCCCGTACGCGCCGTCAATGCGCCGCACTGGCGGCCAATACTTGTGTGCGATCCGCTGTGGCACCTCACCCCCGTCGGCTGCCGCGGTCCACGGATAGGCCGCCCGCTCGCGGGTGTATGGGTGGGTCCATTCCTCGCTGATCAGGCAGCGAGCCGTGTGCGGGGCGTTCACGAGCGGGTTGTCGTCTGCGGGCCACACCCCGGAGGCGACGTCCTGTGCCTCGTGCCAGATGAGGCGCATGGCTTGGATGAACCGGTCGAGTTCGGCTTGGTCTTCCGATTCCGTGGGCTCGACCATGAGGGTCCCGGCCACGGGAAAGCTCATCGTGGGGGCATGGAAGCCGAAGTCCACGAGGCGCTTGGCGATGTCGTCCACCGTCACGCCCGTGGCGTGAGTCAACGGCCGCACATCAAGGATGCACTCGTGCGCGACGAAGCCGTCCTTCCCGCGGTACAGGGTGGGCAGGATATCGGTGAGCTGATGGGACACGTAGTTCGCTGCCAGCACGGCGTGTGCGGTGGCCTGACGCAGACCCTCGGCCCCCATCAGCCGGACATACGCCCACGAGATGGGAAGGATCGAGGCAGAGCCGAAGGGCGCCGCCGCGACGGGATGCTCTGTGCTGCCCCACTGGGCGAGGGGATGCCCCGGCAGGAACGGCGCCAGGTGCGAGCGTGCC
>DGEZ01000023.1:0-344 GCA_002391425.1 Micrococcales bacterium UBA3913 | reverse complement strand
AGGTTGAGGTGCGAGACGTCCCCGCCGAAGCGCCCGGGTTGGGCGAACCCGACCAGGGCGTTGAGGTTCGCCCCGTCGACGTAGACCTGCCCGCCCGCGTCGTGGACGCGTCGGCAGATGTCGGACACGTGGTGTTCGTACACTCCGTGCGTGGATGGGTAGGTGATCATCAGGGCGGCGAGCTCACCTCCGGAGGCCTCAATTTTCGCCTCCAGGTCGGCGAGATCAATGTTTCCGTCGTCGTCGCAGGCGACCACCACGACCCGCATCCCGGCGAGTGCGGCACTGGCCGCATTCGTGCCGTGTGCGCTCGAGGGGATCAGGCAGATCGTGCGTTGGGTGTC
>DGEZ01000139.1 GCA_002391425.1 Micrococcales bacterium UBA3913 | reverse complement strand
TTCAGCCCGTGGAGCTGGTGGCCCATCACCCTTGCCGGCGCCATCACAATCTTCGTGCTGGGAATCGTCATCGGACAGTGGTTGGCTGTGATCGGGGGGATTCTCACGCTCATCGCTGTCATCGGCTGGAGCTTCGAATACAGCAGGGGAGCGTTCAAGGCTTAGCTCCCCATTTTCTCTTCTGAGTATCGGTGGCATTCCCCCTGGAGGGACGAGACGGCATCCCAGACGAGCGAGAGCTCGTTCCCTCCGGTGCGGTTTTATATGGCCGAGTGCAGCTCAGCGAGTGGAACCCGCTCACCACGTCGCGGCAACCGCATATTCCGATCTCCACCCCGGAGGACGAGACTCCCCAGAGAGGGGATGTGCGACCAAAGCTATGCTGCCGCCAATGCGACGAAAGGGCCTGGGCATGTTGCCCAGGCCCCGTGACGTCACTTCTGCAGTCTTACTTCGTGTCGATGCCCTGCTGCTGAGGAGCTTCTCCAGGAGTGTCACCGTCAGTGTGGTGGGATGCCAATTCCTTCGGAGTGACCGGAGCGATTCTGTCCTCGTAGAACCACCGGCTTAAGGCAGCACGCAGTTTCGCACGCTTGGTGGTACGACCACGACTGTCCGTTATCGCATGCTCGATGGGGGCATAACTCGTGTAGTCGACGAGACGCCAGCGCTCGTACTCGTCGATCGGAGTGTGGACCTCGACGAATTCGCCTCCGGGCAAGCGTACGACGTCGCCAGATTCGCGGCCATGCAGAACGATTTCGCGATCCTTCTTCTGCAGACCGAGGCACACCCGCTTCGTCACAAAATATGCCGCGACCGGTCCGAGGAAGAGGAGAGCCTGGAGCACATGCGTGACGAGGAAGACGTCGACGTGGAAGTGCGTCGCGATGAGGTCACCACTCGCGGCAGCCCACATGACGGCATACGCAATGATAAGGGCAGCCCCGATCGCGGTCCGTGTCGGCGCATTGCGAGGCCGATCGAGAACATGATGTTCTCGCTTATCTCCGGTTACCCATGCCTCGATGAACGGATAGAGGAATGCGGCGATGAGGACGAGTCCGAAAACCAGG
This sequence comes from Micrococcales bacterium UBA3913, assembly GCA_002391425.1. Classification (GTDB taxonomy): domain Bacteria; phylum Actinomycetota; class Actinomycetes; order Actinomycetales; family Microbacteriaceae; genus UBA3913. Next base: position 11,681 of record DGEZ01000139.1, on the reverse strand, counting down.
GAGGGGATGAGAATGTTCCAGGAGAATGTCCATCCGAAAATCACCGACTCAACCCCCGGCGGCATCAATCGCAGGGCGCCATCCACGGGGCCGATGTACCAGTCCGGCTGCGTGCCTGCAGACACGGGGGAGGGGTCATAGGGGCCGTACGCCCACACCGGGTTGATCGTCACCAGCGAGGCTATAGCCACCAGCACACCGAAGACGATGAAGAAGAAGCCTCCTGCCTTGCCCGCATAGATAGGCATGAGGGGATATCCCACGACATTGCCATTCGTGCGTCCCGGCCCGGGATATTGCGTGTGCTTGTGGATGACCACCATGAGCAGGTGGAGCCCGACAAGTGCAATGATCAGGGCCGGGATGATCATGATGTGAGCCATGTACAACCGAGAGATGATGATTGTCCCAGGGAATTCACCACCAAAGACGAGGAAGGACAACCAGCTTCCCGCAATCGGGATGGCCTTCAACACACCGTCAATGATGCGCAAACCGTTCCCGGAAAGAAGGTCATCGGGGAGGGAGTATCCGGTGAACCCGGCGCCCATCCCCAGGACAAACAGCGTGAAACCCACGACCCAGTTGAGTTCACGAGGCTTCCGGAACGCGCCCGTGAAGAAGACGCGCAACATGTGCAGGCCCGCCGCTGCCACGAACATAAGCGCCGCCCAGTGGTGAAGCTGTCGCATGAGGAGACCGCCGCGCACCTCGAAGGAGATGTGCAAGGTGGATGCGTATGCCGCCGACATGGACTTCCCCAGCAGCGGCTCGTATGCGCCGTGGTACTCCACTTCCGCCATGGACGGCTCGAAGAAGAGGGTGAGGAACGTCCCCGAGATGACGAGCACAACGAAGCTGTACAGGGCAACTTCCCCGAGCATGAATGACCAATGATCGGGGAAGATCTTCCGACCAAACTCCTTGACCGCATAGGAGATGCCTGAACGCTGGTCGAGGTAGTCCGCAGCTCGTCCCACAAAGGACGTGGGAGCTGCCACGGGAGAGGATGTCGTACTCATAGTTCACGCTCCGGGAAGCTCGGTCCGACCGGTTCGTGGAAATCACTCTGTGCCACGAGGTAACCTTCATCGTCGACGGTGATGGGAAGCTGGGGAAGCGGCCTCTTGGCCGGGCCGAAAATCACCTTCGCGCCGTCGGAGACATCGAAGGTGGACTGATGGCACGGGCACAACAGGTGGTGGGTGTGCTGCTCGACGAGCGCGACCGGGCAACCCACATGCGTACAGATCTTCGAATAGGCGACGATTCCGTGATAGGACCAGGACGCGCGATCTTCCGCCTCGGTGAGTTCGGACTCTTCCATGCGCACGAGAAGGACGACAGCTTTCGCCTTCTCATTGAGCCAGTTTTCCGTCTCCTCGGTGAGGCCCTCGGGGATGACGTGCACGGCGGAACCGATCTGCACATCTGAGGCCTTGATCGGCGTGCCATCGGGGTCGCGGGTCAGACGGGTTCCCTCGGTCCACATGGTGTGACGGAACTTCTCCGCCGGGTCGCTTCCCTCCGTGGACGCCGGGGCAAGATCTCGTAGCATCACGATTCCCGGCAGTGGTGCGAGTGCGGCAGCGCCGATGAGGGAACGCCGAATGAGCGTGCGGCGCCCAAATCCTGACTCCTTGTTCGCCTCGGCGAACACCTCGACTGCGGCGTCCCGAACCTCTTGCGGTGCACGCTGTGGATGCCGAATGTCAACGCCTTCCTCATCGAACATGAGCTGGCGTGCCCAGTGAACGGCACCGATGCCAATTCCGAGAAGAGACACTGCCATACCCAGGCCGATGAAGAGGTTCCCCGGTCGTACCGTGCTGATGTCCGTGGCATCGATGGGAAAGGAGACGTAGGCCGCGATAGCACCAATCGCACCCAACCCGGACAAGACGAACCAGGCGACAACGCTCCGAGCTGCACGCGCCTGCGCGTGAGGATCGGTGTCCGTCTTGCGGGGGCTGTGCGGGGGAAGCCCCGGATCCGCGAAGGAGTTTTCAGAATCCAGGACGGCAGTACCCGAGGAATATCCCGTCGCAGCGTTAATCGGATCCGACGGCTCGGCTTTCGGGGTCACAATATCAGACATGCGCTCTCACATCCTCTCGGTCTAGTTCGGTTTCGAGGCAAGCCACACCGTGAATCCCACGATGATGCCGAGGCCAATGATCCACAGGAAAAGCCCCTCCGCTACCGGGCCAAGATTGCCCAGGTCGATTCCGCCCGGGGAGTCGTTCTCGCGCAGGTACAGCAGGTAGGAGATGATGTCCGCCTTGTCGTCAGCCGAGAGGTTGGTATCGGAGAAAACGGGCATATTCTGCGGGCCTGTCACCATGGCTTCGTAAATGTGCTGAGGAGTTACCTCATCGAGAGCAGGAGCGTACTTTCCCTCGGTGAGAGCACCTCCGGCACCGGAAACGTTGTGACACATCGCGCAATTGGTCCGGAATAGTTCAGCACCATGGGCCACATCTCCGTCCCCGCTGAGATATTCCTCATCAGGAATGCTCGGGCCGGTGCTCACAGAACCAACGTACGCAGCCAGTGCCGCGATCTGCTCATCGGTGAATTGCACTTCCTTGGCCGGTGCTTGCGCAGCCTGGTTGGCCATGGGCATCCTGCCGGTGCCGACCTGGAAGTCAACAGCGGCAGATCCGACACCGATGAGCGAGGGGCCGTCATTCGTCCCCTCGAGATTCGTTCCATGGCACGTCGCGCAGTTCGCTGCGAAAAGCTTCTGGCCCTCCTCAATTTGGCTCTGCGAGGATGCAGTCGCAGACTCATCTGCGTTGGCATACGCCGCTGACCGCCGCGTATGCCCCGCCGCTGACCGCGAGACCGACAGCCAGCAGGAGCGCCGAAGCCCACCGGCTGCGCCGCCCCGTCCGTCTTGTGCGATGAGACAATTCAAACCCCTATCCGATTTAGCTGCTGTGATTCCCCTGGTGCGGATCACTGAAGAACATAGATGATGAAGAACAGTGCTATCCAGATAACATCCACGAAGTGCCAGTAATAGGACACCACGATTGCTGTGGTCGCCTGCCGATGCGTGAAACGACGAGCGGAATAGGCGCGTCCGATGACAAGCAGGAATGCCATCAGGCCCACCGTGACGTGCAGACCGTGGAAACCTGTTGTCAGGTAGAAGATCGAGCCATATCCATTCGTGCTGATCAGCAGACCTTCTCCGGCGAGGGTGGCGTACTCGAAAACCTGCCCCGCGATGAAGAATGCACCCAGGAGATAGCTGAGGAAAAACCACTCCACCAGACCCCAATCTTTGGGGGAGGGGCCGGTCCGGCGCCCCTGAAGCCTCTCTGCGGCAAAGACGCCAAACTGACAGGTCACGCTGGAGGCTACCAGGATCAACGTATTGATCGTTGCAAAGAAGACGTTCAGCTTGCCCGTCTCAGACGCCCACAAATCGGGCGCGGCTCCACGTAGGGAGAAGTACATCGCGAATAACGCGGCGAAGAACATCACTTCGCTGGCCAGCCAAATAATTGTGCCCACTGCGACAGGGCTGGGCCGGTTCAGGACGGGCTGGACCTGATTGGTGCTGATAGGTGAAGTCGACACCCTTCCATTATTGCCTATGCACAAACCGATTTGCTCACATATCGCATTTCGTGGCGAAAATCACGAAAGAATCATGTGCATTCTCTGGCTAATCGCCGTGACTACAATGGGGCGTATGGCCGTTGACTCTAGTTTTCCGCAGCTCATCACCCTTTTGCTCGCAGGGCAGGATCTGACTCCAGATCAGGCAACGTGGGCGATGGATAGCGTCATGGAGGGGAGCGTCGATCCCATCGCACTGGGAGGGTTCCTCATTGCGCTCAAGGCGAAAGGGGAGAAGGTCGAGGAGATTGAGGCGTTCACTCAGGCCATCATCTCTCACGCTCTTCCCATCAACGTGACACGCGAGGCGCTGGACATCGTGGGTACCGGCGGAGACCGTTCCGGCACGGTGAATATTTCCTCGATGTCTGCTTTGGTTATCGCAGCGGCCGGCGTCCCCGTCCTCAAGCACGGGAACCGTGCCGCCAGCTCGCGTTCCGGTTCATCGGATTTCTTCGAGGCTCTCGGCGTCGACCTCCAGACTCCGCCTGAGCGTGTCGCGGAAATCTTCGACAAGGTGGGTATCGGGTTCTGCTTTGCCGGGCTATTCCACCCGGGGTTCCGGCACGCGGCGGCCACGCGCAAGGCTCTCGGGGTCCCCACCGTCTTCAACTTCCTCGGTCCGCTATGCAACCCGGGCCGCCCGCGCATCAACGCTATCGGTGTGGCTGCAGAGGACCGTGTGCAGCTCGTTGCCGGACTCCTGGCAAATCGCGGCGATACGGCTCTCGTTTTCCGTGGCGCGGATGGGCTCGACGAGATGTCCACCACCGGCCTCAACTCCGTGTGGCAGGTCAGCAACGGGCAGATGTCCCACTTCACCATCGACCCGCAGGAGCTCGGATTCGCTCCTGCAGAGCTCGAGGATCTCGTGGGGGGAGATGCCGCCACGAACGTCGCGATCAGCGAGGGAGTGTTTGCTGGCGAGCCCGGGTCGGTTCGGGACGTTGTCCTTCTCAACTCCGCCGCAGGTCTGGTGGCCGCACTTCTGTACCACGAACCAGAAACTGCCGATCAGGACCTCACAGAGCGCTTCGCCAACGCCGTCGAGGTGGCAGCCGAGGCGATTGATTCCGGTGCAGCCGCCGCCAAGCGCGATCAGTGGCTGGCTGAGTTCACGAACTGACCCGAGCGACACGGCCGACCAGCAGCGTCCGCTCTATGCCGCGCACGGCGAGTACGTCATGCGTGGCGTCGCTTGCGCATCCAGCGGTGTGGTGCAGCGTCCTCGGGGCAGTGGTGACCACGATGTCGCCCTGCCACACGATAGTACGGCCGTGGGATACACGCATGTGCTCGCGAGGGTGCGTAAACCACTACATAACTGACATAACCTACATTATCGGCGTTATGGCGGGAGGGTTGCACAGGCTGGGGGAACCTGGTCGGTGGAGTCGTTACTCCTGAGTAAAGGTCGAGACGTCGCCAACGAGCCGAATATTATCCGGGGGAATCGGTGCCGTAACAGCATCCACGATTTCCGCGGCAAATTCCTCGACGCTGTACAGTTTCCCGACCTGGGATTGACGGGCCTCCAGCACGCCGGGATTGATCCTGTTCAGGAGCATGGCTGTTGCCGTACCCACGATCATGTCACCAGACACGACCACAAATTCGATTCCTCGGCTCGCCAGGTCCGGAATGAGTTTCCGCAACGCATCTTCGCCAGCGCGCTTGCTCTCGGCTACGGGCTGATACTCCGGAAGCGTGGGTGTATCGCGGATGAAGTGAGCCTGGTGGCTCGTGACAAAGACGATTCGAGAGCCTACTGACATAACGTTCTGCGCGGCCTGAGCCACGGAAACCTGCGCATCACGATTCAACGTCAACGCGTAATCGGCGGGCATATCCTTCTCCATCCCGCCGCTGGCGTTGAGGACGAGAATGTCCAGATGCCCCCACCGATCGATGATCTGGTCGATCATGCGAGACACGGCAGGAGCATCTGTCACGTCCGCCTGAATCGGAAACGCTTCTCCCCCTGCCTCCGCGATCTGTGCCGCGATTTTCTCAGCACGGGCCGCACGGGAGCGATAGTTGATGGCCACGCGTGCTCCCTGAGCAGCCAAAAGCTGTGCAGTTGCCGCGCCGATACCCCTGCTTGCTCCTGTAATCAGCGCAACTTTGCCAGCCACATCCTGGGACACCCTGCCACTCCTTTGCCGCGAGACTTCATATAGAGGGACCCTCGCGCCTCTCGCGAGCATCCCCAGACAGGCTACTCGAAATTGCCTGAACGTTGCGGCAGACCGACACAAGATGCCGTAGGTTTTTGTGTGGCTATTCACACCCTGTGGACAGTCACGCATACGAAACGGAGAGAAGGTAGGAGTGCCTGAATCCTGGTCTGACACACCTGTTCCTCGGATTCTTGCCCACCGAGGATTGGCACGAGGGTGCAGGGAAAACTCCCTGCCAGCTTTCCGCGCGGCACTGCATGAAGGCGCGACCCATCTGGAGAGCGATATTCAGGCCACTCGAGATGGTGTTGCGGTCCTGTTCCACGATGCGGATCTCACCCGTACGTGTGGCGTCCCTCGGCGCATAGAAGACGTGACCCTTCGCGAGCTGCGAGAACTCGTCCCCGGGCCGGATGGAATTCCCACTCTTGATGAGGCCCTCAGTGCACTCCCCTGTGCACGGTGGAATCTGGACATCAAAGCCGCGCGCGCGGAAGCGCCCACGGTGCAGGTGATTCGTCGGCATCGGGCCGCTGACAGAATCCTTATCGCGAGTTTTTCGGAACGGCGGTCGACGCCAGTGGCACGTCAGGTGCCCCAGGTGTTGCGCTCCCCCGGGGTCGGTCGGATGGCCATCGTGCTCCTGTGCGCGCGCTTAAACCTCACCAACATTGGACGCCGAGTGCTCCAAGGGTTCTTCGCGCTTCAGGTTCCGCCGCGCATGAAGGGGATCTCTGTGGTAACGCCGATGCTGGTGAGTCGCTATCACGCCATGGGAGTGGAGGTGCATGTATGGACGGTCAACGACGCTGCCCAGATGCGCCTGCTGATTTCTTGGGGCGTGGACGGCATCGTGACCGACCGCGCAGACCTGGCCGCGCAGATCCTGAGCAAAGCCTGATCACTCGCATTCACGGGAACAACTGCTCACGACTGCGCGTTAACGTCTCTGTGGGTATGCGGCACACACCCACGGTGACGAGAGGAGTGCCATACATGGATCACGGTCTGCGGGGTACGCGCATAGGAGCTCACCACGTTTTTGGCTCCTATAACGGGGATGTTGAGGAACGTGCGGTATGCACCTTTCGGTGCGAAGCCGGACACGAAACATCCGTTCCGTTCGCGGCCAGTGCCGAACTCCCCCAGCATTGGACCTGCCGGATTTGCGGAGAAGAAGCCACTCGGGTCGAGGGCACCACGCCGGTCACCTCAGACGAGGATGCCCACGCGAATCATCGCACCCACTGGGACATGCTCCTGGAGCGCCGCTCGCGGGACGAACTCGAAATCATTCTGCAAGAACGACTCGATTACCTGCATGACCGGCGCGCACAGGCCCTTGCCGAGATGAAGAAGGGCTGAACCCGGCACGTCAACACGCAGGCGCCTGGCCGGGGGCGCGTGTCGGAAGGCACACCGTGAGGGCTATTCCGGTTCCGGCACAGGTTGCGTGACAGGGAAAGGAAGCTTCCCCCGACGCGCATTAATCCCCCAGCTGAAGACCTGGAAAAATGCCTCGCCAATGATTCCCCCGGACATTTTGGAGACACCCTCCGTCCGATCGGTGAACGTGATCGGCACCTCTGTGATCTTCAGGCCGCATACCCGCGACCGCCAGGACATCTCAATCTGGTAGCAATACCCGGCTGAGGTGATCGTATCCAGATCCCAGTCCTGTAGTGCGCGTAGCCGATAGATGCGGAAACCCGCCGTGATGTCGTGGATGCGGGCGCGGAGCATGACACTCGCATAGATGGACGCACCGCGAGAAAGCCACCTGCGGTAGAACGGCCAGTTCTCCGTCTTCCCGCCGGGTATCCACCGGGAGCCGATCGCCAGATCGGCGCCCGCATGGTTCGCGGCGTAGAGATCGGGGAGCGCCTCCGGGTGGTGCGAACCGTCTGCATCCATCTGGGCAAAATACCGAAACCCGTGGTCGCGAGCCCATTGAATTGCCGCGCGGTAGGCCGGGCCCAGCCCCTCCTTACCCGCGCGATGGAGCACGTGAACCCGCTCGTGTCTCGCGGCCAGGGCATCTGCTAGCTCGCCCGTTCCGTCAGGGGAATTGTCATCAACAACGAGAATGCTGATCTCCGAGTCCACGGCCAACGTCCGGGACACGATCATCTCGACGTTGTCCTTCTCGTTATAGGTCGGGATGGCGACGACGACGTCTTTCACTGCACATGTTCCCTTCTCGCGAGCGTAATGCGCTGTCGGAGCCTGAACAGGCCAAGCACCGATCCTACTCCCCCGACACTGACGAGTGCCGCGAGTTCGAACACCACATTCATGATCGTGCCGGGAGAGATGGCATCGACCAGTGGCACGTCCGCAACGAGAGAGGCCGAGGTGTATCGTTGGGCTGACGCCAGCACGCTCCCGTCCGGGCCGAAGATCGCAGAATATCCGACCGTCGAAATACTGACCAAGGAACGACCCGACGCGATCGCCTGCATCCGGCCAATGGCCAGCTGCTGAGCACTCTCATCGCTCCAGCCGAAATCCGCATTATTCGTCTGGGAGACGAGGAACTGGGCACCACCGAACACGGCGTCCCGCATCACATCGTCATAGGCAACGTCAAAACAAATGTCCACCCCGAAGGATGCACTCGCCGCCTCGAACACGCCGTTCGAGGTGCCCGCGGAATAATCGCGCTGGACCATGTCGACAAGATCCGGGGCGAGTGCATGGAAGAACTCCCGGTTGGGCATATATTCCGCGAACGGGACCGGGTGCCGCTTGTCATATCGCTGCGCGATCCCCTCGCCCGGAACCCAGAGGAGCGAGGTGTTGAAGTACTCCCCGTCTCGCTCCTGGATGGTACCGAACACGAGCGGAACCCCGATGTCGTCCACGAGTGCACTGATCTGGGCAGCCGCCGCAGAGTCCTGTTCCGGATCAATGTCTGAGGAATTCTCCGGCCAGATCACCAGGTCCACACCGGACAAGTCCGCAGATTCTGTCGCGGCTATGTGATTCTCCAGCCACTCCCCCGTGGAGTGCTCGGCGAAGAGACCCGCATTGGCATTCCCCTGTATCGCGGCGACCCGAATGGTGCCCGATTGCACCAGGCTCCCCCACGCGGGCACGGCGGCGAGGACGATCACCGTCGCGACACCTGCGAGGAGCGGACGGCAGGGGATGCCGGGATGATCCTCCTCGTCCCGCTGGCGCTGGGTACGGCTCGCCGCAGTCCACACCAGGACAACCGGGACGGCACAGATCCACACCACGGCGAAGGACAACCCCGACAGACCCAGCCAGGACGCACCCTCGGCGAACGACGTCGAGGATTGTGCCAGCGCTACCCTGCCCCATGGGAAGCCACCGTATGGCCACACTCCGGTGATCGTTTCCCGGGCCACCCAGACAGCGGCGGCGATGAGCGGAAGCGCCCATCTCGCTGCGCGAATTTGACGCGCGAGGAGCCAGAAGCTGATCCACGTCCACACTGCGATTCCGGTTGCGAAGAAGACGGCCATTGTTACTGCCAGGGCGAGCCAGGGCACCGGTCCCAGGTACAAGTTCAGCCACTCGATGAGGGGAACCCAGAACGACAGGCCGGCAACCAGGCCGAGAAGAAATCCCCACCAGAAGCGTCGTCCAGCCACGGAGGTGAGAATCCCGAGGATGCCCAGCCAGGACAGCCAACCGACAGAGGAGTCGGGAAATGAGGCGGCCAGTGCCAGGCCGGACACAGCAGCCAGCGGAAGTGCACACCAGGCGGGAAGTCGGGAAACCATCGCAGACAATCGTAACCGTGTCCGCTATGCCGCAGACGAATACATCACCACGCCGCGGCGGAGCAAGTCGATCGCGTCCAGACACGTCCGGGCCGCCTCCGGAGGGGCCACGGCAGCAATCTGGTCCAGAAGGTCGGCGACCTGCTTAATGTGACGCACAAAGTCTCCCGCGGTCATTTCGGACTCCTCCAATACGCGTCGGAGAGATGCCCCGCACGCCCAGCGATAGCAGGCGTATGCGCATCCTGCGGAGGGACGTTCGCTGCCCGAAAGCCCAGCCTCTCTTTCCAGAGCGTCGACGCGTACCCACAAGTCCACAACCCGGTCGCAGCGTTCACGAAACGCTCCCCGCGGAACGCGCACAGGAGCATCCGCCGTGCTGCGCGGCTCATAGACCATGACACTTCCCAGTGCGGCCACCGTCTGCGCATCCACAGAGGAGAACACTCCTTCGCGCAGACACTCAACGATGAGCAGATCACGTTCCGCCCAGATGCGTTTAAGCTGCTGCCCCGCGTCCGTGCTGTGTACCTCTCCCCCGTCTGTGGTTGTCAGATACCCGAGATCGCGTAGCACACGAACGACCCTGTCGAAGGTGCGGGAAATGACTCCCGTGCGGCTCTGGATCTTGCGCTCCAGGGAGGACTCGCTTCGTTTCAACGAGATCCACCGTTGCGCCCAGCGCACGTGCTTGTCCCGATGAGGGCAGTGATGACAGGGATGCGCGCGCAGTGCCGCACGCAACTCCGAGAGCTCCCGTTTCACGTCCTCCCTGTGCGCGGCGGTCTCCTGGCGCCCCACGGCACTGGAGTAGTGCCGTTCCAGGTCCGTCAGCCTGCTACGCAGCTCCGCATATTCCTCAAAGTTGCCGTGGGAGCACACCATGGCCTCCGAGAATCCCGCCAGCGACTCCCGCATTGCGGACAGCTCCCGGGCGAGGCCGACGACATTGCGATCCGCCTGAAACTGCGCGAACGAGGACTCCAGGAGTGTCCGCGCAGACTCCATCCCCACGGTATCCACCAGGTTGATCGACATGTTGTAGGTGGGCCGGAACCGTGACCGCAACGGGTACGTCCGCTTCGTCGCTAGAGACAGCACGTAGTCCACATTCATTCCTGGATGCCACACGACGACGGCATGGCCTTGGTCATCAATTCCGCGCCGACCCGCACGACCGGTGAGTTGCGTGTATTCCCCCGGCGTGATGGGAACCCGCTCGACGCCGTTGAACTTCTCCAACTTCTCGAGCACGACGGTGCGTGCTGGCATATTGATCCCCAAAGCCAACGTCTCCGTTGCGAAGACGACCTTGACCAGGCGTTGAGTGAACAAGCGTTCCACGACTTCCTTGAAGGTCGGTAGCATCCCCGCATGGTGCGCCGCTACCCCATGCAGCAGCGTGTCGCGCCACTGCGCGAAGCCCAGGGCATCGCGATCCTCATCAGGGATCTCGCGGCAGGCCTCGTCGACAATTGCCGCAATCTGGCGACGCTCGTCCCCGCTGGTCAAATGCACATCGTGCCGGGCTACCTGCGCGGCAGCGGCATCGCACCCAGCTCTGCTGAAGATGAACGAGATCACGGGCAAGAGGCCGCGCTCATGGAGAAGCCTCACCACGGCCGCGCGATCGACGCGCTGCCCGGGCCGATGCTGACGTTGACGGCCCCGGCGTGAGCGCGGCGAATACTCCTGGAACCGGGCACGCCGGACCAGATCTGCGTTCACCTCTCCGGTATGCCCGTCGAGCAGATCAACGAGCTCCCCGCTGAGGTAGGCATGTTGGGTCAGGGGCACGGGCCGGAACTCGGACACGATCACATCAGTCTGACCGCGTACCTCACGCAACCAGTCGCCAAATTCCTCGGCGTTCGAGACGGTGGCAGACAATGACACAACTCGGACCTGAGCGGGAAGCTGGATGATCACCTCCTCCCATACCGGGCCCCGGAAGCGATCGGCCAAATAATGGACTTCATCCATCACCACGTATGCGAGGTCGTCGAGAAGGTCAGAACCCGCGTACAACATATTCCGGAGGACCTCGGTGGTCATGACCACGATCCGCGCGTGGGAGTTGACGGCATTGTCTCCCGTGAGGAGCCCCACATTCTCC
>DGEZ01000087.1 GCA_002391425.1 Micrococcales bacterium UBA3913 | reverse complement strand
ACTCGCTACAGAGCTGGAGAGGGTGCGTCCCTGGGCGGATCGGATCCCCCCAGTACATCCCTGACCGCTCAGCATCCCTCCACTCTCACACGAGGTATCTCTCGCCGCATGGCATCCCTGTGTGTGAGGACCTCATCCCCACCCCAATCGTGGACTACATACCAGACAACACTGGATCCCTGTGCGTGGGGACCTCTCTCACGAGGTGCGCCCCTGCGGCTGCGTTCCTTCGGGGAGACAGCGGCAGGGGCGCACGTGACGATACGCGGGCTTCGGGATCAGCCGATGGCTGCGTTGACGACGCTGGCGAGAACGCTTGCGTCGGTGGTAATGCTCCCGGACACCGCGGTGTCGTTGAAGAACACGGCGGGCGTGCCACTGACACTCAGCCCGAACTCGTTGGGGTCTCCGATTCCGCGATCGGTAGCGTCTTCAACCCAACCGGAGTAGGTCTCGTTCATGACGCAGGATTCGAGATCGGAGTTTTCGGTGCCCGTCACCCCGGTGATCAGCGCGTAGATTTCGGAGTTCGTTGGCCCCGCCGTCCCCTCATCCGGCTGATTGTTGAACATGGCGGTGTTGAACGTGAAGAACGAGTCGGGTTCATAGTTCGCGACGCAGGCGGCGGCATTGGCCGCGCGCGAGGAGTAGTTGTTCTGCGACGCAGAGTCGAGGAAGGACAGCGGGCGAATCTCCAAGGTGACGTCACCTGACGACACCCACTCTTCGATTTGCGCCCCGTTTGTGGCCTCAAAGTCGCCACAGTTTGGGCACTGGTAGTCGAGGTAGATGATCAACCTGTTCTCTGTGCCGGCGGCAGCATCCGTTGCACTACCGCCCGCTTCGATCGCGTCCGTGCGTTCCGCGGTGAGTCCCGCGCCAATGACGATTCCGTCGGAGATCATGTTCGCCGGTCCGGCCGTGGAGGCGCTGCTGGGGCGCACCGCATTCATGACCACAATGGTGACGATGGCTGCGACGGCGATGATGCCGACGAGCACCGAGGACTGAATGAGGATGCGGCGACGCTTCTGCTTACGACGCATCTCCTCTCGCTGTTGGCGCGCCTTCTCCCGGGCGGCAGCTTGGCGTTCTGACTTGGTGAGTTTGGACTCGGGCATCGAGGTGCTGTTCCTTTGCAGGGTCAGGTCAATGGTGTTCTGACAGTCTATGCGCTTGTACGCCGGTGCACGACGCGGGCCGCGCACCATGCGAGCGCTGCACAGGCGGCACAGAGCATCATCTGGAGTTTAGCCACCCGGGTGGCGGGCTAGGCTGTGGATATGCCGAAACTCGCTGAGGTCTGGGATGTCGTGGATGCGCTGTGGCCCCGAACCCTGGCCGAACCGTGGGATCATCCGGGGCTCGTGGCAGGGGAGCTCGACGCGGAGGTTGACGTTGTGTGGCTCACGGTCGACGTGACCGAGGACGTGACCGAGGATGCTCTCGATGGCGGTGCGCAGCTGATTCTCGCCCACCACCCGTTGCTCTTCCATCCCGTCGATTCTGTGGCCGCTACGACATCTCGCGGCCGTATTCTTCATCGCTTGATCTCCCAGGGGTGCGCTCTGGTGTGTGCGCACACGAACGCGGATGCTGTGCGCACGGGGACATCTGCACAGCTTGCCCATCTCCTCGGGCTGACGAGGGCGGTCCCCCTGGCGCCCCGCGACGAGGACGGTGCGCAGGGGATTGGCGTCGTCGGGGATGCGCCCTCGGGGATGACTCTGGGTGCGCTTGCGCAGGCGGTGGCGCGCGCGGTGCCAGCGACTGCGCGCGGGATTGCTGCCTCGGGGCCCTACCACGCTCCGGTGCATCGGGTGGCGATCTGCGCTGGCGCGGGTGACAGCCTGCTCGACGTGGTCTCCGGTTCTGACGCGGACGTGTACATTACCTCGGATCTGCGTCACCACCCGGGGCTGGACTTCCGCATGGAGGCCGATCCATCCGGACCGTTCCTCATAGACGTCTCTCACTGGGCGTCCGAATGGGTGTGGCTGGAGCAGGCCAAACGAGAGCTCCTGCGGGTGCTGCCCGATCTGCGCGTTCACATCTGCGATGTACGCACGGACATTTGGGATTTCGTCGTGACACAATAGCTGGGCCGCCGGGCGACGGCGGGGTGAACCGAGAACAGAAGGAGAGGCGTGCGCATGATCGCTGATGCACAGGCGCAACTGGTCCTGTTGCAGCTTCAGAAGCTGGACTCAGAACGTGGTGAGGTGGACCGTCTTCTCCGGGAGGAGCCGGAGAAGGCCGAGCTGACGGCGCTGTCGGAAAGCTTCGCCCACGCCGGGGAGGCGCTGCGGGTGGCGGTTGGCGCGCTGGAGGACGTCCAGTCCGCGCTGAGCCGGATTGAGCAGGATGTTCACGTCGTGACTGCGCGACAGGCGCAAGACCGTACTCGACTCGACCAGACGTCGAGTCCGAAGGAGGCGCACAGCCTGTCCGCTGAGCTGGAGACCCTGGGTCGCCGCCTGGACGCGCTGGAGGAGTCTCAGCTGGAGCTCATGGAAGAGGAGGAGCGCCGGCGCGCTGCCCTGGACACGATCCGTGCCGAGCGGGAAGAGATTCGAGATCGCGGGCGCGCCCTCCAGGACGAAGCCCGCCAGCGCGTGGCTGAGCGCTCAGCCCGGCGCGACGCGCTGACGGCCGAGCGGGAGAAACTGGCCGAGGCGGTGCCGGCGGATGTCCTCGCCCTCTATGACCGAGTACGGTCTCGCGGCTTTGGCATCGGGGCGGCACGCCTCGTGAACAAGGTGTGCGGGGGATGCGCGATCCAGCTGGGACCGACCGACTTCGCCCAGATCTCGAAGCTTCCGGTCACGCAGATCACCCAGTGTCCCTCGTGTGGTGCGATACTCGTGCGCTCCGCCGAGTGAGGCCTGTCTCTTATACACATCT
>DGEZ01000014.1:3048-4392 GCA_002391425.1 Micrococcales bacterium UBA3913 | reverse complement strand
GACGAGATTCACACCGAAAGGCAGTATCACCCCCATGAGTTCCCGCATCTTGCGCGTCACGGCAGCCGCGCTCAGCCTCCCGCTCGTCCTGGGCATCACCGCATGCTCCGAGCAGCAGAGCGCATCCTCCACCGACAGTTCAGCCGACACCACCTCAGCCAGCGGCATCGACTCGACCTTCACCGGTTCTGCTGAGATCCCCGAGGCCCTATCGGAGCCCCTGGACGTCGCACTCGTCATCCGCACGACACAGGGCGGCTGGCTGGAGGCGTACACGGACGCGGTCGAAACCGAGGTCGCCGCGCTCGGCGGCAGCCTGCAGATCTACGACTCCCAGAACGACCTGAGCAAGATGTCCTCCAACGTGGACACCGCGGTGAATGCGGACGTCGACCTGCTGCTCATCGACAACGGCACCCAGGATGCCCTCGGCACGAGCGTGCAGAAGGCCATCGACGCGGACATTCCGGTTGTGGCATATGATTCCGATTTCACCATCGACGGCGTCGTCTCCGTCTCCCAGGACGACACTGCCCTGGCCCGCAACGGCCTGGAGCAGATCAAGACCGACTTCGGCGGAACTGCAAAGATCGTCGTCATCTCCGTGGCCGGGTACACCCCGCTCGACAACCGCCTGGCCGAGGTGGAGTCGTTCATCTCCGAGAACCCCGGCATCGAGATCGTGGCCCAGACCGGAACGGTCAGCGGCAGCGCATCCTTGGACACCGCGGCCCAGGTCGAGGCGATCCTCAAGGCGTACCCCGATGAGGGCGAGATCGACGCGATCTGGACGCACTGGAACGACTTCTCCGTCGGCGCGTACCAGGCACTGAAGTCGCAGAACCGCTCCGATGTGGCCCTGTACACCGTTGACCTGACAGACCAGAACCTGCCCTACTTCTGGGACGACACCGTCGACTTCCAGGCGGCGTCGGCCACCAACCCGGCACTGATCGGGGTCTCCCAGGTGCGCCTCGGCTATGAGCTGGTCGCCGGCGAGGCGAGCACCGACAACCTCGTGATCGAGCCGGTCGTCGTCACCAAGGCAGATCTCCCCGACACGGAAATCACCTTCGCGGAACTCCCCGACTACGTTGAGGGCTGGTCGAAGGATGCGACCGAGTGGCCGGCATGGATCCAGACATTGGAGCAGCAGTCCAAGTGACGCACGAGCTTCAGCTCACCGGCATTTCCCACAACTACGGCGACGGTGACGTCCTCACCCAGGTGGACCTCACCGTCGCCGCCGGCAGTGTGCACGCACTGCTCGGGCTCAACGGAGCAGGCAAGTCCACCCTCGTGCACATCGCCTCCGGCCAGTTCCCACCCACGCAGGGAACGATT
>DGEZ01000014.1:1276-2765 GCA_002391425.1 Micrococcales bacterium UBA3913 | reverse complement strand
GTCGTGTTGCTGTCGCAGGAAGTCGACCGCGCCCTCGCCCCGACCCTGACGGTGCACGAGAACTTGACCGCCGGGTTGCTGCTGCGCGAACACGCCGCGTTTTTCTCTCCCCGCCGGAACCGGCAGCGGGCACAGGACATGCTGCGCCGGTTCGAGATAGACATCGACCCGAACGCGCTCGTAGCCCAACTGAGTCTCTTCGAGAAGCAGGTGCTCTCCCTCGCCCGTGCGGTGGCAACCGATGCGAGCTACATCATCCTCGACGAGCCCACCGCCTCCTTCGACAAGGAAGAGACCGCACACTTCTACCGCATCGTGCACGAGATGACGGCCTCGGGCATCGGCATCATCTTCATCTCCCACCGACTGGACGAGGTGCTGGACCTGGCGGACACGGTCACCGTGCTGCGCGGGGGCCGAGTCGCCCTGCACGCCAACCGCGCCGACATCACGAAGGAGCGGATCGTCTCGGCGATCGCTGGCGGGAACCTGGAGATACACCCCCACGAGTCCCAGGCGCGCGTCGGCCAGAGCATCCTCGACGCGCAGAAACTCAACTATGGACCCCGCCGACGCCCACTTAACCTGCACATCGACGCCGGAGAAATAATCGCGATCTTCGGCAACCTGGGCACCGGCAAGACGAGCCTCGCGCAGACCCTGTTCGGTCTCCGAGACCCGTACACCGCACAGATATCCGGAGAGCAGCGCACGATCCGTTCCGCCCAGGACGCCCGCGCGGCGGGTATCGCCCTCGTCCCTGAGGAACGCCGCCGACAGGGCGTGTGGCTGAACGAGAGCATCCTGACGCACTTCTCCCTGGGCTCGCGAGGCATCATCCACAACCGTGCCGAACGGGAGCACGCGGAGCAGGTCACCCGCAAGTACGACGTCCAGGTCAGCTCCATCGACCAGACTCCTGCCCAGCTCTCCGGCGGAAACCAGCAAAAGGTGTCCATCGGAAAGTGGGATGCGCTAGCCACGACCCTCCTCGTTCTCGACGAACCCATGAAGGGGGTGGACGTCGTCTCCCGCGAGTCCATCATCCGTCGCATCGAGGAGCGCGCCTCCTCTGGGGTGGCCGTCATCTACCTGACCCAGGAGCCCGAGGAAGCGCTGCGCATCGCCGACCGGGTCGTGTTACTCGACAACGACGGGCCTCGCTGGGATCGCCCCGCCGCCGGTCTCACGATCGCGGACCTACTCAACCCGGACCCGGCCACCGCCGAGCCCCATCACACCTCTGGAAAGACCAACCGATGAGCACCACCGCATCCGCACCCCGCCTGTCCAGCTACGTCCGCCAGTTCGCGGCCGTAGGCGTGGTCATCCTCATCATCGCCATCTTCAGCGTGCTGGAACC
The DNA here is from genome assembly GCA_002391425.1 of Micrococcales bacterium UBA3913. Lineage (GTDB taxonomy): Bacteria > Actinomycetota > Actinomycetes > Actinomycetales > Microbacteriaceae > UBA3913. The sequence goes on along the minus strand of DGEZ01000014.1, from coordinate 1,402 downwards.
CAACTTCTTCACCGCAGCCAACTTCGTGGACATCCTGCGCTCCATCTCCGTGAGCGCCCTTCTCGCCCTGGGCGTGACCTTCTCCCTCGTGGTCGACGGTTTCGACGTCTCCATCGGCTCGATGGC
>DGEZ01000014.1:0-1070 GCA_002391425.1 Micrococcales bacterium UBA3913 | reverse complement strand
AACGGCTACTCGATCTACCCGAACTCATCCCAGGGTAGCCACGAGGCTGTCGGCATCATCGTCCCCTCGTTCTTGTTCATCGGGCAGGGGGATGTCTGGGGCATCCCCTTCGCGACCATCCTGCTGCTCATCGTGGTCATCATCGGGCACCTGTTCCTCAACCGCACCACCACCGGCCGGTTCATGTACCTGGTCGGGTCCAACCCGGAGGCCGCACGGCACATCGGCCTCCCCCTGGGGAGGCTGCGCACGCTCGCCTACGTGATCAGTGGGGTGCTCTCCGCGCTGGGCGGGATCGTCCTGGCCAGCAGAATCGGCGGCGGCCAGGTGTCGGCGGGCGCATCCCTGATGACCGACGCCGTCGCCTCCGCATACGTCGGCTTCGCGATCTTCGGCCGCAACCGGCCCAGCGTCGTCGGCACCCTGCTGGGGGCCCTCCTCATCGGGATCCTGCTCAACGGGCTGACCATGCTCAATGTGCCCTACTATGCACAGGACATCGTCAAAGGCGGGGTGTTCATCGTCGCCCTCGCCTTCGCGTTCATCCAGCGGCGAGGCGCGCGACAGTGATGCGCGCCCGACACATCCCCTCGTCATCGTTACAGGAAGGCGAAAATGACCACACCAATTGACCCCGACTACGGATACAACTTCTCCTTCGTCGCGCACAGCGATCAAGGCGGCCGGCCAGACGGCTGCCAGATCATGGTGTACGACGGGTTCGCGTACATTGCGCACGCCTTCTCCGACGGTTTCAGCATCGTGGATGTGCGCGACCCCGCCCATCCCCAGCCCAGCGGCTACGTCCCCACACCCCCAGGAACGTGGAGTGTGCACCTGCAGGCCGCCGACGACCTGCTGCTCGTGGTCAACGCCAAGAACCTGTTCGCGGACACGCAATTCCAGAAAGAATCCGACTACTACGGACGGTCCGTTGGCGCCCCGGCGCTGCAGACGGAGCGCGGGTACGCGGCCGGCCTGCGGATCTTCGACATTTCCACCCCCGGTCAGCCGCGGGAGATCAGTTTCCTTCCCGTGACTGGGGCCGGATTACACCGCCTCTGGTACCC
>DGEZ01000148.1:11739-12881 GCA_002391425.1 Micrococcales bacterium UBA3913 | reverse complement strand
TCTAAGGGCGGCCGTTTCGGTTGGGGTGGTGGTCTTCCTGTCTGACTCCGTCATGGAGTCGTAGGGCTGGCTCTGGGGATTTTCTCTGGTAGGACGGCACGTTGAGCGTCTATGCTTGCTCTGGCGTGCCCCGTGCTGGGGTGCGAATTGAGGGTAGGATGGATGTTGTTCGCACGTGCGTCGGCTGTCGCCGTCGTGAGGCCACGAGTTCCCTGATCCGCTGTACGGCGGAGGGCGTACGCGTGGTGCCGAGTGCGAACGGCTCGCACCTGGGCCGTGGCGCCTGGGTGCATCCACACCTGGAGTGTGTTCGCCGGGCGATCGCAAAAAACGCGTTTGCCTGGGCGTTCCGGCTCCGAGTGCGACTGGATGCTTCCGCTGTGGAAGCGTTCGTCACAGAAAGAGAACAGGCTGAACGGCTTATGGAAACACGATGAGTGGCTCGAAATGAGATCCGCTAACCGCTAATGGCTTGCCCTGCTCGGGTGAGCCCGAGACAGGAGAATTGTGGCTGCTAAACCACGTGTCAGTGAGATTGCCAGGGAGCTCAAGGTACCGAGCAAGGTCCTGATGGCAAAGCTCCAGGAATTGGGCGAATACGTCAAAAGCCCGTCGTCAACGATTGAACCCCCGGTGGCGAAACGTCTGCGTGAGGCATTCCCCGCGGCGAAAGAGTCGGAGCACAAGGGCGGCTCGGCATCTGGCGGGCAGGCTCGTCCCGGCGCAGCCCGCACCACGGTGAAGAAGACCCCGGCGAAGCCTGCGGCATCGTCTCCGGCTACTCAGGGATCGCCGGCAGCGCCGTCCCCTGCCTCCCCTGCGGCGGCCAAGTCGGATAGAGCATCCGATGGGTCTGGAGTGTCTTCTGCCACCCCGAAACCGCATGTTCCCAAGCCGCACGCACCCTCCCCGCAGGATCACTCGGGCGGGTCCGGGTCGCGCTCATCGGGTCCGCGTCCGGGCAATAACCCGTATGCGTCGAGTCAGGGCATGCAGATTCCCCGTCCGCGCGCGCCGCGTCCGGGAAACAATCCGTTCTCCTCCAACCAGGGGATGCGCACGGGGGGCAATGGTATTCCTCGCCCCCAGGCGCCTCGTCCGCATGCGCCCCGCCCGGGCGCTCCTCGTCCGGGTGCGCCGCG
>DGEZ01000148.1:7297-11459 GCA_002391425.1 Micrococcales bacterium UBA3913 | reverse complement strand
CCGCGCACAGGTTCTGGCCGTCCTGGTGGTGCGGGCCGTCCGGGTGCGGGTGGCCGCGGCTTTGCCCCGCGCCCAGCGGGCACGGGTCGTCCCGGCGGGTTCAGCGGCACTCCCTCGGGCGGAGGTCGTCCCGGTGGCGGTGGTGGCCGCGGCCGTGGGAACACGGCGGGTGCTTTTGGTCGGGGCGGCGGTCGTGGCGGTCGCGCTCGGAAGTCGAAGCGGACGAAGAGGCAAGAGTTCGAGCAGATGCAGGCTCCGTCGCTTGGCGGTGTCACGGTTCCCCGTGGGGACGGCAACACGGTCATCCGGCTGCGCCGCGGTGCCTCGATCACCGATTTCGCGGAGAAGATTGATGCAAATCCGGGCGCGCTGGTGACGGTGCTGTTTCACCTCGGTGAGATGGCGACGGCGACGGAGTCCCTTGATGAGGAGACGTTCGTCGTCCTGGGGCAGGAACTGGGCTACAAGATTCAGATCGTCAGTCCGGAGGATGAGGATCGCGAGCTCCTTGAGCAGTTCGACATCGATCTGGACGCTGAGGTCGACGAAGAGGAGGACCTTGAGCCTCGTCCGCCGGTGGTGACTGTCATGGGTCACGTCGATCACGGCAAGACGAAGCTGTTGGATGCGATCCGGCACACGAATGTGGTCGCCGGTGAGGCCGGCGGGATTACGCAGCACATCGGTGCGTACCAGATCCACACGAAGCGTGACGGTCAGGACCGGGCGATCACGTTCATCGATACGCCCGGGCACGAGGCGTTCACTGCTATGCGTGCCCGCGGTGCTCAGGTGACGGACATCGCCGTGTTGGTGGTCGCCGCGGATGACGGTGTCATGCCCCAGACGATTGAAGCCCTCAACCACGCCCAGGCCGCGAATGTGCCGATTGTGGTGGCGGTCAACAAGGTCGATAAGCCGGAGGCGAACCCCGCGAAGATTCGCCAGCAGCTCACGGAGTTCGGGCTGGTCGCCGAGGAGTATGGTGGCGACACAATGTTCGTGGATGTCTCCGCGAAGGCCGGGACGGGCATCACCGAGCTGTTGGATGCGATTCTGCTGACCGCGGATGCGGAGCTGGACCTGAAGGCGAACCCGCATCGTGAGGCCCGTGGCGTCGCGATCGAGGCGAACCTTGACCGCGGACGCGGTGCGGTGGCGACGGTTCTCGTCCAGTCCGGCACGTTGCATGTCGGGGACGCGATTGTGGCGGGCACTGCCTATGGGCGTGTGCGTGCGATGTTTGACGAGAACGGCGACTCCGTCGAGGCGGCTCCGCCGTCGCGCGCGGTTCAGGTCCTCGGGCTCACCAGCGTGCCTCGAGCTGGCGACAGCCTCCTGGTGACCCAGGACGACCGCACTGCTCGCCAGATCTCAGAGAAGCGCGAGGCGATGGAACGCAACGCGTTGCTGGCGAAGAGCCGCAAGCGCATCAGCCTGGAGGACTTCACGAAGGCTCTCGAGGAGGGCAAGGTGGAGACCTTGAACCTCGTCATCAAGGGCGACGTCTCTGGTGCTGTCGAAGCTCTGGAAGAGGCTCTGCTCAAGATCGAGGTCGACGATTCGGTACAGTTGCGCATCATCCACCGCGGTGTTGGCGCGATTACCGAGTCGGATGTGAACCTTGCGACGGTCGACAACGCGATCGTGATCGGGTTCAATGTTCGTCCGGACTCGAAGGCGCGTGAGGCGGCCTCGCGTGAGGGCGTCGACATCCGCTTCTACTCGGTTATCTACAACGCCATCGACGACATCGAAGCGGCCCTCAAGGGCCTGCTCAAGCCGGAGTATGAGGAAGTCCAGACGGGCATGGCGGAGATCCGCGAGATCTTCCGCTCCTCGAAGTTCGGGAATATTGCGGGCTGTCTTGTGCAGTCCGGGAAGATCACCCGCAATTCGAAGGCTCGCGTGCTGCGCAACGGCGTGGTCCACGGCGACAACCTCACGATCGAGTCGCTGCGTCGGTTCAAGGATGATGCCACCGAGGTCAAGGAGGGCTTCGAGTGTGGCGTCGGCTTGGGCAAGTTCAACGACATCCAGGTCGGTGACGAGATCGAGACGTACGAGATGCGCGAGAAGGAGCGGGCATGAGCCAGGGACGGGCTGCGAAGCTCGCCGACCGCATCAAGCAGATCATCGCGGTGACCCTGGACCGAGGGGTTAAGGACCCCCGGCTCGGGTTTATCACGGTGACGGATGTGCGCGTCACGAACGACCTTCAGCACGCGACGGTCTTTTACACGGTCTTCGGGGATGAGAAGGCCCGTGCAGATACTGCTGCGGCATTGGAGAGCGCGAAGGGGATGCTGCGGTCCGAGGTGGGCCGCGGCATCCAGATCCGCTTGACGCCGAGCCTGGAGTTCGTGCTCGATGCAATCCCGGAGAATGCTGCTCACATCCAGAGTCTGCTTGCGGAGGCCGCGGCCCGGGATGCTGCGGTGCGCGCTCAGGCCGAGGACGCGGCATTCGCGGGGGACGCGAACCCGTACCGCGAGCAGGAGGACGCTCCGGATTCAGATAGTGGGAATCTCTAGGATTCCCCCGACGGTTCGGCACGTTGCGGCGGCGATCAGCTGGCTCGTGGCGAGGGCCTCCCGCCACTGCTGTTCGCCGAGGTTACGGCCCTCGTGGTAGAGGGTCGAGATAACCGACGCGAGCACCGCGGTGGATGCTCCCATGGTGTCCACGACCGCTCCGGGTAACCCGACGATCGGGTGGTGTATCGTCAGCCCGCTGGAGGTGAGCAGTGTAACGCCGTGCACACCCTGGGTGATGAGGACTGCCCGCGTGCCCAGGTCGATGAGTCGCTTGCCCAGGGATACCGCTTCAATTCCGTAGAGCAGATCGGTGTCCCGCTCGGAGAGGGAGACGAGATCCGCGGTTGCGGCGAACCGCTCGAAGTTCGCGCTGAACGCCAGGATGTCGGTCAGGAGCGCGGGCCGGGGGTTTGCGTCGACGATGCGCATCCCGATGCTATGGCTGGTCGCCTCCACGAGGGCCTCCGCCTGGTTCCGATCGTCGAACGGGAACGAGTTGACCACGACTGCTCGTGCCTCGCGGATGTCCTGCCGCACCTCCGGTGTGATGTCGTAGACGCGCTTCCGCATGGCCGCGTTGAACGCGTATTCGGGAACTCCTGTGCTGTTCCGGGTGGACGTCGCCACCCCGGTTTCGGGCATCGGCACACCGGGATGCACGGGTATCCCGTAACTGTCGAGCACGCCGCGTAGCCAGCGCCCGTCAGCATCCTCCCCCAGGGCTGTGACCAGGCTGGTGGGTACGCCCAGAAGGTGAAGGTCGATGGCCATGAGCAGGCCGGAACCCCCGGCGAACCGACGTGAGGTATCTCCGTCGTGAATCTCGTCGATGAGGGCATCCCCGATACAGAGGATTTTTCGCGATCGCCTTCGTGAAACAAGGCGACTTGGGGTCTTCACGTGCGCATCCCATCTCCTTGCAGGTTGTGAACCTAGCCTAGTCGGTCGCTTTTCGAGCCGGAATCGTGCTCGCGCAGCTCCTCCGCGCGGGCGCGATTCCGGCCAACGTGGACTTCCTGAAACTCTCCTGCCCCGGGCTCGTCCGCGCGGGCGCGGTCGTGGCAGACTGGAGGGATGAGCACTGCGTCTTCTGCGCCGGAGGGGATCGTCCTGGTGGACAAACCGGAGGCGTGGACGAGCCACGATGTGGTGGCCCGCGTGCGCAGGATGTTCGGCACGCGCCGTGTCGGGCATGCCGGAACTCTCGACCCGATGGCTACGGGACTGCTCATCGTGGGGGTGAATCGCGGCACGAAGCTGCTCACGCACCTGGTGGGTCTGCCGAAGTCGTACTCGGCCACGATTCGGCTGGGTGCAGCCACGGTCACGGACGATGCGATGGGTGAGGTTTCAACTGTGGCTTCTGCGGCGGAGGTGGCGGCGCTTACCGCGGAGCGGATTGACTCGGAGCTGGCGCGCCTGACCGGGGTGATTCAGCAGGTTCCGAGCGCGGTCAGCGCGATCAAGGTGAACGGTCAGCGTTCCTATGCACGGGTGCGCGCGGGCGAGGATGTACACCTGGATGCTCGTTGGGTCACCGTGTCGGAGTTTACGCGTCGCAGTGAGGTGCGCGAGCAGCCCTGGCAGGGGAATCCCTGCGTTGCTGTGGATGTGTGGGTGTCGTG
>DGEZ01000148.1:5532-7025 GCA_002391425.1 Micrococcales bacterium UBA3913 | reverse complement strand
CATCTGTCCGCGCTGCGCAGGCACGAGGTCGGGCCGTTCTCTGTCGCGGATGCGCACACGCTGCCGGCTCGTGACGAACCGTGGGACCACTCCGCGGGTCTCGTGTTCCCTCTGCTCAGCCTCGCCGATGCTGCCTCGCGTGTGTTCCCGGCCCGTCCTCTGACTGCGGAGGAGGGCGCCGCGCTCTCGTACGGGCGCCCCGTCCCTGCCTCCGGGGCGGAGGGCACTGTTGCCGCGTGCTCGGAGGAGGGGCGTCTCATTGCCCTGGTGCGTGATGACGGAACGCTGGCGCGTCCGGTCTGGGTGGCCAGCCCGGCTGGGGGTGCGTCGTGATTTCCGCCGTGACGTGGTCTGTGGTGTGGCTGTGCTGGGCTGCGGCGGCCATCGCGCTGGTGCTGTGCCTGATCGGTAGGGCCCCCTCGGACTTCTCCGTCGGCTTGCTGGCGCTGTGCCTGCTCGGCGTACTCGTTCTCGGGGTGGTCGCTCTCGTCTCGGTTCTGTCGGGGTCGGGTTCTGTCGGGGATGGCCTCGAATGGGTGGGGTACTGGGTGTCCTGCCTCATCGTTGGGGTGGGGGCGGGACTCTGGGCGGTTCTGCAGCGTAACAGGTGGGGTACCCTCGTTCTCGCGATCGCGCTGCTGACCCTGGGCGTTATGGTGGTGCGTATGGAGCAGGTCTGGTTCGGTTCGGGATGGGTGCTGTAACGGATGTGCTCGGCCAGCTGTGCGAGGATTAGTGCGTTCGTGTCTGCATGCGGAGAGGAGTGAGTCCTGTGGCGAAGTGGTCGCGTTCCCGCCTGGCGGCTGGGCCGGGGGCAGTCCTGGTGCTCGTATACGGGATTCTTGCTCTGGCGGCGTCTGCGCGCTCTCTGGTCCAGATTCTGCGCGATTTCTCTGCCGCCCCTGTCGCCTACTCCTTGTCGGGGTTCGCTGCGGTGGTGTACGTCGTGGCGACGGTCGCGCTCGTCATCCCGGGTTCCGTGTGGCGCCGGGTCGCGACCGTGACGATCTCGATAGAGCTTATCGGCGTCATCGTCGTCGGGCTGCTCAGCGTGGTCGTGCCCGCTCTGCACGTGTCTCCTTTCGGACGTGACGCGACCGTGTGGTCGTGGTTCGGCGCCGGATATGGCCTTGTCCCTCTGGTGCTTCCGGTTCTCGGCCTGCTGTGGATTCGCAGAGTGGAACGGAGCGGTGCGCGGTGAGGGTGTTTTGGGGATTAGGCGACGTCCCTGGTGGTTTCGGTCCATCCGCGGTGGCGGTGGGGAAGTTTGATGGTGTCCACCGTGGTCACCAGGAGATCGTGAGGCGTCTCGTCGTGCACGCGCGCGAGAGGGCCGTGCGTTCTGTCGTGGTGACCTTCGACCGGAACCCCCTGGAGGTGCTGCGTCCCGAGTCCTGCCCGGAGGAGGTGATGCCGCTGTCGCGCCGGTGTGAGCTGCTGGAGGACGCCGGGGTGGAAGCGGTGCTCATCCTTCGATTCACCCGCGAATTCGC
>DGEZ01000148.1:0-5302 GCA_002391425.1 Micrococcales bacterium UBA3913 | reverse complement strand
CTCGCCGGTGAGGATTTCCGGTTTGGCTTTCGCGGTGCGGGAGACCTTTCCCTGCTGGAACGTCGCGGTGCGGTGGAGGGCTTCGATGTGGAAGCGGTTCCGCCGGTGGTTGTCGACGGTCAGGTTGTCTCCTCGACGCGTATTCGCCGTGCGCTGGCCGAGGGGGAGGTTCGTCATGCCTCCGCATTGCTGGGGCGCCCCCCAGAGGTCTCCGGTGTGGTCGTGCACGGCGCGAAGCGAGGTCGGGAACTGGGCTTTCCCACCGCCAACCTGGGGGAGGCTGTGGTGTCGGGCCGCCGTATCCCGGTTGCCGGTCTGATTCCCGCTGATGGGGTGTACGCGGGATGGGCCGTGCCGCTGGCCGATGCGGGCGGCTGTGAGGCGGGAGATCGCCTTCCAGCGGCGATCTCTGTGGGGACGAACCCGACATTCTCGGAGGTGCCGCGAACTGTGGAGGCGCACATCCTGGATCGCAGGCTGAACCTGTATGGGTGTCCGATGCGGGTGGAGTTCGTGGATTTCCTTCGCCCGATGGTGGCCTTCTCTAGCCGGGAGGATCTGATTGCCGGGATGCGCGAGGACGTCGCGCGGTGCCGGGACGTGCTTGTCCGGATCGCGCAGTGAGACCGTGGCGACAGCCGCGACGGAGGGACTACCCTGGGTGTTGTGACGAATCCCATTAATCCTTTCGGACAGGTCCTTGTCGCCCTGGTCACTCCGATGACAGCCGACGGTGAAGTCGACTGGCCTGCCGTCGAGAAACATATCGACGATGTCATCAGCGCGGGGGCAGATGGCATCGTGGTGACCGGTACCACGGGTGAGACGTCGACGCTGACGGACACGGAGAAGATCGAACTGGTTCGCGTCGGCAAGCAGGTCTCTGCGGGACGCGCTGCGATCATCACGGGCGGGCCGTCCAACGAGACCGCTCATGCGATTCAGCTCGCACAGAAGTCAGCGGCTGCAGGCGCGGACGGCATCATGATTGTCACCCCGTACTATGTGAAACCGACGCAGGCCGGGTTGCTCACCCACTTTCGGCTGGTTGCGGATGCGACGGATCTGCCGGTCATCCTGTACGACATCCCCGGGCGGGCCGGGGTGCCGATCATGTACGAGACGATTCTGCGTGCGGCGAAGCACCCGAATATCGTCGCGGTTAAGGATGCGAAGGGGGACTTCTCAGAAGTTAGTCGAGTGCTGAATAACACCGATTTGTTGTATTTCTCCGGCGATGACGCGAACATCCTGCCGCATATGTCCATTGGGGCATCGGGAATGATCAGTGTCACCGCGAATATCGCGGCATCGGCATACAGAGTGCTCGTCGATGCGGTGAATACCAATGATCTCGCGTCAGCTCGGCGCATGCATGCGTTGTTGGAACCGCTCGCACGCGCTACGATGAAGCACATCCCCGGGACGGTGTCCACCAAGTACATCCTCCATGGGCTGGGCAGAATCCCCTCTCCGCGGGTACGTCTTCCCCTGGTCGGGCCCGAAGAGGCCGAGGCTGCGGCGATCGAGGCGGATCTCGCCTTGGTCCATGACGTCCCGGGAGTGGATTTCTCGAATTTCCGCCCCGACCGCAATGCCGCCGCTGGCGGCTCTCTTCCCCGAATTGCCGGATCTGCGCGGGAGTGAGTTTGTTTATCGAAAGGACCCCTTGTGGCCACATCACTGTCTGAACCTCCCGCACTGAAGCGGGGAACGCTACGGATCATCCCGTTGGGAGGTCTCGGCGAGGTCGGGCGCAACATGACCGTCTTCGAAATCAACGGTCGGCTGCTGATCGTGGACTGCGGGGTGTTGTTCCCGGAGAACTCTCAGCCGGGGGTAGATCTCATCCTGCCGGATTTCCAGCCCATCCTGGACCGCCTGGATGATGTGTCGGCACTCGTACTCACACACGGGCACGAGGACCACATCGGGGCCGTCCCCTATCTGCTGCGGCAACGCCCGGACATCCCCCTGATCGGATCGACGCTGACTCTCGCCCTGGTCGAGGCCAAACTCAAGGAACACCGGATCACGCCTCTGACGATGGCGGTCACGGAAGGCCAGCGCGAAACGCTCGGCCCGTTCGAGCTGGAGTTCGTCGCGGTGAACCACTCGATCCCGGATGCGCTCGGTGTCGCCATTCGCACCGAGGCAGGCACCGTGCTGCACACGGGCGATTTCAAGATGGACCAGCTTCCGCTGGATGGCCGGATCACGGATCTGCGCGCGTTCGCCCGTCTGGGCGAGGAGGGCGTTGACCTGTTCATGGCGGACTCCACGAACGCGGATGTCCCCGGCTTCACGCCGAGTGAGCGCACCATCGGACCAGTGCTCCGCCAGGTGATCAGGGATTCCCGGCAGCAGGTTGTCGTCGCGTCGTTCTCCTCGCACGTGCACCGGGTCCAGCAGGTGGTGGATGCCGCCCAGGATGCGGGCCGAAAGGTGGTCCTCGTCGGCCGCTCGATGCTCAAGAACATGGGTATCGCCCGCGAGCTGGGGTACCTCAAGGCCGATGATTCCGTCTTCGTTGACCTCAAGAAGTCGGCGGACTACCCCGAGAACAAGCTCGTGTACATGTGCACGGGGTCCCAGGGGGAACCGATGGCGGTGCTCTCGCGGATGGCAAACCAGGATCACCAGGTCCAGATTCATCCCGGGGACACGGTCATCCTCGCCTCCTCGCTCATCCCCGGAAACGAGTCGTCGGTGTACCGGGTGATTAACAGCCTGATCCGACTGGGCGCGAATGTGGTGCACAAGGGCAATGCCCGCGTGCACGTGTCTGGGCACGCGTGCGAGGGAGAGCTGCTGTACTGCTACAACATCCTGAAACCGCGCAACGCGATGCCCGTGCATGGGGAGTTCCGCCACCTGGTGGCGAATGCGAAGATCGCTCAGCTCGCAGGTGTTCCCGCGGAAAATGCTGTGGTCGCTGAGGATGGCACGGTTGTCGATCTCGTCGATGGGCAGGCTCGTATCGTCGGCCAGGTGCCGTGCGGTTACGTGTACGTCGATGGTCGTTCGGTTGGAGAGATCACGGACGATGATCTGCGGGATCGGCTGATTCTCGGCGAGGAGGGCTTCATCTCAATCTTCCTCGGAGTCGACCCGGTTACCGGCGCGATCGTTGCCGGCCCGGAGGTGCGTGCACGTGGGTTCGCCGAGGCCGATGCCGTCTTCGATGATGTCATTCCGAAGGTGGAACGAGCCGTCTCGGATGCGACGGACGCGGGCACCCGGGATGTTCAGGCGTTGTCCCAGGTGGTGCGCCGGACGGTTGGCCGATGGGTGAGTCAGAGTTACCGGCGTCGCCCCATGATCGTGCCGATCGTGACGATGACCCGACCGCACGAGTCGTAACGGGCGGTTCATGTCCGGGCGGTTCATGTGCGGGCGTCCCGGGTCCCGCAATGGGTTAGGCTTGCGTGGTGACTTCGGAGACTGAACAGCTGAATGATTCGCAGGCGTCTTCGCCCCGCGTTTTTCGTGCGTCGACAGGTATCGCCTGGTATTGGATCGTCTCCGGGCTGCTCGGCTGGATGGTGTCGTTCTTGTTGTTCCTTGAATACATCGGACAGCTCAAGAACGAGGACCCGATCGTCAACTGCACGTTCAGCGTCGTCGTTTCCTGTGTGCCGAACCTGCTCAGCCCGGGCGGGAATCTGCTTGGCTTCACCAACTCCATTTTCGGGATCACGCTATTCACCGGTCCTGTTTTTGCGGCGGTGTCTAGCCTCGCTGGCGGGCGGATGCGCGCGTGGTACTGGCGTGTGTACCTCGGTTTCATCACTGCGGCGTTCCTTTTCGTCCACTTCCTCGCCTATCGCAGCATTTTTGAATACGGCGTGCTGTGCCCCTGGTGCATGGTGGTCTGGCTGGTCACGATCCCCCTGTTCTGGGCGACCCTGGGGTGGGCGAGTGCGCAGGGTGTCCTCGGTGACCGACTTCGTCATGCCGGGGAGATCATCAGCAGTTGGGCATGGGTGATTACCATCGCGAACTACCTGGTGATCGCTGTCGCAGCGCAACTCACTCTCGAAGCGGTGCAGAGCCTCTTCCTCTGATAGCTGGCAGCAGGCCCCGAGAGCGCCCGGAGCGTCGCTGCGCCGGGTCGCCGCACCGTTGCGTTCGCACCCTGCTGTTTCCATACACGCCCGGGGCGTTTCCCCAGAAAAACGGACCTGCCCACTAGCCTTGGCACCATGGCGAGAAGGGCTCAGGGATCGTCGCGGCCGAAGACAGCCCCGACACGGACGGTGGTCGAGGATCGACCACGGTTCGTCGTGCGCGCGTGGATGGCCTGTGCTCACGGCGTCGGGGCCGCGTTCCGGGTGTTCGGTCGCGCACCTTTCGCGCCGGACGAGCGCCGCGACGGGTTTCCGTTCTCGTTGACCCTGATGGCTGTCGCGGGCGCCATCGTGGAATGGTTCCTGCCGGGGTCGATGGTGGCACAGACCCTGCGCGACTATACGATGGGCGGGCTGTTCGGCCAGATAACGATCGCGATGCCCGTGTTCCTGTTCCTGCTGGCCGCATGGTTGTTCTGGCATCCGTCCACCGTGGACGACAACGGCCGTATCGGCATCGGCTTCATCGCGGCGCTGGTGTCGCTGTCCGGGATCTTTCACACCTTCAGCGCTCGGCCGGTTCCTGCAGAAGGCATGCCTGCGCTCGCGGATGCTGGGGGAGTGTTCGGGTGGTTGCTCGCCGAGCCGATGCTGAATATCGTCACGGTCTGGGGGACGGTGCCGATTCTGTTCGTCATCTTGGCGGCGTCGGTGCTCGTCCTCACGAAAACCCCTCCTCAGCTCATTGGTGCACGGCTGCGTGCGCTCTACCGCTACCTGTTCGGCGTATCTGAGGAGAGCACCGAGCAGACCGGGCTCGCGCTGGCCTCGGCGCCCGAACCGCGACGGCGCGGGCGGAGGTCGCGCACGCCGGAGCCGGCGGATCAGTCCACTGCGGGAGACGATGTCACCGCCGTCTTCGGCGATGTGCTCACTGAGCCCGTTCCTCAGTCGCCGCATGTGGTACCCGCAGTCTCCGCAGCTGCCCCCACGGAGCCCGTCCATGTCATCCCCTCCATGCACCCCGACCAGCTGGATGAACCCGTTGGGGAAGATATCGACGAGGATGAGGGCAGTCCGCTTCCGGAGCACGGTGAGCAGGAGGCCGACACTCTGTACACGCTGCCGTCGACCGAGTTGCTCGTGGAGGGGCGCCCGGCGAAGGCTCGCACCCCGGCTAATGACCACGTGATCGAAGCCCTCACTGCTGTCATGCGGGAGTTCGGCGTCGA
>DGEZ01000020.1 GCA_002391425.1 Micrococcales bacterium UBA3913 | reverse complement strand
AGATGTGTATAAGAGACAGGCTCAAGCTGCGCGATATGGGCAACACCCTGCTGGTTGTCGAGCACGATGAAGACACGATTCGGGCCAGCGACTGGATCGTCGATATCGGTCCCGGCGCCGGTGTCGAGGGGGGCCGAGTGGTGCACTCGGGAACGCTGGCGACGTTATTGGACAACACCGAGTCCTTGACCGGAGATTACCTCGCCGGGCGCCGGGTCATCGAGACGCCCCCGCAGCGCAGGCCGCGTCAGCGCGGTGCCGAGCTGCAGATTGTGGGGGCACGCGAGAACAACCTCCAGAACGTCACGGTGTCCATCCCCCTGGGGTTATTCGTCGTCGTGACCGGGGTCAGCGGGTCGGGCAAGTCCACCCTGGTGAACGACATCCTGTACCAGGTGCTCGCCAATCGACTGGGCGGCGCCCGCCGCGTGGCGGGCAAGCACACGCGGATCACCGGGATCGACCAGTTGGACAAGGTTGTCCACGTCAACCAGTCGCCCATTGGCCGGACGCCGCGCTCGAACCCCGCGACGTATACCGGGGTGTTCGACCACATCAGGAAGTTGTTCGCCCAGACTCCGGATGCCCAGGCGCGCGGATACCAGCAGGGCAGGTTCTCCTTCAATGTGAAGGGGGGGCGCTGTGAAACCTGCGCCGGGGAGGGCACGATCCGGGTCGAGATGAACTTCCTGCCCGATGTGTACGTAGCGTGCGAGGACTGCCACGGGGCCAGGTACAACCGCGACACCTTGTCCGTGCACTACAAGGGCAAGAACATCGCGGAGGTGCTCGCCATGCCCATCGCCGAGGCCGCGGAATTCTTCGCGCCAGTTCCCGCGATCGCCCGGTATCTGAACACCTTGGTGGATGTTGGCCTGGGGTACATCCAGCTCGGCCAGTCGGCAACCACTCTGTCCGGGGGCGAGGCACAGCGGGTGAAGCTCGCCACCGAGCTCCAGCGGCGCTCGACGGGTCGAACCATCTACGTGCTGGACGAGCCCACCACGGGGCTGCACTTCGAGGATGTGGCGAAGCTGCTCACTGTGCTGCAGTCCCTCGTGGACAAGGGCAACACGGTGCTCGTGATCGAGCACAATCTGGACGTGATCCGCAGTGCGGACTGGATCATCGATCTGGGTCCGGAGGGCGGCTCCGGCGGCGGCACGGTCGTGGCGGAGGGAACGCCGGAGCAGGTCGCGGCTGTTCCGGGCAGCTATACGGGAGCCTTCCTCGCGGAGGTCCTCGCTGATCCTCGGCTCCAGCATCATGGCTGAGGATATTTCGTGGCGTCCGAAAACGGGCGACATTCCGACCGACCCGGGCGTGTATCGCTTCCTGGGTGCGTCCGGACGCGTGCTGTACGTCGGCAAGGCGAAGAATCTGCGAGCACGGCTGACCAATTACTTCGGTCCGTTGAATCGCCTGCACGAGCGCACCCAGCGCATGGTGACGACGGCTCGTTCCGTGGAGTGGACGATTGTCGGCTCGGAGATTGAGGCGCTACAACTCGAATACACGTGGATCAAGGAGTTCGATCCGCCGTTCAACGTGGTGTTTCGGGACGATAAGTCCTATCCCTACCTGGCCGTGACCATGGGGGAGACGTATCCGCGGGCACTGGTGACGCGGGCATCCCGGCACTCCGGAGACCGGTACTTCGGCCCCTACCCGAAGGTGGGTGCGGTACGGGAAACTCTGGAGTTCATGCTGAAGGCGTTTCCGGTGCGCAGCTGCTCGCGGGGTGTTTTCGACCGTGCCCACCGTACTGGGCGGCCCTGTTTGCTCGGCGACATCGGGAAGTGCTCGGCACCGTGCGTAGGCAGAATCTCCGCCGAGGACCATAGGCGGATCGCCCAGGACTTCTGCGCGTTCTTGTCGGGGCGCGACGAGCGCTATGTGCGCCAGTTGCGTCAGGAGATGGAACAGGCCAGCTCCGTGCAGAACTATGAGGCTGCGGCACGATACCGTGACCAGCTTCAGGCTCTGGAGACGGTCCTGAAACGTACGGCAGTCGTGCTGAGTACGGACACCAATGCGGATTTCCTCAGCATCGCCCGAGACGAGCTCTCCGCTTCCGTGCACATGTTCCGGGTGCGCCAGGGCCGGATCCGCGGGGTGCGCGGGTGGGTCGTGGATGCGGACGACGACGCCTCGGATGCGGATCTGCTCACCCAGGCTGTGCAGACGATGTATGACGGGGCGGATGCCGATGTGCCGGGTCGGGTTTACGTGCCGGTTCCGCTGGACGACTCCGTGACGGACTTGCTGCGGCAGGCAGCGGGGCGGTCGGTGCGCGTCATGGTGCCCCAGCGCGGAGACAAGGCCGCGCTGCTGCACACGGTGACGGAGAATGCTGCGGAGAAGCTCCGGCTGTACGAGGCGAAGCGAACCTCCGACTACGCGGTGCGGTCGACCGCGATGCGGGAGGTCCAGGAGGCACTGGACCTGCCGGAGGCGCCCCTGCGCATCGAAGCCTACGACAACTCTCACCTGGGCGGCACGGATGTGGTGGGGTCGATGGTGGTGTTCGAGGACGGACTTCCGAAGAAGGCGCAGTATCGAAAGTTCTCGATCACGGGGACGCGTGACGACACCGAGAGCATGTACCAGCTCATCACGCGGCGGATCTCCCGCCTGCTGGCGGCTGAGTCTGACAAGGACGGCAGCGTATCCGAGAAGGATAAGCGGAGTTTTGCCTACCGACCGTCGCTGCTGCTCATCGATGGGGGAGCCCCCCAGGTGTCCGCCGCAGAACGCGCTCTGCACGATCTGGGCGTGAGGGGGATCACCGTGGCGGGGCTAGCCAAGCGGCTCGAGGAACTGTGGCTGCCTGGCCAGGAGTATCCGGTCATCCTGCCGCGCAATTCGGAGGGGTTGTTTCTGCTGCAGCGCATTCGGGATGAAGCCCATCGCTTTGCGATTACCTATCAGCGGACGCTGCGCACGCGGAAGCTGGAGACGCGGCTGGCTCAGATCCCGGGCGTGGGGCCGAAACGGGCGCAGGCCCTGTTACGGGAGTTTGGATCAATTGCGCGGATCGCGCAGACTCCTGTGGAGGAGCTGGCGGCGGTTCCCGGCATCGGTGAGCGTCTCGCTGATGTCATTCACCGGGAGGCCGTGGGCTCTGAGGGAATAGGCTAGATACTCCAGACAGGGGAGTGAAGCACAATGTCAGAAGGTGTCGGCGGCACGTCCACGAGCGAACTGCTCGTGGTGACGGGGATGTCAGGCGCGGGCAGATCGACTGTAGCAAACGCGTTGGAGGACCTGGGCTGGTTCGTGGTGGACAACCTTCCGCCGCAGATGGTTCAGCCTCTGCTGCAGTTGGTAGAGGCTTCCGCGCCCACGTTGCCGCGCATCGCCGTTGTCATCGACCTGCGCGGCGGTGCCCTGTTCACGCACATCGATCAGCAGCTGGAGCTGTTGCGGGCGTCCGGGGTGTCGGTGCGCATCCTGTTCCTGGAGGCCGCCGATGAAATCCTGGTTCGGAGATTCGAACAGGTGCGCCGGCCCCATCCGCTCCAGGGCGATGGAACGATCATCGACGGAATTTCGGAGGAGCGCAGACGGCTGCAGAGCATTCGTGACACAGCGGACGTCATCATCGACACGTCGGGGCTGAACGTTCACCAGCTGTCTCGTCGAGTCGCGGAGTTCTTTGCCGAACCGGGGGCTAATCGGTTGCAGGTGACAGTGATGAGCTTCGGATTCAAATACGGGATACCGTTGGATGCGGATATGGTCGCAGACATGCGTTTCCTGCCGAACCCCTTCTGGGTTCCGGAACTGCGTCAGCTCACCGGTCGGGACGCACCCGTGGCAGAATACGTGCTCAGTCAGGACGGCGCGCAGGATTTCCTGGACGCGTATACGCGTGCGGTGGAGATCACCGTGGAGGGGTATCGGCGGGAGAACAAGCACCACGCGGTAATTGCGATCGGGTGCACGGGGGGGAAACACCGCTCGGTTGCAATGACGGAGCGGCTGGCGGCCGAGTTGCGCAGTGTGGACGGCATCGCCGTTCAGGTGAAGCATAGGGATTTGGGTAAGGAGTAAGAGGCTTGGGCCTGACAGAGCAGATGCGGGACGAACTCGCGTCATTTCGAGAGCCGAAGGGGGCACTGCGTGCCGCCGAGCTGGCGACGATTCTGAGGTTTGCTGGTGGCCTGCACCGTATCTCGGGTCACATGGTCGTCGAGGTTGAGTGCGATACGGAGGCGATTGTCAGCCGTGTCTCACGTGATCTGGCGGAGCTGTTCGGGGCTCACGTGGAGGTCCTTGACGGAGCAAACGCTATGGGGGCTCCCGGTGGATTCGTCGCACGTGTGGCGCGTGGCGGGGAGACCCTGGCACGGCAGACGGGCCTGATCGACGCGCGCGGACGGGTCATCCGGGGCCTTCCGGCGAGCCTCGTCAGCGCAGCAAAAGAGGTGACGGTCGCGGTGTGGCGCGGGGCGATGATCGCGCGCGGGTCTCTGACGGATCCGGGACGTTCTGCGACGCTGGAGGTGGCCTGCCCGGGAAACGAGGCCGCGATGGCGCTCGTGGGTACGGCGCGTCGCCTGGATGTGGCGGCGAAGGCCCGTGAGGTGCGGTCCAGCCACCGCGTTGTGGTGCGTGAGGCTGCGGCGATCGTGCACCTGCTGGATGTCATTGGGGCGGCTCAGACTGCCCAGTCGTGGGATGCAACCCGGCAGCGACGGGTGAACCGGGCGGCCGCGAACCGCCTGGTGAATTTCGACGATGCGAATCTGCGCCGCAGCGCGCAGGCGGCCGTGGCGGCGGGGGCCCGGGTGCAGCGCGCATTGGACATTCTGGGCGATGATGTGCCCGCACATTTGCGTTACGCCGGAGAGCTCCGGCTCGCCTATAAGCAAGCCAGCCTCGATGAATTGGGACACCTCGCTCAGCCGCCGATGACGAAGGATGCTGTGGCGGGGCGGATTCGTCGACTGCTCGCCATGGCAGATAAGAGGGCTGCGGAGCTGGGCATTCCCGGTACAGAGGTTGTGCTGTCAGATGAGGCAGATAGACTCGATTGAGGATGCCGAATCTTCGTAGGTTCGGCACAGTTGATGAGCAGATCTAGGCGGGGGAAGCTAAACTTTCGTCTGGATGTGCACAAAAGCCATCTATAGAAGGAGTCGTCTTATGTCGACATATTCGCTGCCGGAACTCTCCTATGATTACGCGGCGCTCGAGCCGTACATCAGCGGAAAGATCATGGAACTTCACCACGACAAGCACCACTTGGCTTATGTGAAAGGCGCGAATACCGCACTTGAGCAGCTTGCAGAGGCCCGCGAGAAGGACAACCTCTCAGCTGTGAACAAGCTGCAGAAGGACCTTGCATTCAACCTGGCCGGACATGTGAATCACACCGTGTTCTGGAAGAACCTTTCCCCGGAGGGTGGCGACAAGCCGGAAGGCGAGCTTGCGGCTGCCGTTGACGAGTTCTTTGGCTCGTTTGACCGGTTCCGTGCACACTTCACCGCCGCTGCTTTGGGCATCCAGGGGTCTGGCTGGGCCATCCTCGCATGGGATTCCCTGGGAGAGAAGCTCATTATTGAGCAGCTTTACGATCACCAGGGAAATCTAGCGACCGCAACAGTGCCGTTGCTCATGCTGGACATGTGGGAGCACGCTTTCTATCTCGATTACCAGAACGTCAAGGCTGAGTACGTCAAGGCTTTCTGGAACATCGTGGATTGGGAAGACGTCGCGAAGCGATTCGCGGCAGCCAAAGAGCGGACCATCGGGCTGTTGCTCGCCTAGTGGCGGGGTCACCGACAACCGGATGGTTGTTGCAGGAGAGGTTCCTGCAACGTAGACAGCGCGTGAGCGCCCTATTTAGTAGGAGATTGCAGTGACTGTAAAAGTCGGCATCAACGGTTTCGGTCGGATCGGACGGAGCTTTGTTCGCGCCGCACTGAAGAAGGGCAGCCCCCTCGAGATTGTTGCTTTCAACGATCTGGGTGATGTGAACACATCGGCACACCTTCTGAAGTACGACTCGATCTCTGGGGTCCTTCCCAACGAGGTCACCAACGATGGAACCTCCATCTTCATCGACGGCAAGGAAGTACGTGGGTTCGCTGAGAAGGATCCCGCACAGATTCCCTGGTCCGATCTGGGAGTTGACATCGTCATCGAATCCACCGGTCGGTTCACCGATGCGGAGAAGGCGAAGGCTCATCTCGGTGGCACCGTCAAGAAGGTCGTCATCTCCGCTCCCGCGAAGAATGAGGACGGCACGTTCGTCTACGGCATCAACTCCGATCTCTACGACCCGGAGAAGCACAACGTGATCTCGAGCGCGTCCTGCACGACGAACTGCCTGGCGCCTTTGGCAAAGGTGTTCTACGACAACTTCGGTATCGAGCGTGGTCTGATGACCACGATCCACGCCTACACTGCGGATCAGAATCTCCAGGATGGACCCCACCGGGATCTGCGTCGTGCTCGCGCCGCCGCCATCAACCAGGTTCCGACCTCGACAGGCGCTGCCAAGGCCATCGGTCTTGTCGTTCCCGAGCTCAAGGGTAAGCTGGACGGCTTCGCCGTTCGCGTTCCGGTCCCGACCGGTTCGATTGTCGACCTGACCGTCGAGGCCTCCCGCGAGGTGACGGCGGACGAGATCAAGGCTGCCTACAAGAAGGCCGCGACAGAGGGTCCGCTGGTCGGCATCCTGAAGTACAGCGAAGAGCCGCTGGTCTCCAGCGACATCGTGGGAGAGTCGCACACCTCGGTGTTCGATGCACCGCTGCTCAAGGTGATGGGTTCCACCGTGAAGCTGATCTCGTGGTACGACAACGAGTGGGGCTTCACCAGCCAGATGCTCAGCCTGACTGAGCTCGTCGCGAGCAAGCTCTGAGAAGGGTCTCCTGATGTCGCTTCGTAAACTCAGCGACCTCGGAGATCTCGCCGGCAAGCGGGCGCTGGTCCGTGTGGATTTCAACGTCCCGCTTGCCGACGGAGTCATCACGGATGACGGCCGAATCCGCGCCGCTCTCCCGACTCTCCGCCAGGTCTTGGGCGCTGGTGCGTCCGTCGTCGCATTCTCGCATCTGGGCCGCCCGAAGGGCGCTCCGGATCCCGCTTTCACGCTGGCCCCCGTGGTCGCACGCTTGTCTGAACTGCTGGGGCAGGAGGTGAAATTTGCCTCCGACACGGTCGGGGAGTCGGCGCAGAGCATCGTCGCCGATCTGAAGCCGGGCGAGATCGCCGTTCTGGAGAACCTTCGCTTCAACCCGGAGGAGACGTCGAAGGACGCCGCGGTTCGCAAGGGATTCGCCGAGAAGATCGCCGCCTTCGGCGACGTGTTCATCTCCGATGGTTTCGGTGTGGTACATCGCAAGCAGGCCTCCGTGTACGAACTCGCGCAGTTGCTGCCGAGTGCTGCTGGTCTGCTTGTGGCCTACGAGGTCGAGCAGATGGAGCGGATCACGAAAGATCCTCAATCTCCCTATCTGGTCGTGCTCGGCGGCGCCAAGGTGTCCGATAAGCTCGGCGTGATCGAGAACCTTCTGCCGCGTGTGGATCGCCTCATTATCGGTGGGGGAATGGCCTACACCTTCATTGCTGCGCAGGGACACTCCGTCGGCAAGAGCCTCCTAGAGGCCGATCAGATCGACGCATGCAAGGGATACCTGGCGAAGGCGAAGGAGCTCGGGGTGGAGATCCACCTCCCCGTGGATACCGTCGTGGCTGAAGGATTTGCCGCCGATGCCGCCTCAGAGGTCGTGCCGAGCAATGCCATCGAATCCTCGCGGTTCGGTGCAGACGGCGAAGGCCTGGACATCGGTCCGGAGTCCCGCAAGGACTTCCGGGAAACGATCCTCTCCTCGAAGACGATCTTCTGGAATGGGCCGATGGGAGTTTTCGAGTTCCCCGCATTCGCGGAGGGCACGAAGGCTGTTGCCCAGGCACTGGCTGATTCCGAGGGCTTCTCGCTAATCGGAGGCGGCGATTCTGCTGCGGCCGTGCGCAAGCTCGGCTTCCGCGATGACGCTTTTGGCCACATCTCCACTGGTGGCGGAGCGGGATTGGAGTTCCTCGAAGGTAAGGTTCTCCCTGGGCTGGAGGTTCTCGGATGGGAGTAACGCGCACTCCGCTCATCGCCGGAAACTGGAAGATGAACGAAGATCATCTTCAGGCGATCGCGCTCGTGCAGAAACTGGCGTGGACCCTCTCCGAGGCCGGACACGAGTCGTCCGATGCCGAGGTTGTGGTGTTTCCCCCGTACACGGATCTTCGATCGGTTCAGACGTTGGTCGCGGCCGACAAACTGGAGATCGGGTATGGTGCTCAGGATCTGTCCGTGCACGACTCTGGTGCGTTTACCGGAGAGATCTCGGGGGCGTTCCTGGAGAAGCTCGGGTGCTCCTATGTGATCATCGGGCACTCGGAACGTCGCCAGTACCACAACGAGACCGACGAGTTGCTTGCCCAGAAGGTACAGGCGGCCTTGCGGTACGGACTGACCCCCGTGCTCTGTGTTGGGGAAACCGCTGAGGACCTCGAGAAGTATGGTGCCAGTGCCGTTCCGGTGGCTCAGCTACGGGGAGCATTGGCCGGGTTCCCGGTGGATGCGCCCCTGGTCGTGGCCTATGAACCCGTATGGGCGATCGGCTCCGGGAAAGCGGCGACGGCTGAGCAAGCTGGCGAAGTGGCGACAGTTCTCCGCTCAACGCTGACCGAGTTGCTCGGTGCGGATGCTGCCGAGCGCACGCGCATCCTGTATGGCGGTTCCGTGAAGAAGGCGAATATCGCCGGATTCATGGCGCAGCGAGACGTCGACGGCGCCCTTGTCGGCGGCGCAAGCCTCGACGCTGACGAATTCGCCGGGATCGCGCAGTTCTCTAAGCACATTACGGTGTAACTCCGGGTGGGCGTGCGCTGTTCCACGGAACGGCGCACGCCCACGGTATACTTAGCGTTTGTCGGTTGGTCCGACGATCGGAGAGGCTTTCACGTGACAACCATTTTCTCTGTTGTGCTGTGCGTCATCCTGGCGGTGACCAGCAGCCTGCTGACCCTGCTCATCCTCCTCCACAAGGGTCGTGGCGGCGGACTATCGGACATGTTCGGCGGAGGCATTGGCTCGAACCTTGGCGCTTCGGGGGTGGCAGAGCGAAACCTGAATAGGATCACGGTGGTCATCAGCACGATCTGGGTGGTTTCGATCGTGCTGCTGAATATTATCTTTGCCTTCCAGGCAGCAGGGAAGCTGTAATGAGTACTGGCGGAAGCGCAATCCGGGGCTCACGCGTTGGTTCGGGGCCGATGGGGGAGCAAGACCGTGGGGTCCATGCGGATCGCATTCAGATTCACTACTGGTGTGCAAACGGCCACTCCTCGAGTCCGTTTTTCCTCGCGTCCGTAGCTCCTGAAGATATTCCGGATACGATAGATTGCCCCAACTGCGGGATTCCGGCAGGCAGGGATAAGGATGCGCCGCCTGAGATCGGTCGGCAGGAACCGTACAAGACGCACTTGGCATATGTGAAGGAGCGCAGGAATCCCGAGGAGGCCGAAGCGCTGCTGCAGGAGGCTCTCGACAACCTGAGGTCCCGCAGAGCTCGCGCCCTGGCGGAACTGCGTGAGTCGCAGGGATCAGCCCGCTAAACCACGCTGTGTCGCTGCGGGAGTGCCGCGGCGCGTTCCTGGAGGGAACTTGGTGGTGCGGACCGTTGGCGAGTGCGCGTTGGCGCGAACTCGCTTAGGCATTCTCCTCATACTCGGCTCGTAAATCATCATCCAGTTCGGCGGCGGCCAATTCGTCCACGAACCATCGAGTCGAGAGGGTGCCCTTCGCGCCGGAAGCGGGAAGGTCAACGAACCACAGACCCCTAAGCGCAAGGTGCACGGCCGTGGCCTTGTCCGGACCAGCCGCCACAAACCAGACATGTTTGGCCCGATTGATCGTGGGGAGGGTCAAGCTGATGCGCTCTGCCGGCGGTTTGGGAGAGTCATATACGGGCACTGCGCCTTCGGCCTTGTCGTACACCTGGGCGTGTCCGGGAAACAGGGAGGCGATGTGGCCGTCCGGTCCGACACCAAGTAACAGGATGTCGAACTCTGGGGTCCGGCGAGCTGTACCGCCGTGGACACGATACAACTCGTCGGCGTAGCTCAGCGCGGCGTGATCGAGGTCAATCCCGGCACCCGCTGCAGGCATCCGGTGGATCTTATCCGGGTTGAGGGGGAGACGGGATAACAGGGCGTCGTCCGCCTGCTTGTCATTCCTATCCTCCGACTCGGCAGGAACCCAGCGCTCATCTCCCCACCAGATATGAACACGTGACCAGTCGAGATCGAGGAGCCGCGGGTGTGCGGCAATCGCCTCCAGGGAGCGAATACCCATGCTGCCCCCCGTGAGCACCACATGCGCATAGTCCTGATGTGCGAGCGCATCAGAGAGCGTCTCGATGAACGTCTCTGCGACAGCCTGCGCTGCACCCTCCGGATCAGTAAAAACCGTCAGCGCTGCGGCGGTGCTCATGGTCAGTCAGCCTCCTCTAGATATTGGGCATCTCTCGTGTCGGAACTCCATGCGGCGAGCACAGCGCCAAAGGTCTGATCGGGGGCGAGTGTGCGCAGCTCTTCTGCGAGGCAATCGCTGAGAGAGCGACGTGGGACCAGGACGCGTTGGATCGGAGTTCCTGGGCGCTGCACGCGCACCACATCCGAACCGCCTTCGCGGGCGATCGTAAAGTCGCCCTGCGCCGTCGTCACGCAGACTTCCTCAATCCCGACCTCTGAATCTGGATGCGCCTGCCGGAGCTTAACCGGGCAGGCGACCACGTCATGCAACCATGTTGCGAGCAGTTCGATCGATGGGGTGTGCATTGCGCCTGTGATACGAATGGCCTCGACGTTCCCTGCCCACACGCGTGCCAGGGCGGTTGCGATCTGAGTGCGCCACCCGGTCAGCCGGGTCCAGGCGAGATCGGTATCTCCCGGAGCGTAACTCCTACGCCGCTGAGCCAGTGCTGCGCGGGGGTCAGCCGCACGATAGGCGTCGGTGATACGGCGCTGGGCGAGTCTGCCGAGAGCTGAGTTGGCGACGTCATCCGGTGCCTGGCCCGGCCACCACACCACCACAGGGGCGTCCGGAAGCAACAGCCCGGTTACCAGGGATTCGGGGTCTTCGGACGACTGCCCGTAGGCATGCAACACGATGACTTCCGAGGCGCCGGCATCGGACCCGACCCGAATCTGCCCATCCAGGTGGTCACCGGTGTTATCCTGGGCGTCCACGACCGCGATAATCCGCATGGGATGCTCGTTGGATGCGCTATTCGCCGCAGCGATGGCGTCCTCAAGATCCTCCGCACGACACGAGATGATGAGGGTGAGCACGCGAGTCAGCGCATATACACCCGCTTGTTCGCGCACGGTGATGAGTTCCTTCGATATGCGGCTGGTCGTCGTCTGTCGGAGGTCAATGATCATGGCCGCCTCCATTTTCTTCCATCCACCGCGAGCATCGCATCTGCCGATGCTGGTCCCCAGGTGCCCGGTCGGTAGGTATCCGGCGCACCGCTGTGGGCCCAGAATTCTTCGACGGGATCCAGGAGCCTCCAGCTCTGCTCAACCTCCGCATGGCGGGGGAACAGCGGCGGATCGCCCAAGAGCACATCGAGAATGAGGCGTTCATACGCCTCGGGGCTGCTTTCCGTAAAGGCATGCCCATAGCCAAAGTCCATGGTGACGTCCCGCACCTGCATGGTGCTCCCGGGTACCTTGGACCCGAAGCGGAGTGTCACACCTTCATCGGGCTGTACTCGGATGACGAGCGCATTGGCTCCGAGCCCGCTTGTCTGGGAAGGAGCGAACACATGTTGGGGAGCCTTCTTGAACACGACAGCCACCTCGGTGACGCGTCGGCCCAGACGCTTGCCTGCGCGCAGGTAGAACGGTACGCCATCCCATCTGCGCGTGTTGATGTCGATGCGCAAAGCCGCATATGTCTCGGTTGTCGAGTGTGGATCTATCCCGTCCTCGTCGAGGTAGCCCCGCACGCGTTCTCCGCCCTGCCATCCTCCCAGATACTGGGCTCGGGCCGTATGCGCACCAAGATCCGAAGGCACGGTCGCGGCCGCGAGGGTGCGTTCTTTCTCCGCCCGCAATTGGGATGCGTCAAAGGAGATCGGCTCCTCCATCGCAGTCAGCGCAAGCAACTGAAGAAGGTGATTCTGGATGACGTCTCGGGCCGCGCCAATGCCGTCATAGTAGCCTGCGCGGCCGCCGATGCCAATGTCCTCAGCCATGGTGATCTGGACATGATCCACATAGTTCGCGTTCCACAGCGGCTCGAACAAGGTATTCGCGAACCGCAGAGCAAGGATGTTCTGAACGGTCTCCTTGCCCAGGTAGTGGTCGATGCGGAAGATGGAGTCGGGTGAAAACACGCTCTCCACCATGCCGTTGAGCTCCTGGGCGGTGCGCAAGTCCGAACCGAACGGTTTCTCGACGACGACTCGACACCACGAACCATTCGAGGAATGGGCGAGCCCGCTGGAGGACAGCTGTTCCAGGACAACCGGGAAGGACCGCGGTGGGATGGACAGGTAGAAGGCGTGATTACCCTCGGTACCCCGTTCGCGGCGCAGGCTGGTCAGCGTCTCTGACAGCCGAGCGTAGGCTTCGGGTTCGTCGAACGCCCCCGTGATGAACCTGATGCCGCCGACGAGCTGAGACCACGTTTGCTCGTCGAAGCCGGTGCGGGAGTGGGCCTCCACGGATTCGCGCACCTGGGCGGCGAACTGCTCGTGACTCCACGGCCTCCGGCCGAACCCGACAAGAGCAAAGCCGGGGGGAAGGAGCCCGCGGTGGGCGAGGTCGTAAATCGCGGGGAGAAGCTTCTTGCGGGCCAGATCGCCGGTCACGCCGAACAGAATGAGCGCGGACGGACCGGCGATCCTTTTGAGCCGAAGATCGTTTCCGAGCAGCTCGCCGATGGAAATGTGCGTCTGATCTGTCACGAGAGGGGTTACTCCAGGGAGGACAGGATGTCGCGGATTGCCTGGATTCCCGCTGGGATGTCCGAGGTGATGTTCACGCTCAGGACGGGACGCCCATGCTCAGCGAGGACCGCGGCATCACCTGCGGCCTGAGCCTGCACGAGCTGGCCGAAGCTGAACGGAATCCCCGGGATGTCCACGTCGGTCGGGCTCACTGCCGTGATCTGGAGGTAGACGCCTTCGGCGGGACCCCCCTTGTGATACTGACCCGTCGAGTGGAGGAAACGTGGTCCCCAGCCGAATGTCACGGGACGACCGAGCTTCTCTGCCGCGATATCGCGCAGTTCGGCAGCCTGGGGATACCCGGGTCGATCCAGGTAGGCCTGAATGGACAAGTAGCCGTTGTGCGCAGAGAGGAGGCTGAACAATTGTGAAATCGCAGCGGAGATGGTGTGAGCTCCGGCGAGGGCGTCGGAGGTGCCCCGAACTTCGAGGATGCCCTCCGTGATCACTGCCGGAACCGGCTCGGGGCGCTCTGCCAAGAGGGAGCGAGCAGCGGCTTTCGCGCTTTCGACATCGGGCTGGTCGAAGGGATTGATACCCAGGACCTTGCCCACCATGGAGATGGCGTACTCCCACAGCATCAGCTGCTCTCCGAGAGTCCCGCTGATGGCGATTTCCTCGGGCGCTGCGTCGGACGCCTCGGCGACGAGCCGGGCGATGACTAGATCGGTGGGTCGGGTGGTGAGTTCCGGAGAAGACGTGTCCAGCACGACGGGGAGGATTCCGGTGCCTTCCTTCCCGAGGGACTCGGCGACCAATTGCTCTGCCCAGTCCGGAAGACCCTGAATCGGGGTATCCACGGGAACCAGCCCCAGCTTGTCTACCGCGGGTGCCTGTCCGCTTATCGCAGCGGCAAGCCGGATTGCGGGATTGTCGGGGTCATCCTGCTGGAGGATTTCGCGGGCGGAGGCGGCGTCGTGAAGCAGGGTGGCGATGTCCGCACCCGCGAGTCCAGACGGCACTAATCCAAATGCAGTGAGGGCAGAGAACCGACCGCCCACATGCGGATCCGCATTGAAAACGGTGTATCCGGCAGCACGCGCGGAGGCATCGAGGGGGCTTCCGGGATCGGTGACCACCACGATGCGGCCGGCCGGGTCGATTCCTGCATCGCGGAACCACTTTTCTGCGGTGCGCCGATGGGAGTCAGTTTCCACCGTCGAACCAGACTTCGAAGAGACGATCACCGCTGTTCGCGCCGGGTCGCGAAGAGCTGCGGACACCTGGGTGGGGACAGTCGAGTCCAGCACCGTCAGGGCAACTCCGGCGGTCTTCGTGATGACCTCAGGGGCGAGAGAGGAGCCTCCCATGCCGCCGAGCACCCAGGTATCGACGCCCTCGGCAACGAGCTTGTCGCGCAGAGCCAGAATCTGCTCCACCAGGGGCTCACTGACCTCCGGGGTGTTCACCCACCCCAGACGAATCGACGCCTCAGGCTCCGCTGCGGGACCCCACAGGGACGCGTCGCCACGAGTAATCCCGCTGGCCAGCGTTGCGGTAATGAGTTCCTGGGCGGCCTGCGCAGTTCTCTTCGCGAGTGCCTCGCCTACGCGAACGGACAGTGTCATGACTACTTTGCTCCTTCAAGTGCGCTGCGGACTGAGGTAAGGAGGTCATTCCAGGAGACGATGAACTTGTCGACTCCCTCGGACTCCAGCTTGGATGTGACATCGTCATACGAGATGCCGAGGTCAGCCACAGCGTTGAGGATGTGCTCGGATTCTTCATAGGTAGAGGTGATCGTATCGCCGCGAACAGCACCGTGATCGGCGACGGCGCGGAGGGTCTTCTCCGGCATGGTGTTGACCACGTGCGGGGCGACCAACTCGACGACGTAGGTGGTGTCGGGCAGTGCCGGGTCTTTCACTCCGGTGGATGCCCACAGCGGCCGCTGCAGGTTCGCGCCAGAGGCAGCGAGGCTCCTCCACCGTTCCGTGTCCAGGGACTGCTCGAACACCTGATAGGCAAGGCGCGCGTTCGCGACTGCTGTCTTCCCGGTGAGTGCAAGGGCCTCCGGAGTGCCGATGGCAGTGAGGCGTGCATCCACTTCCGTGTCTACCCGGGAAACAAAGAAGGAGGCGACCGAGTGAATAGTGCTGAGGTCGACGCCGGCTTCCTTCGCCTTCTCCAGGCCGAGGAAATAGGCGTTGATCACCTCACGGTATCGGTCGAGGCTGAAGATCAGAGTCACGTTCACGCTGATGCCAGCAGCGGTGATCGCGGTGATCGCGGGGAGCCCCTCAACGGTGGCTGGGACCTTGATCATCGCGTTCGGGCGGGAAACCTTCGCCCAGAGCTTTTTCGCGGCGGCGATGGTGCCTTCCGTATCACGGGCCAGCCCTGGCTCGACTTCAATGGAGACTCGACCATCCGCACCGTCACTGGACTGGTAGACGGGGGTGAAGATCTCGCATGCGGCTGCGACATCGCCCGTGGTCAACTCGAAGACGGCGGTGTCTATGCTGGCACCAGCCTCAGCGAGCTGGGCGACCTGTTCGGCATACTGATCCCCGTGGGAGAGAGCGTTGGCGAAGATGGTGGGGTTCGTCGTCACCCCAACGACGCTGTGGGTGGCGATGAGGTTGTGCAATGATCCGGAACGAATGCGTTCCCGGGAGAGATCGTCCAGCCATGTGCTCACCCCAGCCTGAGCCAAGTCAGCGAGATTCGTGTTCTGTGTCATGAGGTCCTCCTCGGACGTCTGCGATTTAGTCGTTCTGTTCCAGCAGCGCAGTAGCGGCGGACACCATCGCCTCTGGTGTCAGACCGAACTCCTGATACAGGATGTCGTATGCACCCGATGCGCCATAGTGCTCCAGCGAGACCGATGTTCCGCCCGGACCCACGAGGGGCTCCCACCCCTGCGCGATGCCTGCCTCAATGGAGACTCGCGCCGTCACCGTCGATGGCAACACGGTCTCCTTGTACTGTTCATCCTGCTCTGCGAACCATTCGAAGCAGGGGACGGACACCACCCGGGTGGGGATACCGCGTTCCTCCAGCTTGGCACGTGCGTCGACGGCGATACTCACCTCGGAGCCAGTTCCCAGGAGGATCACCTGCGGATTGCCCGTTGACGCGTCCACCAGGGTGTACGCCCCGCGCAGCGTTCCCTCTGCGGAGGAGAAGTCGCCGCTGCGATCGAATACAGGAATATTCTGGCGGGTGAGAACGATGCCCGCAGGGTTCTTCCTCCGGGACAGGATCCCGTACCACGCCCAGGCAACCTCATTGGCATCAGCAGGCCGCACCACCTCGAGATTCGGGATGGCTCGCAGGCTGGCCAGCTGCTCGACGGGCTGGTGGGTTGGTCCGTCTTCCCCCAGGCCAATGGAATCGTGGGTCCATACGAAGGTGGTTGGGATCTGCATCAGCGCGGCCAGACGAATGGCGGGCCGTTGGTAGTCGCTGAAGATTAGGAAGGTGCCCCCATATGCCCGGGTGTGGCCGTGCAGCGTGATGCCGTTGAGGATCGACCCCATGGCATGCTCACGAATACCGAAGTGAAGGACTCGACCATAGGGCGACGCCGTCCAAGCTTTCGTCGAGCGGGACGCCGGCCCGAACGAATCAGCTCCGCTGATCGTCGTATTGTTCGATCCGGCAAGGTCGGCCGATCCGCCCCACAGCTCGGGCATGTGTGGCGCGATGGCGTTGAGCACCTTTCCGCTGGCCGAACGGGTGGACACAGCCTTGTCGGGGGAGAACACCGGCAACGCCTCGCGCAAGCCTGCAGGAAGTTCCCCGGCCTGGACACGGTCGAACAGTGTTTTCCGTTCCGGATTCTGCGCGGCCCATGCATCGAACTGCTCCTGCCACTGTGCGTGAGCGGATGCACCTCGCTGCGCAACTTCGCGAGCATGGGCGAGAACTTCCGGGTCGACGTCGAAACTCCGGTCGGGATCAAATCCGAGTATTTCCTTGAGCGCCGCAACCTCGTCGGCGCCCAAGGCCGAGCCGTGAACGGCCCCCGTGTTCTGTTTGTTCGGAGCCGGCCAGCCGATGATGGTCCGCAGCGAGACGATAGAGGGGCGAGAAGTTTCCGCCTTAGCGGCCAGCAGAGCGTCGTACAGGGCTTGAACATTCTCCTGGTACGTCCCGGTTTCCAGCCAATCCACGCGCTGGGTATGCCACCCATAGGCCTCGTATCGGGCGAGGACATCCTCTGTGAACGCAATATTGGTGTCATCTTCGATGGAGATGTGGTTGTCGTCATACAGCACAACGAGGTTTCCCAATTCCTGGGTTCCCGCCAGCGAGGAGGCCTCGCTCGTCACGCCCTCTTGCAAATCGCCATCGGATGCAATCACCCAGATCGTGTGATCGAAGGGGCTCGTTCCCGCAGGCGCCTCGGGGTCGAACAGCCCGCGCTCATACCGGGCAGCGTAGGCGAAGCCGACGGACGAGGCGAGGCCCTGCCCCAGGGGGCCCGTGGTGATCTCGACGCCGGGGGTGTGTCCGTATTCGGGATGCCCCGGTGTGAGGGAGCCGTAGACGCGAAGGTTCTCGATATCTTCCAGCTCGAGGCCGTACCCGGACAGGTACAGCTGGAGGTAGAGGGTCAGGGACGAGTGGCCGGGGGAAAGAATGAACCGGTCCCGGCCGACCCAGTGCGGATCTGAAGGGTCGTGGCGCAGCAGGTTCTGGAACAGCAGGTAGGCGGCCGGGGCAAGGCTCATCGCCGTACCGGGGTGACCATGTCCTGCCTTCTGGACCGCATCGGCCGCGAGCACGCGAACGGTGTCCACTGCTTTCTTGTCAAGGGAGTTCCAGGGCAATGCTGGCACGATGTGCTCTCCTTCTGGAGTATGGGCGTCGACGACGAACACCTGAGCGAGTGTGGGGTGCATCCCGGCGGATGAACCACTGACAAGTATATTGACCTGCACCGTGTGTGGAGCGGTTCGACATCGCGGGGTTGTGGAGGACGAACGGCGGTATAGCGCACCACGGTGGCGAGCCCGGTCTTGCATGCTCTGGATTTGGGCTTAGACTTCTGACTCAAGGGCTGGGGTCTTCAAGCACTTTTTTATGTGGGTCAGACACAAGGAGCGGGTATGGCCATCGACGCTGTTGGCGATGTGATCCGCTCGACGTCTCCACGAGGATCCGTGATCGGCCGGAAGGCGCGTGCGTACCTCGCATTGAGCAAACCGCGCATTATCGAGTTGCTCTTGGTGGCCACCGTTCCCACCATGGTGGTAGCTGCAGGCGGATGGCCGCCGCTGTGGCTTGTCGTGACGACCGTGGTCGGGGGCTTCTGCAGCGCAGCGGGTGCTAATGCGTTCAACTGTTACCATGACCGTGACATTGACCGGGTCATGCTTCGCACGAAGGACCGGCCACTTGTCACGGGCGAGCTCTCGGCGCGGGAGGCGTTGGTCTTCGCCTGGGTCATGTCGGTGGGGTCTGTGGTGCTGTTCGGGATGGCCATCAACTGGCTCGCCGCTGGTTTGACGGCATTCGCCGTGTTCTTCTACGCGGTGGTGTACACGCGGTGGCTGAAGCGGCGCACCGTCCAGAACATCGTGTGGGGTGGTGTCGCAGGGTGCATGCCCGTGCTCATTGCCTGGGCAGCGACGACAGGTGAGCTGAGTTGGTCTGCGCTGTGCTTATTCGGCGTGATTTTCCTCTGGACACCGCCGCACTACTGGCCGCTTGCGCTGAAATACCGGTCCGATTATGAGCGCGCGTCTGTGCCCATGCTGCCCGTTTTGCACGGCCAGCACACGGTGGGCGTCCAGATCATCCTGTATGCGTGGGCGACGGTGTTCTGCTCCTTGTTGCTCATCGTCGTCCAGCCCATGGGACTCATCTACGCCGTCTCGAGCGCGGGAATCGGTGCGTGGTTCATCGCTGAATGCCACCGGCTGTTCGCCGAGTCGGCCCGGGGGAACACCCGTAGGGCGATGAAAGTCTTCCACGGGTCGATCGTCTATCTGAGCGTGGTGTTTATCGCTGTGGCGATAGACCCGCTGCTCTACATTCCGGTGCCGCTGCTGGGGTGAGCTGCGGGACGGCAGGCGAGCATGGTCCACACGGCGAGAGTGATGAGAATGCCGGCAAGGATCATGTGCGCGGCGACGAGACTGCCGGGGATGCCGAGTCGAGCCTGGGAGATTCCCAGTGCGATCTCGACGGCGATTCCCCCCAACAGTGCCGTCGCTGCGGCGCGGAAAGGACCGGCGACGCGCCAGCGCCAGGCCGCAAACACCAGCACAGCCACGGTGCCCACAAGGAGGTAGGCGGCGATGGCGTGGATCTCGACGAAGACCTGCCACAGGTGACTGTCGCGGATCACCGTATCATCTCCGGAGTGCGGGCCACTCCCCGTGGTGAATACACCGAGCACCAGCGTTACGGCGAGGGCTCCAGACATGGTGTGCGAGATGGCAGGGACCCAGCGGGGAAGAGTGCTGCTGTTAGGGTACGGACGGCGTGTACGCTCCACAGTGGCGACGAGTGCGGCGGCGATTCCGACCAGTACCGCTGAGGCGATGAAGTGGGCCCCCACGATGATGGCGTTCAGCCCAGTGAGCACGGTGACTCCACCGAGCACCGCCTGCGCAACGATTCCGCCCAGGATGATCCCGGATAACGCGCGCGCACCGATAATCGGATGGGCTAGACGCCACACCACGATGACCAGAGCGAGCGCGAGGACGGCAAGGAGCGGACTCATCATCCGATTCGCGAACTCGATAAGGGAGTGCCCGGACAGATCCGAGGTGGGAACCCAGGACGCGTCGGTACAGGTCGGCCACGTCGGACAGCCCAGTCCGCTGGCGGTGAGCCGCACCGCTCCGCCCGTGCCGATAATCGCGATATTTCCGACCAGATTGAGCCAGGCCAGCAACCGCACCGCGCGAGGTACGGACACGGGGGACGAAGGGGTCACGTTCGGGGCCTGAGGTGTTGACACATCGACAGTCTATGTGTGGGCGGTGGGAATTTCGGTTTCCGCTGCGCGAATCCTGTGCTTTTCGCATCGTCCCGGATAGACTTAGGTGTTCCCCGCGAGACTCCCCTGTGAGCTTCACGGCGAACGTGCCCGGCGGCAATAACCGTTTGATCGAGAGGGCTGAGAGAGGACGTACTGTGTCAGAGATCCTGGAAAAGAACCCCGGCCTGAAGGATTTCGGTCCCTATGAGTTCGGGTGGCGCGATCCTGATCGTGCCCAGGATGCGAAACGCGGCATCAATGAGGACGTGGTCCGAGAAATCTCGGCCATGAAAGAGGAACCTGAGTGGATGCTCAAGCGGCGTCTCAAAGGGTTACAGATGTTCGACAAGAAGCCGTTGCCGCGCTGGGGCGTGGACCTTTCGGCCATCCAGTTCGACCAGATCAAGTACTACGTCAAGCCCACTGAAGCCCAAGTGCATTCCTGGGATGACCTGCCGGACGACATCCGGCGCACCTATGAGCGCCTGGGCCTGCCCGAGGCAGAACGCCAGAGGCTCATCTCTGGCGTGGCGGCGCAATACGAATCCGAGGTCGTTTACCAGCAGGTGCGCGAAGACCTGCAGGAACAGGGCGTCGTGTTCTTGGACACCGACTCGGGCCTGAAGGAGTACCCGGAACTCTTCGAAGAGTACTTCGGCACTGTGGTGCCAGCTGGGGACAACAAGTTCGCGGCTCTGAACACGGCGGCGTGGTCGGGCGGCTCATTCGTGTACGTGCCGAAGGGCGTGCACGTGGAGATTCCGCTGCAGGCCTATTTCCGTATCAACACGGAGAACATGGGCCAGTTCGAGCGGACGCTCATCATCGCGGACGAGGGATCGTACGTGCACTACGTGGAGGGGTGCACTGCCCCCATCTACAACACGGATTCGTTGCACGCGGCGGTGGTCGAGATCATCGTGAAGAAGGACGCGCACGTGCGGTACACGACGATCCAGAACTGGTCGACGAACGTCTACAACTTGACGACGCAGCGCGCAATCGCTCACGAGGGCGCGGCGATGGAGTGGATCGACGGCAATATCGGATCGAAGGTCACGATGAAATACCCGTCGGTGTACATGGTGGGGGAGCACTCCCGCGGCGAGATCCTATCGGTCGCGTTCGCTGGTGAAGGGCAGATCCAGGACACGGGCGCGAAGGCGATCCACTTGGCGCCCCATACCCACTCGTCGATCGTGTCGAAGTCGATCTCACGTGGCGGGGGGCGGTCGTCGTATCGCGGTGAGGTTCGTGTCGCGGAGGGTGCGCACCATTCCGCGAATACCGTTCGCTGTGATGCGTTGCTG
Source organism: Micrococcales bacterium UBA3913 (assembly GCA_002391425.1). GTDB lineage: Bacteria > Actinomycetota > Actinomycetes > Actinomycetales > Microbacteriaceae > UBA3913. The sequence goes on along the minus strand of DGEZ01000020.1, from coordinate 7,620 downwards.
ATCGATAACATCTCCCGCACAGACACGTACCCCACAGTGGATGTGCGCGACGATGAGGTGACTCTCGGGCACGAGGCGACGGTCTCGAAGGTGAACGAGGAGCAGCTGTTCTACCTGCAGTCGCGGGGCATCTCGGAGGCCGAGGCGATGGCGATGATCGTGCGCGGGTTCATCGATCCGATCGCCCGTGAGCTACCCATGGAGTATGCGATCGAATTGAACAAACTGGTTGAACTTCAGATGGAAGGATCTGTCGGCTGATGGCTGCGAAGAATGACACGCTGCGCCTGCCTGTCCAGATTCGCTCCGAGCGGTTCCGGTCGTACGATGTGAACGATTTCGCCCCGGCGACGAATCGCGATCAGGAGTGGAAGAACACGCCGCTCGACCGCGCTGAACCGCTGATGGGCGAGCTGGATGGCTCACGCTACTCCTTCGGGTGGGATGCGCCTGCGGGTGTGACCACCCAGTGGGTGCCCCGGGACAATGACGCTATCGGCGCAACGGGGCTGATCCCGGAGGACGTCATCTCGGCGAACGCGTGGACGCAATTCGGTGAAGCGCTGGTGGTGAGCATCCCCGACGGACATCAGACCGTCGGGCCGCTGTGGCTGACCCGCTCGGATCTGGGAGATACGCCGCGGGCGCTGCACACGGTGATTCACGCGGGTGCGGACAGCACCGGGTTCGTGGTGTTGGACTACCGGGGCACTGGCTGCATTGCCGAGAACGTCGAGATCGTGGCCGACCCCACATCGCGTCTGACGGTGGTCTCGGTCGAGGACTGGGCGCCGACCGCGGTGCACGGCGGAGCGGTGTTCGTGTCGGTGGCGGCTCAGGCAGAAGTGACCCATATCCAGGTGTCACTCGGTGGGGACTTCATCCGCATCAATCCGACCGCCGTCTTCCGCGGACCTCGCGGACGACTCACTCTGGACGGAGTGTACTTCGCCGATGCCGGCCAACACATTGAGCACCAGGTGTACATCGACCACGATGCTCCGGACTGCTACTCGCGCGTGACGTACAAGGGCGCGCTCCAGGGCAAGGGGGCACATACGGTGTGGATCGGCGACGCACTGATTCGCTCTCATGCGACCGGTACGGACACGTATGAGCTGAACCGCAACCTCGTGCTCACCCGCGGTGCGCATTCGGATTCGGTCCCGAACCTGGAGATCGAAACGGGCGAGATCATCGGTGCGGGACACGCGTCCGCAACGGGGCGTTTCGACGATGAGCAGTTGTTCTACCTGCAGTCTCGGGGGATCACGGAGGTGGAAGCGCGGCGCTTGGTCGTCCGCGGGTTCCTCATGCAAATCGTTCAGGAGATCGGTCAGCCCGAGCTGGAAAAGCGCATTGCGGATGCTCTTGAGGCCGAGCTGTCTCACACTGTTATTTAGGGATGGGAAGAAATGTCTGACGACATGGTACGGGTGTGCCCGTTGGAGGATCTTGCGCCGGGCAAGGCTCTGCGCATCAGGCTGGGCGACACGGATGTGGCGCTCGTGCGCGACTCGTCGGGGGATGTTCACGCCATCGGCGACCGGTGTTCGCACGGGGACATCTCGTTGGCGGAGGGGTTCGTGGAAGATTGCGAAATCGAATGTTGGGCACATGGCGCAAAATTCGATCTGAACAGTGGATGGCCGACCTCACTACCCGCATACGAACCCGTGCCCGTCTTCGCCACGGAGATCCGTGACGGCGACATCTACATCAGCACTGCGGGACAGCTGCTTCCCAAGCCGTAACCCCGATACATCACAAGGAGTTTGAGAGATTTCATGTCCACTTTAGAGATTCGCGATCTGCACGTCAGCGTTGAGACGGAGCAGGGCCCCAAGCCCATTCTCAAGGGTGTAGACCTCACCATCAGCACGGGTGAGGTCCACGCCATCATGGGGCCCAACGGCTCGGGGAAGTCGACGCTTGCCTATTCGCTTGCCGGGCATCCGCGCTACACCGTCACGGGGGGAACAGTCACCCTGGATGGGGAGGACCTGCTCGCGATGAGCATTGATGAGAGGGCTCGGGCGGGTCTTTTCCTGGCCATGCAATACCCGGTGGAGATCCCCGGCGTAACGGTGAGTAATTTCCTCCGTACGGCGAAGACCGCCGTTGACGGAGAGGCTCCGAAATTGCGCACCTGGCTGTCGACGGTGAAGTCGTCGATGAAGGACCTGCGTATGGATCCGGCCTTCCTGGAGCGCAACGTCAACGAGGGATTCTCCGGCGGCGAGAAGAAGCGTCATGAAATCCTGCAGATGGAGCTGCTCCAGCCGAAGTTCGCCATTCTGGACGAGACCGATTCGGGACTTGACGTGGATGCGCTACGCATCGTCTCGGAGGGGGTCAACCGCGTCCACGACAACACGAATATGGGTGTGCTGCTCATCACGCACTACACCCGCATCCTGCGGTACATCACCCCGGAGTTCGTGCACGTGATCGTGAGCGGAAAGGTCGCAGAAGAGGGCGGACCGGACCTGGCAGCACAGCTTGAGGAAGAGGGCTACGATCGCTTCCTCCCCTCCGACCAGCCGCTGTCCTGAGACGGGACGACCACTGTGACAGATGCGAACGGTGACCTGATTCCCGCCTCGACCTATGACGCGGTCGAGGAGGCGCTGCACGCCGTCTACGACCCGGAGATCTCCGTGGACATCGTGAATCTCGGACTCGTCTACGATCTCTCCTTCGACGAGGATCGTGTCCTCGTCATCACGATGACGTTGACGAGCGCGGGATGCCCGCTCACGGATGTCATCGAGGATGACATCGCAACGGCACTTGACGGGGTCGTGGATGCGTTTCGCGTCAACTGGGTGTGGATGCCCCCGTGGGGACCGGAACGGATTACGGAGGAAGGGCGCGAGATGATGCGCGCCCTCGGGTTTGCGATCTGAGGCGAAGATGATCAGGGCAGGTATCGACTGCGGGACGAACTCGATCCGGTTACTCGTGCTCGGCGACAACGGGGAGCCGCTGGCGCGCCGTAATACGATCACGCGCCTGGGCCATGGCGTAGATAGGACTGGTGCGTTCGATCCGGAGCGCGTGGCTGCGAGCATCCAGGTGGTGCGCGGTTATGCCGAGGAGTGTCGGAGGCTGGGGGTTCAGGTCATCCGGTTCGGGGCCACATCGGCGACTCGAGACGCCACGAACAGGGAGATTTTTACGACACCGGTGACGAGAATCCTCGGGGTGGCCCCGGAGGTCATCCCAGGTACGGAGGAGGCTGCGCTGTCCTTTCGCGGTGCGATCGGCTCCCTGCCGGGCTATGAGAGGTACGGCTGCGTAGTGGTCGATCTCGGGGGTGGATCGACGGAGATCGTCGAGGGGACCGGTACCGCAGGCTCGGCGTATTCGATGAATGTGGGGAGCGTTCGACTTACGGAGCGATGGATGACGGACGCCCTGGCGCTGTCCGCCGCGCAGCGTGAGGCTGTGATCGCCGATGTGACTGCTGCCCTGGACGAGGCACTTCAGACGGTCCGCCTGAAGGATGCAACTCGGCTTGTCGGAGTCTCCGGCACGATCGCGACGGTGACGGCCTACGCGCTGACGCTGGCGGGGGCGCAGCCGACGGAACTTCAGGGGGTGCGTCTCAGCCTCGAGGAGGTGCTCGGGGCATCCGATGCATTGAGCCGAATGAGTGTTTCCGAGCTGGGTGCACTCGCGTTCATCCACCCGGGACGTGTGGGCGTGACGGCCGTGGGTGCACTCATCTGGCATACGGTCGTCTCACGCATCGTCGCCGAGTGCGCCGCACGCGGCCACGTGATTAAAGAAGTGACGACGAGTCTGAACGACATCCTCGACGGGCTGACCCTGACGGCGGTCGCCCCGTTTAGTCCTGGTGGCGACCCTGCGTGAGTGCGGTCACCGCGCGGTGAGCTGCGGGTAGGATGCCGGCGGCGAGCATCCACTTGATGATTCCGGGAATGATGAATGGGATGAACCCCAGCTGTACCGCCTGCCACAGTGTCGTCGGCGTGCCCCCCAGGGTGAGTGTGAATGCGAGCCAGGGGATGCCGGTGCAGAACGGGATCGCGCTGGCCAGTCCGAAAGCGGCCAGCGACGTCACGGGGCGTCGATCCCAGTGGCGCTCGGACAGCCGGCCGATGACATACGCTGCAACCACGAAACCGACCACATAGCCGAACGTGGGGGAGGTGACCACGTGGATGCCCCCACTCGCATCGGCAAAGACGGGCAACCCCACCAGACCGAGGACCCCGTAGAGCATCATCGTGGCCGTGCCGAGCGTGGCGCCGTACGCTGCCGCGATGACCATCACCGCGAGCGTTTGGCCGGTAATGGGAACGGGGGAGAAGGGAAGCGGGAGGCTCACCTGCGCCATCACGGCGACGGCGAGAGCACCGGTGCCCACGAGGAGGACGTCGCGCGTGACAGTTCGGGGCAGAACTCGCTGAACAAGTGTTCCTGCTATGGCGGGTGTGCTCATATCGTCTCTCCTTCGGCGGGGCCTAGACATATACTAGGTCGCGCTGCCCTGTTCGGCGGCATGTCGAACTCCCACGAAAAGGCGGTCGAAACTTCGTGCTTTCCGTAAAAGACCTCGAAATCCGGATCGGGGCGCGCACACTCATGAGCGGTGTCACCTTCACGGTGTCTGCTGGAGATCGGGTGGGCCTGGTGGGTCGCAATGGAGCGGGGAAGACGACCCTCACCCGCGTGCTCTCTGGCGATCTCCAGGCGACGCACGGCACGGTCGACATCCGTGGCACGTTCGGGTATCTGCCGCAAGATCCGCGCACCGGGGATCCGGAGGAACTCGCCCGGACCCGCATCCTGAACGCGCGTGGCCTGGGGGATCTCATGGTGCGGATGACCCGGGCGCAGCAGGAGATGGGTTCAGCGGACCCGGCGACAGCGGATAAGGCGATGCGGGTCTACTCGCGGGTGGAGACGGAGTTCCTGACCGCCGGCGGATATGCTGCTGAGGCGGAGGCGTCGACGATCGCCGCGAACCTGGGCATTGAGGAGCGTGTGCTCTCCCAGCCGTTGAAGACTCTGTCCGGGGGCCAGCGGCGCCGCATAGAGCTGGCGCGCATCCTGTTTGCGCAGGCCGATGTGATGGTGCTGGACGAGCCGACGAACCACCTAGACCACGACTCGATCCTGTGGCTGCGCGGGTTCCTCTCGGAGTATCGGGGCGCCCTGATCGTGATCTCGCACGATATCCACCTCGTCGACGAGGTGGTGAACCGGGTGTTCTACCTGGACGCGAACCGTGGCGTCATCGATATGTACAACATGGGCTGGCAGAAGTACTTGCGTCAGAGGTCCGCAGATGAGGAGCGTCGCCGCCGGGAACGGATGAATGCGGAAAAGAAGGCGCAGGCTCTTCAGCTTCAGGCCGCTCGCTTCGGAGCGAAGGCCACGAAGGCGGCCGCGGCCCACCAGATGGAGGCGCGCGCTGAGCGGCTCCTGGAGGGGCTCGAGGACACCCGTGCTGCGGATCGCGTTGCCGCCATCCGTTTTCCGACTCCCGCCGCCTGCGGGCGGACACCGCTGGCGGCTGAGGGCATCGCGAAAAGCTACGGGTCCCTGGAAATCTTTGCCGGGCTTGACCTCGCCATCGACAAGGGCTCGCGTGTTGTCGTGCTGGGACTCAACGGAGCGGGCAAAACGACGTTGCTGCGTCTGCTGGCCGGTCTGGAGAAACCCGACGCGGGCCGGGTCGTACACGGCCACGGTCTGAAGCTGGGTTACTACGCACAGGAGCATGAGACTCTGGATGTGCGGCGGACGGTCCTCGAGAACATGGTGTCGGCCTCCCCGAACCTGAGCCAGACGGAGTGCCGTTCTGTGCTGGGATCCTTCCTGTTTTCCGGGGACGATGTGTTCAAACCGGCGGGCGTGCTCTCGGGCGGCGAAAAGACCCGTCTTGCGCTGGCGACGCTGGTCGTATCGTCCGCAAACGTCTTGCTGCTGGATGAGCCAACGAACAACCTGGACCCGGCCAGCCGTGACCAGATTCTGGATGCGCTGCGTCGCTACGAGGGCGCGGTCGTGCTCGTCACCCACGACGAGGGCGCGGTATTCGCGCTGGAACCCGAGCGCGTCCTCATTCTCCCAGACGGTACCGAGGACCTGTGGAACGACGACTACGCCGAGCTCGTTAGCCTGGCCTGACGGGAGTCTGAGGCACATCGCCTTGCGCGTCGAGTACGGCGTCCTCATAGGCGGCGTCGCTGTCGTGGGTCCGTCTCGGTGCCGGCAGGGCGCGCCGCCGTCCGTAACTGGCCCCGTCGCGTGCGTCCGATTCCTGAGCCTCGACGTCGGCGGCATCCTCCCGTTGGTGACGCCGGGTGGTGCGCAGGGCATAGACGAAGCCGATCACCCCCAGCAGTGCGAACGCGATCCACTGGAACGCGTAGGACAGGTGCATGCCCTCGTCGAAGGAGGGTTTCTGGGCCGGGCTGGGGGTGTCTGCCGTTCCGGGAGATTCGGACGCGAGCAGACCGTAGGCACTCGCGTAGACCGACGAGGCGTCAAGTCCGAGCGTGGTCACGATGTCGGTGACGGAAATACTGGCGACCTGGCCTGTGGGGCTGTCCCGGCCCAAGCTTTGCTCGCTCATGTTCAGCCGAGCCACCACGGTGACGGTTCCGGTCGGGATGCTCGGCAGTGTCTCGGGCACGTCCCCCTGACTACTGCTGGCGATCCAGCCCCGGTCGATGATCAGGATCCGGCCGGTGCTGTCATCGGCCAGGGGCACGAGCTGCTCATACCCCGTCTGCCCGTTGTACACCCGGTTCCGCACCAGAAGTTGATCAGACGCGCGGTAAGACCCGGTGATGGTAACGCTCTGGTACCGCTGCGTCTCATCCATGGCGTCGCCAGCGAGCACATCGGCCAAGGGCTGGGCCGGCGCATCCCAGTTCGCGGCGATGACCGCGTTCCTGTGTGCGGCTTCATCGCGTCGGGCGAACTGCCAGTTGCTCAGCGCCAGGCATACCAGCCCGAACACGATCAGAAAGGCCAGGTACCCCAACCACTCTCGGGACAGGAGGAATCTCAGGTCTTTCACGCAGGCCCTCCGGGCTGGGAGAGTTCAACGACCTGGACGGGGAATCCACGGTTGACCAGGTAATCTGTGAGGAACCCGCGGTGGTCCGTGCACGCCGCCCAGGTCTTGTGCCGGCCCTCCGGGTGAATCTGGGGGTTGCGCCAGTGGATGAGGCACACGGCGAGGGCACTGCACTGAGCCCGGGAACAGATCACCTGGTCGGACAAGACCCGGTCACGCTCGGCCATGGTGTGCTCCTCCGGATAGTTCCACGCCCGGGGTGGTCAGCTGCGCGCCTCGCCCGGTGGTGCGGGGGGCATTTGCTGCGATGACCGCGGTGTAGGGCAGAATCACCGCTGCTGCCGCGGGGAGAAGTTTCCACCAGTCGGGGACGACGAACACCGCGAGGATGCACAGCACGCGGATGCCCATGGCAACCGCGTAGTTCACCATCCGCCGGACGCGCTCCTGGTCAGGGGGCAGGGGGGCGGATGTGATCGACGGACGTGGGGAACGTCGCATGAACATCCGTCTCGCTTCCTCGGTAGTGTAGGGTCTGTCTCTTATTCACATCTCCC
>DGEZ01000043.1 GCA_002391425.1 Micrococcales bacterium UBA3913 | reverse complement strand
AGATGTGTATAAGAGACAGCTCCTGGGGTTCTCTCAAGGCGCGGCGATGGTCAGCCAGTTATTCCGCAGGGACGCAGGCCGCTACGCGGCCGGGGTGTTCCTCTCCGGCTTCCTGGCGCGGCTGGAGATTTCGGGGGATGCGCGCCTCGCTGCAGCAGCTCCCCCGCTGTTCTGGGGTCGAGACCTCGCCGACCCCGTCATCACGCCGACCTCCATTGCGTACGCGCAGGAGTTCCTCCCCCAGCACTTCGCCGTGACGGAGCGTCACTACACCGGGGTGGGGCACGGGATCAGCCGTGAAGAGGTCCGGGATATCAGCGATTTCCTTCGCACGAACGTCATCTCCGCCGCTGCAGGTAGCTAGCCGCGCCGCGTGGCATCAGGCCGAGCGTTCCTTGCGGAGCTCAGCACGCGTCAGGTAGGTGGGCTGCGCATCCCCGTTCACCGCCGCCGCCGTGACGATGACACCGGCGATATCAGGGGCACTGGGCACCTCGAACATGACGGACCCGAGAACATCCTCCAGGATGGCGCGCAGACCACGCGCACCCGTCTGACGTTCCAGCGCAAGCTCAGCGATGCGCTCCAGGGCAGCATCCTCGAACTCCAGCTCGACGCCGTCGATCTCAAACAGTCTCTGGTATTGCTTGACCAGGGCGTTGCGCGGCTTCACCAGGATGTCCATGAGTGCGCTCTTGTCCAGCGGGGACACGGTCGTGATCACCGGGAGGCGACCGTAGAATTCCGGGATCATCCCGAACTTGTGCAGATCCTCCGGAAGTACCTCAGAGAAGACCTCCGCGTCGTCGCGCTTCGTCTGCAAGGGAGCGTTAAACCCGATACCGTGCTTCCCGATGCGGGCGGAGATGATGTCCTCCAAACCAGAGAACGCCCCGGCACAGATGAACAGCACGTTCGTCGTGTCGATCTGGATGAGCTCCTGGTGGGGATGCTTGCGCCCACCCTGCGGAGGCACAGAGGCGACCCCGCCCTCGATAATTTTCAGGAGAGCTTGCTGAACGCCCTCGCCCGAGACGTCGCGGGTGATCGACGGGTTTTCCGCCTTACGCGCGATCTTGTCGATCTCGTCGATATAGACGATGCCCTGTTCGGCTCGCGCCACATCGAAGTCTGCGGCCTGCAGGAGCTTCAGCAGAATGTTCTCGACGTCCTCGCCCACATACCCGGCCTCGGTCAGCGCCGTGGCGTCCGCCACCGCGAACGGGACGTTCAGCCGACGCGCCAACGACTGGGCCAGATATGTCTTGCCGCATCCCGTCGGACCGATCATCAGAATGTTCGACTTCGCGATCTCGACGTCATCGCGTTCGGCACCCACAGCGCTGGGAGCGGCTCCCGCCTGGAGGCGTTTGTAGTGGTTGTACACCGCGACGGAGAGAGCGCGCTTCGCCGCCATCTGACCGATCACGTACTCGTCGAGGTAGTCGAAAATCTCCTGAGGCTTCGGGAGGTCGAACTCCTGCTTTTCCGAGTCAGACTGCGCCATCTCCTCCGCGAGGATCTCATTACACAGCTCGATGCACTCATTGCAGATGTACACCCCCGGGCCCGCAATAAGCTTGACCACCTGCTTCTGACTCTTGCCGCAGAAAGAGCACTTTAACAGATCTGAGGACTCACCAATCCGCGCCACTGTATGCTCCCTTCCGTCGCCACCTCGTCATCGAATCCTAACCGGAGCCGCCGACAAAACCGCGAACTCGACCGCGGGTCTCTCAACCCTGCAGTGCGACCGCAGATTTGCGCGACGACAACACCTGGTCGACCAGACCGTACTCCAGAGCCTCCTGCGCGGTAAGGATCTTGTCCCGGTCGATGTCCTTGTGCACCTGCTCGGCGGTACGGTTCGAGTGCTTCGCCAGCGTAGCCTCCAGCCAGGTGCGCATCCGCATCATCTCCGAGGCCTGGATCTCGATATCCGTGGCCTGTCCGTGACCGCTCTCCCCGATTGCGGGCTGGTGGATGAGCACCCGGGCGTTCGGCAACGCGAGCCGCTTGCCCGGGGCACCCGCCGCCAGCAGAACCGCCGCCGCCGACGCCGCCTGCCCTAGGCAGACGGTCTGCACCTGCGGACGGATGTACTGCATCGTGTCGTAGATCGCGGTCAGGGCGGTCATCGACCCGCCCGGAGAGTTGATGTACATGATGATGTCGCGATCCGGGTCCTGGCTCTCCAGCACGAGCAGCTGCGCCATGATGTCATCCGCAGATGCATCATCGACCTGCACGCCCAAGAAGACGATGCGGTCCTCGAACAGCTTCGCGTAGGGGTCCTGGCGCTTGAACCCGTACGGGGTCCGCTCCTCGAATTGCGGGAGAATGTAGCGCGCCTGCGGAGCGGCCGAAGCCGAGAACGCCGTGTGGCCGAGGCTGGGAATGTTCGATGTGTCCATAATTGCTACTCCTCGTCTACTTCTGGCTTCCCGTGGTGCCGCCGCTGCCGGCAACATCGTGCGCATAGGCCTGGATGTGGTCGACGAAGCCGTACGCCAGCGACTCCTCTGCGTTGAACCAGTGGTCACGGTCACCATCGGCAAGAATCTGCTCGACCGTCTTGCCTGTCTGCTCCGCCGTCAACACGGCCAGGCGCTGCTTCATGTCATTGATCAGCTGAGCCTGAATCTGGATGTCGGATGCGGTGCCGCCGAAGCCACCGTGTGGCTGGTGCAACAGCACGCGGGTGTTCGGGGGAACGTACCTCTTCCCCTGTGTACCGCTGGAGAGCAGGAACTGCGCCGCCGAGGCCGCCATGCCAATACCGACGGTGACAACGTCATTGGGGATGTACTGCATCGCTTCGTAG
>DGEZ01000086.1 GCA_002391425.1 Micrococcales bacterium UBA3913 | reverse complement strand
AGATGTGTATAAGAGACAGTGTCCATCCCATCCATCGCATCGTCCTCATCTCCCATGTAGCTCTCGTTCGCGCCCGAGTACTCGCGGATGGGCGCGCTGACCTCGAGTTCTGACCCGTCCGCGAACTCGAGGGTCAGGTCAACGGTGTCGCCCGCCAGCAGCGGCTCGTCCAGCGACATGAACATGATGTGGTTCCCGCCGGGTTCGAGGGTGAGGGTGCTCCCCGCCTCGAGGGTGAAGCCCCCGTCTTTCTCCTGCATGACGGAATTGCCATTAGCATCGGTGATCGTCTCGTGCAGTTGCACCTCGGAGGACACCGGGCTGGTTACAGCAACCAGCTGCACCTCCGAGGACGAGGTGTTCTCCAGCACCCCGAACGCGGCAGACATGCCGGAGTCCGCGGCTTTCGCCCATGCATCCGTAACTGTCACCGCTTGTGCCATATCTGCTGCCACACTGCTGGATACGGGGGCTGAGCTGCCACCGGCGCATCCCGTCAACATCGCAGCGCCAATCACAGCGAGCGCTGCACCGATCCCGATGCGTCGGGCGCCCCGTGGGGCCGTGTGAAAGGTTGTCATTGTTCGTTCTTCCTTGCATTCTCGTCATGGGGGTCGTGCGCATCCCCCGATGTGTTCGTGCGGGAAGCGGATGTGCGACGCCCCAGCGTAATGCCCAGGATCAGGATGCCCACGCCCACGGCCGCGCCCACAAGCGCAACCGCCACCTGGCGGGCCCAGCCACCGGGCTGCCAGGGGGAGTCCCCGGACTCGGCGCTGGTTGTCTCGGACGCTGTCTCAGACCCCGTCTCAGCGACTTCGCTCGTCGGACTGCTCGTCGTAGCGTTCGCCGACGCCGAGCTGCTACTGGCATAGCCGACGGAAAACGAGAACTGGCCGGAGATCGGATGCCCATCCGAGGACACCACCCGCCAGGCGAGCGTATACGTTCCCTGGGCGCTGGTTTCCCCGACCGGAACACGCACCGTGCTGTCAGAGATGCTCAGCTCTCCGGTGCTCACCTGCGCCCCGTCGGGACCGGTGAGGATCACCTCGTTGCCGATCTCCAGTACGGTGTCCGAAAACACCAGCGAGATTTCACTCGGCATCGCCTCGAGCACATCACCGTCAGACGGTGAGGTGGAGACGAGCGAGTCGTGTGCCTGAGCGCTCAGAGCCGGGGTGATGCACAGCAGCACCCCGGTCAGGATCATCACGGCTGCAGTGCGCAGCCCACGCCAAGAACGCATTTTCCCCTTCCCTGTGCGGGAAAACCCATCACGAAATGACGCATCCCCGCACGTGAGGATGCCGTTCACCACCGGGAAAGACTCGGAGGCCCGCGAGACCCCAGGTGCGGGCGCATCCACTGGCTCGACCATGCATCGACAGCGGGAGCCTCGCGCAGCCGAAGCTCGAAGCCGATCAGGACGAGAGAACTCGTCCGTACTGCGCGCATCACGAGTGTGCTGAGCCAGCGCACCAGGCACATGCCCCGGTACAGCAGGGCGCACGTCACCACAGCCGCGATCACGTGGGCGACGATCATGCCCGGGCTCGGGGCGACCGCCGGGATAAGGTTCTCGACGTCGATCCCTACGCTGCTGGCAATGCCGTGCTGATGGCCACGGGAGACCACCCCCACAGCAGTGGCCTCGGGCATCCCCATCCACTCAAAGAACACGTGGAACACCGCCTGCGCAGGAAGAACGATACCGGCTGTCCTCCCCAGAGACACCTGCCGGTCTCCCACGCAGATGAAACCGATAGCCAGGGAGATACTCCAGGCGAAAAACACGAAACCGGGATGCGGAATCATCCCTCCGGCGAGCGCATGCGAGGCCAGCGCGGTGAACGTCGCCACGGTGGCAATCGCCCCACCGCGGACCAGTCTGCGCTGCCGGTTCGTCATAGGTCCTATCTTTTCACAGGAAATGGCTGCCCGTGCAGGCCGGAACTTGTCCCTCGCCGACAGATGCACCGCGCCCGGTGGAGGATTGGACGCCGCTGGAACATCCCCCACTAGACTGGAGCACGGTGTGTCGGGAAGCCTGGTCGACGGTGTTCCACGCTGCTTGATCGGAGAATGATGACCTTCCGCACCCGTCTTGCCCGACTGAATACTTCCCTCCGCATGTGGTCAACCCACGACGCGACCAGTGGACTGCTCATGCTCGGTGCCGCAGCTGTGGCGCTCGCCTGGGCAAACTCACCGTGGGGGGAGACCTATCAGGGAATCTCCGACTACGACCTCGGACCGGCATTCCTGGGCCTTCGCCTCTCCCTTGCTGCGTGGGCGACGGAGGGGGTGCTCGCCATCTTCTTCTTCACCGTCGGGGCGGAACTCGTCCACGAGATATTCGCCGGCAGCCTCCGCCAGCCCCAGGAAGCCGCCGTCCCCGTCTGTGCTGCTCTGGGCGGGATGATCGTCCCGGCCGCACTGTTCACCGTCACCGTCGCGGCGCTGGGCGACAGGCAAGCCCTCCACGGCTGGGCGATCCCCACAGCCACCGACATCGCGTTCGCCCTCACCGTCCTCGCTGTCTTCGGACGGGGCCTGCCCCGCGCGCTGCGCATGTTCCTGCTCACCCTTGCGGTCGTGGACGACCTGCTCGGCATCCTGGTGATCGCGGTCTTCTACACCTCCCAGATCACCTGGTGGGCGCTCCTGGCTACCGCCGCGACTGTCGCCGCGTTCGGCCTGTATGCACGCGCCCGCCACCCCCGATGGTTCGTGCTTCTGCCCTTGGGGGTTCTCGCCTGGATGTGTATGCATGCGTCCGGCGTGCACGCCACCATTGCGGGGGTGGCTCTCGGGTTCGCCCTGCCCACAACACCGCGCGCAGGGGAGGAAGAATCGCGAGCGCTGCGGTACCGCCATCAGGTGGAACCGCTGTCCGCCCTGTTCGCCCTGCCCGTATTCGCGTTCTTCTCCGCCGGAATATCCCTCGGTCAGGACGGCGATATCTGGGCGACGCTGGCGCAGCCCGTCGTCTACGCGACCGTGCTGGGACTCGTGGTCGGCAAGGTAGTTGGGGTGATGGGCACGACCGCCATCCTGACGCACGTGACCCCCCTTCGCCTGCCGCACGGCATCGGCATGCATGACCTCCTGCCGATCGGCTTCCTCACCGGCATCGGGTTCACCGTCTCCCTGCTCATCACGGAGTTATCCTTCCCCGACTCCGTGCACACCGAGGGAGCGAAGGTCGCAGTACTGGCGGGCTCCGTCCTCTCAGCGATCATCGCAGCTGGCATCCTCCGCCACCGTACACAGCGCACCCGCGATGGCAGCCACCCCC
>DGEZ01000012.1 GCA_002391425.1 Micrococcales bacterium UBA3913 | reverse complement strand
CGCTTGGCGCTCGCCCGCGCCGTCGCGGCCCAGCCCGACGTCCTCGTCCTCGACGACCCCCTATCCGCCCTGGACGTGGCCACGGAGGCAGAGGTGGAGAAGGCACTGCGCCAGGTACTCGCGTCCACAACGGCGCTGATCGTCGCGCACCGGCCGTCGACCGTGGCCATGGCTGATCGGGTCGCGCTTCTTCAAGAGGGGCGGATCGTGGCTGTCGGGAGGCACCACGACTTGCTGGCCACGAACGCGGCCTACCGCTACGTGATCTCGAACCTCGACGCGCCGGCTCCCGGTTCGGAGGGTGGGCAGGAGCCGGCGGTGTCGGCCGTGCAGAACCCGCCGCAGGGGCAGTGGGGGGACAGCGTGCTGGGAGCAGAACAGGCAGGGGACATTCGATGACGACTCAACAGGTACGTGTCGAGGATCGCTCGCAGCTGTCGCGCGGCGAGGCTCGGATTGTGCGGCGACGCTCGCGGGCCCTGCTGTGGAGCCTGTTGCGGCCCGTGCGGTGGCGGATCGCGGCGACGGTCAGCCTCATTGTCGTGTCCCAGGTGTGTGCCGTTGTCGGCCCGCTGGCGATTGCCTTCGCCGTGGACACGGGCCTGCCCGACGCTCTGGCCGGGGATGCGCTGCCTGCGGTCGTCGGCGTGCTTGCCTATGCCGGTGCCGCGGTTGGGGAGGCCGTCCTGGTGTCCGTGTTTATCCGGATGACGGCGGGAATCGCCCAGTCCGTGCTCCTGGACCTGCGTAGGAGGATGTTCCGTCATACTCAGCGTCTCGGCCTGGAATTCCACGAGAGCTACACCTCGGGCAAAATCATCAGTCGTCAGACCAACGACCTTGAGGCGTTGCAGAACCTTGTCAACGCGGGGTTGAGTGACCTGGTGTCCGGGCTCGTGTACATGGCCTTTGTGGCCATCGCGATCGTGGTGCTCGACCCGATCTCGGGGCTCGTTCTTGCGTTGTCGCTGGTCCCGGTCGTGCTCCTGTTCCTGTGGTTCCGGGCGCGCTCGAGTGTGTTGTACCGGGAGTCCAGCACGCGCTCGGCCCAGGTACTCGTACAGTTCGTCGAGACGATGACCGGGATTCGCGCCGTTCAGGCCTTCCGGCGCGAGGCGCGCAACCAGCGGGTGTACGAACGACTCGCCGGGGCGTACCGGGACACGAACCTGACCATGATGTTCGTGTTCGGCATCCTCTACGTGACGACGACGCTGCTGGGCAACTTGGCAGTCGGCTCCCTCGTCCTCGTCAACGGGTTTCGCGTCCTGTCGGGGACGGTCGGTGTCGGGGTGCTCATGGCAAGCCTGCTGTATGCCCGACAGTTCTACGATCCGATCAACACCCTCGGTGAGGTGTACAACTCGTTCCAGGCGGCGGCCGCGTCGCTGGAGAAAATCTCCGGTGTGCTCAGTGAGGAACCTAGCGTGGATGAACCGACCCAGCCCGTTCGGATCCGGGATGTTCGCGGCGATCTCCACTTCGAGCGGGTCACCTTCGGGTACGACCCGGAACACATCGTGCTCCCGGAGTTCTCCCTGCACATCCCGGGCGGACAGACGGTCGCGCTGGTGGGTACGACGGGAGCCGGGAAGACGACGATCGCCAAGCTGCTGGCGCGGTTCTACGACCCGACCGGGGGGTCCGTGCAACTTGATGGCATCGATCTGCGGCTGTTGGCGACCGAGGATCTCCGGCGTGCGCTCGTCATGGTGACCCAGGACGCGTACCTGTTCTCGGGCTCGGTGGCCGACAACATTGCGCTGGGCAAGCCGGGCGCATCCCGGGAGGAGATCCAGCGGGCCGCGCAGGCCATTGGGGCCGACGAGTTCATTCGGGCACTGCCCGACGGGTATGACACGGACGTCAGCAAGCGCGGTGGGCGGCTGTCCGCCGGGCAGCGTCAGCTCGTCTCCTTCGCGCGGGCATTTCTCGCCGACCCGGCCGTGCTCATCCTGGACGAGGCGACCAGCTCCCTGGACATCCCCAGTGAAAGAGCCGTGCAGGATGCGCTCGAAACCCTGCTGGCGGACCGCACGGCGATCATCATTGCGCACCGGTTATCGACCGTGGCGATCGCCGACCGCGTGCTGGTGATGGAGCACGGTCGGCTCGTCGAGGACGGCACCCCGGCGGAACTCATCGCCTCCTCCGGGACGTTCAGCTCTCTGCACCGTTCGTGGCAGGAATCGCTGGTGTAGCGGCAGGCCCCCTCCTGAGGTCGCCAATGGGCTGGCAAATGGGTCGCCAATGGGCTGGCGAATGGGCCGCCGAGTGTGGCGCCGGATGCGCAGTTGAATGCCCTGTCGAATCCGCCGCCGAAATGGCATGGCTCCGCGTAGACTGGCCCGGTGCGCCTCCATCCTCCCCGCGTGCGCCTGACTCCGATCTCAGCTGCGGGCCTCGTCCTCGTCGGCGCGTTCACCGTACAGTACGGGTCGGCGCTGGCGACCATGCTGTTCCCCTATGTTGGCCCGGGAACCACGGTGCTGATGCGCGTGGCCTTCGCGGCGGCGATCGTGGCGTTAGTGTTCCGTCCCCGCTGGGGGATGCTGCGCCAGGCATCCGGACGCGCCTGGCTGCTGATTGGCGGGTACGGCGCATCCATGTCGCTGATGAACTTGAACTTCTACCACGCCCTGGAGCTGCTACCCCTCGGGGCCACCGTCACGATCGAATTCCTCGGCCCCCTCGGGCTGGCTCTGCTCGGTTCTCGCCGGGCAACCGACTTGCTGTGGGCGGGCCTGGCGGTCCTCGGCGTCGTGCTGATAACCGGGTTCCGGTTCGACATGTTCTCACCCCTGGGGGTGTCCTTTGCGCTCGCGGCCGGGGTGTGCTGGGCGGTCTACCTGGCGCTGGCGGCGAAGTCGAGCGAAGTGTTTCCGACGCGCGAGGGGCTCTCGTTCGGGCTCATCGCCGCCGCCGTGGTGGCGGTCCCGTTCGGCGTCGGCGGCGTGTCCGGCGGGTTTGAGCATCCTTGGGTGTTCCTGGCGGGCGCGGGGGTGGCTGTGCTGTCGACGGCGTTGCCCTACGCGGTGGACCTGGTCGCCCTGACCGTCGTGCCGACCGCTGCGTACGGGGTGCTGATGAGCCTGGAACCGGCGGTCGCGGCCCTGTCTGGCTGGGTGGTGCTCGGCCAGCAGCTCAGCGTGGTGCAGTGGGTTGCATTGTTTATGGTGGTGGCCGCGTCAGCAGGGTCGACGCTCTCCGCGCAGCGCAGGCTGGCGCGGCCGTAGCTGGCGCGCGCGGGCCGCTCGGTGCTGGGGCGTGGCCGAAGTGACGGGATTGGGCGCCTCGACGCGGCATACGGCACTGAGCGTGCCGAATTCCGTCACTTCGGTGTAAGAGTGCGGGTGTTCGTGCGGTGCGTGTGACGTGCTGGACACGTGCTCCCGGTAGTCTGATGGTGCCGATTTTCAAGAAAGGGTCCGCTGTGAAGATCAAGGTTGTGGGCAAGGTCGTCGACCTCGATGGCGACGAGATGGCGCGAGTGATGTGGCATGCGATCACGGAGCAACTCATCGAACCGTACCTGGACATCGATATCGACTACTACGATCTGTCCATCCAGAAGCGGGATGAGACGGACGACCAGATCACGGTGGATGCGGCGAACGCGATCAAGCGCGAAGGTGTCGGCGTCAAGTGCGCGACGATCACCCCCGACGAGGCTCGTGTCGAAGAGTTCGGCTTGAAGAAGATGTGGAAGTCGCCCAACGGCACCATTCGGAACATCCTCGGGGGCGTCATCTTCCGGGAGCCGATCGTGATCTCCAACGTGCCGCGCCTGGTGCCGACCTGGACGAAGCCGTTCGTGATCGGCCGGCACGCTTTCGGGGATCAGTACAAGGCGACGGACTTCCAGGTGAAGAGCGCGGGCACCCTGACCCTGACGTTCACCCCCACGGACGGGTCAGCCCCCGAAGTGCACGAGGTGGCGGTTTTCCCCGAAGACGGGGGAGTGGCGATGGGGATGTACAACTTCCAGTCCTCGATCGAGGACTTCGCGCGAGCGAGCTTCGAGTACGGTCTGGCGCGCAGCTACCCGGTGTA
>DGEZ01000076.1:3314-5661 GCA_002391425.1 Micrococcales bacterium UBA3913 | reverse complement strand
CTCCACCTCCCCAACCTCCTCCTACTCGCACAAAGTGACGGATCCCGACGCACCCACCCTCATATCGGCATCGGCCCCGCCCGTTTCCGTCACTTCGTCATCGCACCCCACCCTCTGACACCAGAATTGAGGAAAAATGCCTGACTCCGCCTGGTCCCCGCTGATCACACAAGCCACAGACGGCTTCACCCGCCACTTTGACACCACACCCGACGGGGTGTGGTCCGCGCCGGGGCGCGCCAACCTCATCGGCGAGCACACCGACTACAACGGCGGGTTCGTCCTGCCCTTCGCCATCGACCGCCGCACCATCGCAGCGGTGCGCCTCAACGGCACCGACACCTGCCGCGTCGCGAGCGCGCTCTACGAGGCACCCGTCGAAGCACCCCTTGGCGACCTCGATGGCCTGCCCCAGTGGGCCACCTACATTCTCGGCGTGGCGTCCATCCTCACGCACGACCATCCCGACACCTCCCCACGCGGATTCGACGCGTTCATCACCTCGGACGTCCCCCTGGGCTCCGGGCTCTCCTCGTCCGCCGCTTTGGAGAGCGCGATCGCGGTGGCCCTCAACGATCTGTGGGAACTCGACCTGGACAGGACAACCCTTGCGCAGGTCGGCCAGCGCACCGAGAACACGATCGTGGGCGCACCCACCGGGATCATGGATCAATCCGCATCCATGAAGGGACGGAAGGATGCGGTGATCTTCCTGGACTGCCGCAGCCTCGAAACCGAAGTGGTTCCGCTCGGATTCGAACCGGCAGGGTTGACCCTCCTCATCATCGACACCAAGGAGCGGCACTCTCACGCGTCGAATGCGTACGGCGCGCGACGGGCCTCGTGCGAGACGGCGGCCCGCATCCTCGGAGTTTCGCTGCTGAGGGACGCAGACCTGGACCAGCTCAGTGCGGCGCGCGACCGCCTGGACGACGAGTCGTTCCGGCGGGCACGCCACGTCATCACCGAGGATGCGCGCGTCCTGGAGACCGTCGCACTGTTGCGAGCCGGAACCCCCGAGCAGATCGGTCCGCTGCTCACCGCCTCACACGTCTCGCTGCGCGACGACTTCGAGGTGACCACGGACCGCCTCAACACCGCCGTCGAGGCCGCGCTCGCGGCAGGGGCACTCGGCGCCCGGATGACCGGCGGCGGGTTCGGGGGATGCGCCATCGCGCTGACCACTGTCGAGAACGCCTGCGCCGTCGAGGACGCGGTGACCGCCGCGTTCAGCCAGCGAGGCTACGACGCGCCGTTCGTCTTCGTCGGGGTTCCCTCGGACGGGGCTGGGCGCGACCTGTAGCCACAGCCCGCGCACACCACGGAGCACCCGGATCGCCTCCCTGCGGAATACATCGCATGCCATAATGGTTGAAACGTACGTGCTCACGGGGTCGGTGAAAGTCCGAACCGGCGGTTAAAGTCCGCGACCCGTTAGCTGGCAGCCCGCGATGGCGGGTCGTGCGGTGTCCACACCGCAGGGCTCACCTCCTGGCACCAGCGAAGCGGTTGAGCCGGTGAGATTCCGGCACCGACGGTTAAAGTCCGGATGGGAGTCAGCACGTGGTACCGCGCATCCCGCGGCCGCCACTTTCGGTTCCCTCCTACGCAGCACAGCGAAGAGGAGGAGAACACCGGTGGCCATCCACTATGCCAGCCAATTCGGTCAAGACTTTGACGCGGCAATGACGCGCGCCATCGAGGTCGCCAACCGCGGCCCGATCTACGGGGAGAACCCGCGCGTCGGGTGCCTGATCCTCGACCCGGTCACCGGGGCGACCCTCGCTGAGGGCGCGCACATGGGGGTGCGCACCGCGCACGCCGAGGTTGCCGCCTTGCGGTCCCTCCCCGATCCCGAGCTTGCCCGCGGCGCGATCGCGGTCGTCACCCTGGAGCCCTGCAACCACCAGGGGCACACCGGGCCGTGCACGCAGGCGCTCATCCAGGCGGGCATCGGCACGGTCGTGTTCGCCGTGCGCGACCCCAGTTCGGTCGCCGGTGGCGGTGCCGAGGTTCTGGATGCGGCAGGCATTCGCGTCATCGAGGGGGTGCTCGCCGACCGTGTGGAAGCCCAGCTGCGCGTATGGCTGACCGCGACGCGCCTGCAGCGCCCGTTCATCACCCTGAAGTGGGCATCCACCCTGGATGGTCGCACGGCCGCGCAGGACGGTTCCAGCCAGTGGATCACCAACAGGGAGTCCCGCGCCCACGCACACAAGGCGCGCTCCGAGGCCGACGCGATCCTGGTGGGCACGGGCACCGTCATCGACGACGACCCCGCGCTGACCGCACGCCGCCCGGACGGCTCGCTCTACCCGCACCAGCCCATCCCCGTTGTGCTGGGACG
>DGEZ01000076.1:0-3095 GCA_002391425.1 Micrococcales bacterium UBA3913 | reverse complement strand
CGGCACTCCCCCGCCGAGGCCGTCGCCGACCTGTACACACGCGGGGTGCGCCACGTGATCGTCGAGGGCGGCCCGACCACGATGAGCGCGTTCATCGGCGAGCACCTGGTGGACGAGTTCACGATCTACCTCGCCCCGAAACTGCTGGGCGGCTGGCGCCTGGGGATCACGCAGATCGGCGTCACGAACATCGCGGGCGCCCACGAGATGACGATCGAGGAGCTGTACCGCATCGGCGAGGACGTGTTCATCGGGGCCACCCCGAAGCGCGGCCCACGCCCACACCGCAGTGTGGAGGCGATCTGATGTTCACCGGTCTTGTGGAATCTATCGGAACGGTCGTGTCCCTCGAATCTCGCGGCGACTCGGCCATCCTCACCATCTCTGACCCCACGGCGGCGACATCCGCCCTCGGCGACTCGGTCGCCGTATCCGGGGTGTGCCTGACGGTGGTCGGGGTCAGCGGCGTCGAGACCTCGTTCGACGTGATGGGCGAGACGTTGCACCGGTCCACCCTCGGGCGGCTCGCACCCGGCGACCGGGTCAACATCGAGCGGGCGACACGCGCCGACGCGCGCCTCGGCGGCCACATCGTTCAAGGACACGTGGATGCTCGCGGCACCGTACTCGCGGTGACCCCGCACGAGCGCTGGACGGTGGTTCGTGTCGCGATACCCGCCCACCTGGCGCCGCTGGTGGCCGAAAAGGGTTCGATTGCGGTCGATGGCGTCTCCCTGACGGTGAGCGCGGTATCGACCCCGCCCGCCCGGGCACCGTTCGGGGTGTTCCCGGCGCTCAGTGGGGCGCCAGCTGGCAGAGGCGACGCCCGCGGCGCGGAGGCACCCGCGTGGTTTGAGGTCTCGCTCATCCCCGAAACCCTCGGCCACACCACGCTCGGGGAGGCAACTCCCGGAGTCGCCGTCAACATTGAGTCGGACGTCCTAGCGCGGCACGTTGCACGACTCCTCGAATTCACACGCGCTGGGGAAGGGGTACTGCGGTGATCAGCTCGGAGGATAGTTTCGACGCCAACGGCATGGCGGTAGGGGGTCAGGATGCGCTCGCCCTCGGGTATGCGACGCGCGAGGAAACCCTCGCCGCGATCCGCGAGGGCAAACCCGTGCTCGTGGTCGATGATGCAAGCCGCGAAAACGAGGGGGATGCGATCATCTCGGCACAGCTGGCCAGCCCGCACTGGGTGGGCTGGATGGTGCGCCACACCTCTGGGTACATCTGCGCGCCCCTGCCGGATGTGTGGGCGAACCGGCTCGGGCTGCCTCTCATGGTGGCCGACTCGGAGGACCCGCACGGTACCGCGTACACGCTGTCTGTGGATGCGGCCGACCGCGCATCCACGGGGATCTCGGCCACGGAGCGCGCGCACACCTTGAACGTGCTGGCGAACCCGGAGTCGACGGCGGCGAGCGTGATGCGGCCCGGGCACGTGCTGCCGCTGCGGGCGGTTCCCGGAGGCCTGGCGGCGCGACGCGGACACACCGAGTCGGGGGTGGCCCTGATGCAGCTGGCCGGCTTGTCTCCCGTGGCCGCGCTGAGTGAGCTCGTCGACGATTGGGGTGAGATGCTGCGCGCCCCGGAGGTTCTTGCCCTGGGCGCATCCGAGGGTCTGCCCGTCGTCACGGTCGAACAGATTGCCGAGTGGATGGGGCAGGACGCCTCCCCGGCGGAGGCCGCATCTGGTCAGGCTGCGGATGCTGCCCCGGGCGCGGGGGATGGGCTCACCGCTTTGCACCCCGCTGCGCCCCGGCTCGTGGAGCGGGAGGCGGAGGCCCACCTACCCACCCGGTACGGGGACTTCACGATCTTCGGGTATCGGGATCTCCACAACGACCGCACCCTGGTGGCGTTGGTCGCACCGACGCCGGAAGGGTCGGCGAGCATCCCCCTGGTGCGCATCCACTCGGAGTGTGCCACCGGCGACATCTTCGGGTCGTTGCGGTGCGAGTGCGGGCCCCAACTCCATGAAGCGTTGCGCATGGTGGCCCAGCAGGGCGGGGCCGTCATATACGTGCGCGGGCATGAAGGCCGCGGGATCGGGCTCATGCAGAAGCTGCGCGCCTACAAGCTGCAGGAGCACGGACTGGACACGGTGGATGCGAACCGCGCGCTGGGCTTTGGCGACGACCTGCGCGACTACGGGTCGGCAGCGGATATCGTGCGGGACTTGGGCTACGACCGCATCCGCCTGCTCACGAACAACCCGGACAAGGTGTCGCAACTGGAGCAGCACGGCGTGAAGGTGGTCGAACGCGTTCCCCTGATTGTGGGGGCGAGCGCCGACAACGTTGGATATCTGGAGACGAAACGCGAGCGCATGGGGCACCTGCTGCCCGATCCGCTCCCTGGAGAGAATGTGGGTGCACATAAATGAGTGGTGCAGGGGCGCCGTCGCTGGCGGTCAACGGAGAAGGGCTGAAGATCACGATCGTCGCCTCCAGCTGGCACGACCAGGTGATGGAGGGGCTGATTCGTGGTGCCGAGGAGGCACTGCTCGAGTCGGGCGCAGAGTTTAAGATCGTGCGCGTGCCGGGCTCATTCGAGCTTCCCGTGGCGGCGCAGGCCGCGCTGAAAGCGGGCGACGACGGCGTGGTGGCCCTGGGGGTAGTCATCCGGGGCGGTACCCCGCACTTCGATTACGTGTGCGAGGCCGCGACGATGGGCCTGACGAATGTGGCGCTCACGTGCGGCAAGCCGGTCGGGTTCGGCGTGCTCACCACCGACAACGAGGAGCAGGCGCTGGACCGCGCCGGGCTGCCCGGGTCGCACGAGAACAAGGGCCGGGAGGCGGCCGAGGCTGTTATTTCGACCGCGCGCACGCTCGAGGCGCTGCGCGCGTAGTTGGGGGCGTCGCCGCAGCCTCGGGGGTGTTGCGCGCGGATCGGGGCGTCGCCGCAGCCTCGGGGGTGTTGCGCGCGTAGTTGGGGCGTCCCCGGTGCAGCCTTCGGCTGCAGATTCTGAGGGAAATCTTCCGAAGTGACGGAAATGCGGGACTCCACCCCCGTATGCGAGATGGACCGGCGCATTTCCGTCACTTCGTGCGAATCCCCCCCACCCGGACCTGTCTCTTATACACATCT
>DGEZ01000002.1 GCA_002391425.1 Micrococcales bacterium UBA3913 | reverse complement strand
CGCGCTCCTGGTCAGGGGGCAGGGGGGCGGATGTGATCGACGGACGTGGGGAACGTCGCATGAACATCCGTCTCGCTTCCTCGGTAGTGTAGGGTCGTGCTGGGCAACCAGTCTACGGTTTGCCGAGTGGTTTTGTTCCTCGGAGGTCATCAATGTCGACAGCTGTTTCGCCCGATTCTCGCCCGGTCGTCCTGGTCACGGGCGGAAACCGTGGTATCGGACGGGCTACCGCTCAGAAGTTCCTGGATCGCGGCTACCCTGTGGCGGTGACGACACGCGGGGAGGCCACGGGACCTGCCGGCGCATTGACGGTGCATGCGGACATGACCGATGGCCCGTCGTTGGATGCGGCCATCGCGCGGGTCGAGGAGGAACTTGGGCCGGTGACCGTGCTGGTGGCGAACGCGGGGATCACCCGGGATGGGCTTCTGTTGCGCATGAGTGACGCTGACTTTGAGGACGTCGTGGACACGAACCTCTCGGGTGCGTTCCGGGCTGTGCGACGCGTGACGAAGTCGATGATCCGTGCGCGGTGGGGCAGGGTGATCCTGCTGTCGAGCGTGGTCGGACTGTACGGTTCCGCCGGTCAGGTCAACTATGCGGCCTCGAAGGCGGGTCTGCTGGGGATTGCTCGCTCCATGACCCGGGAACTGGGATCCCGTGGCATCACCGCGAACCTGGTCGCTCCGGGGTTCATCGAGACGGAGATGACCGCATCCCTGCCCGAGGAGAAACAGAAACAGTACAAGGCCGCGATCCCTGCGGGCCGGTTCGCTTCAGCGGACGAGGTCGCGGAGGTGGTCGCCTGGCTGGCCAGTGATGCCGCGAGCTACATCTCGGGGGCGGTCATTCCGGTCGACGGCGGGCTGGGCATGGGCCACTGAGACTCCCGGGATAGCCCTGGATCCCCTACCGGGGTGCCTACGGTGCACGTTTCCCTATCGCACGCCAGGGCGCGCGTGCCGCGGGCCTTATGGCGTCTGGGGCAGATACGGGATAACCTCACGCAGGTCGGGGACGTCAATCGATACCTGGGCGTGCTCACGCACCCTCGGTTTTGCGCAGTAGGCGATGGACAGGCCCGCTTCGTCCATCATGAGGAGGTCGTTCGCTCCATCGCCCATTGCGATCACCTGCGCTGACGGGAGCCCGAGGTCAGCGGACCACTGCCGCAGTGTCTGCGCCTTGACGCGTGCATCCACGATCGTGCCGGTGACTTCCCCGAGAAGGTGGCCGTCGCGGATGCTCAGGCTGTTCGCCCGCCACATGTCAATCCCGTACTGGGGGGCCAGCACATCGAGAACCTGGGAGAAGCCCCCGGATACCGCCCCGATTCGCCCCTGTCGGCGGTGGACAGCATCCACCAGCTCGGCCAGGCCGTTACTCGGGCGGACCCGACGAATCGTCTCGGAGATGACCGACTCTGGGAGTCCGCGCAAGGTGGCCACGCGTTCGCGCAGGCTCTCGGCGAAGTCGATGTCGCCAGCCATCGCCCGGGCGGTAATCTGAGCAACCTCCGCGCGCGTCCCGGCGGCATCCGCGAGCAGTTCGATCACCTCGTCCTTGATCAGCGTGGAATCGACATCAGCGACCAGGACGAAAGAGATCATGTTGTTACTCGTGTGTTCTTCTCCACGACGGTAATTCCGGAGTCGGTGACGGTGAAGCCGCGTTCGCGGTCCAAGTCATGGTCGATGCCCACCGTCGCGCCGGGCTCGACCACGACAAACTTATCAAGAATGGCGTGTTGTACGCGTGCACCTGCACCGACGTTCACGCCATCGAACGTGATGCTGTGGTCGACCCGGGCATCCGACTCCACATAGGTCCGTGGGCCGAGCACGGAGAACTCGACGCTTCCGCCGACCACGAGAACTCCCAGCGAGACGATGGAATCGACAATCTGTGAGAGGGTGTTGTTCGCATCGCGCACGAACTTCGCAGGCGGCAGATTGAGCTGCTGGGTATAAATCGGCCACTCGCTGTTGTACAGATTGAATACCGGCAACGTCGCGATAAGGTCCATATGCGCCTCATAGTAGGCATCGAGGGTGCCGACGTCTCGCCAATAGCAGCGGTCGCGCTCCGTGGACCCGGGAATACTCGATGAGCTGAAGTCGAAGTACCCTGCCTCGCCTCGCGAGACAAACGCCGGGATGATGTCACCCCCCATATCGTGATCCGAATCGAGTCGGTCCCCATCCGCTTGCACGGCCTGGACGAGCGCATCTGTGTCAAAGACGTAATTGCCCATCGAGGCGAACACCTGATCCGGGTTGTCGCTCAGTGGGGTCGGATGCTCCGGTTTTTCCAGGAAGCGTGCAATCGTGTGCCCATCCGAGGAGGGCTCGATAATGCCGAACTGGCTAGCCAGGGCTAGCGGCTGCCGCACGGCGGCGACTGTTGCCGGCAGCCCACTGTCAATATGGGCCTCGATCATCTGGCGAAAGTCCATCCGGTACACGTGGTCGGCACCGACCACCACGATGATGTCGGGCTGTTCATCCCGAACCAGGTTCAAGCTCTGGAGGATCGCGTCCGCGCTCCCGGTGAACCAGCGTTTGCCCAGGCGTTGTTGTGCCGGAACGGAGGTGATGTACTGGCCGAGCATGGGGGACATGTGCCAGGTCTGGCTAATGTGCCGGTCCAGGGAGTGTGACTTGTACTGGGTGAGCACAACGATGTGCCGCAGCCCCGAGTTCACGAGATTGGAGATTGCGAAGTCGATGAGGCGGTACCCCCCGCCGAACGGCACCGCTGGCTTGGCACGATCTGAGGTCAACGGCATCAAGCGCTTTCCCTCACCACCGGCCAAGACGATACCGAAGATGCGCGTCTTTGCCATATACCCAGATTACCCGTTAATCGCGGGCCTGTACTACGGTGTCAGCCATGAGAGTGGATCTGCTCACCAAGGAGTATCCGCCGGCGATCTACGGGGGCGCTGGCGTGCACGTTGCCGAGCTGACCAAAGCACTGCGTAAGAAGATCGACGTGCAGGTGCGCTGCTTTGGCGAAGACCGGCACGAGCCGAATACGACGGCCTACCCGGATGTGCTCCCCAGCACCGCGAATGGGGCGTCCCAGGCGATGGCGGTGGGACTCTCCATGCTCGAGGACATGGCAGGGGCGGACATCCTGCACAGTCACACCTGGTACGCGAACTCTGCCGGGATGCTCGGCGCCACCCTACACGACATCCCGCACGTTCTCACCGCGCACAGCCTGGAGCCGTTGCGCCCCTGGAAGGCGGAGCAGCTCGGTGGCGGGTATCGCTTGTCCTCGTGGATCGAGGAGGAGGCGTACCGGCAGGCTGCCGGGGTGATCGCGGTGAGCAGCCAGATGCGCCTGGACATTCTGCGCGCCTACCCGTTCATGGATCCGGACCGCGTCCACGTGGTCCGCAACGGGATCGACACCACACAGTGGGTGCCGACGCGAGATGACGAGGTTCTCAAACGTTACGGCGTTGATCCGAACCGTCCCGCGGTGATCTTCGTCGGCCGGATCACCCGGCAGAAGGGGTTGTCATATTTCCTGGATGCGGTTGCCCTCCTGGATCCGCAGGTACAGGTGGTGTTCTGCGCGGGAGCCCCGGATACCGCTCAGATCAAGGCCGAGGTTGAACAGAAGATCGCTCGCCTGCAGGAAGCCCGCGACGGGATCGTCTGGATCGAGCAGATGCTGCCTCGCCATGAGCTGATGGCGCTGCTCACCTTCGCGCGCGTGTTCGTATGCCCGTCCGTCTATGAACCGCTAGGCATCGTCAATCTGGAGGCGATGGCCTGTGGTACGGCGGTGGTTGCCACGCATACGGGGGGTATCCCCGAGGTCGTCTCCGAGGGTGTCACGGGGCGCCTTGTCCCGGTGGAACAGCTGACCGATGGGACGGGAACGCCTCTGCATCCTGACCAGTTTGCCCGTGATTTTGCAACGGTGCTCTCCGAGGTCGTCGCAGATGAGGAGCTGTGTGAGGAGTACGGTGCGCGCGGGCGTGCACGCGCAATCGGAGAATTCTCCTGGGATTCGATAGCAGATCAGACTCTCGACGTCTACCGTGCTGTCAGCAGCTAAGCTGCGTGGCGTCTGTGCCGGTGCGCGTTCTGCCCTAACCTTGTAGCTATGAGCGCGGTACTGGAACTGGTGGATGTGAGCGTGATTCGCTCCGGGCGGGCGATCCTTGATCACATCACCTGGACGGTGGAACCTGACCAGCGATGGGTGATCCTTGGGCCGAATGGGTCAGGAAAGACGACACTGCTCAACCTGGCATCCGCGCACGTGCACCCTAGCTCGGGGACTGTGACGATTCTTGGGGAGCGCATGGGACGCGTGGATGTGTTCTCCTTGCGGCCGCGCATTGGGTTCGCCTCGAGCGCGCTGGCACGGCGGTTCCCGCCGGCCGAGCGGGTGATTGACTTGGTCCTGACCGCCGCCTACGCGGTGACCGGGAGGTGGCGCGAGCAGTACGATGACCTGGATGAGCGCCGAGCACGTCGCGTCCTGGGGGAGTGGGGTCTCTCCGAACTGGCGGATCGTAGCTATGGCAGCCTGAGCGATGGCGAACGTAAACGGGTTCAGGCCGCCCGCGCGACGATGACGGATCCGGAACTGCTCCTGTTGGATGAGCCCAGTGCGAACCTGGATCTCGGGGCGCGGGAGGAGATGCTGGCGTTGCTGTCCGGGTATGCGACCAGCCCGACGGCACCCGCGATGGTGATGGTCACCCATCACGTGGAGGAGATCCCCGAGGGGTTCACCCACGTGCTGTTGCTCTCCGAGGGCGCGGTCGTGGCGGCCGGACCCCTGGCGGAGACGTTGAATTCGGTGACACTGAGCGAAGTGTTCGGGATGCCGCTGTTGCTGAGTTCAGACACTGGGCGCTATTCGGCGAGGGCGGTGCGATAGTCCCGCCACGCCGTGCCTCGCTTGCTTGGATGGGTGCGGGATTGCTGGTATAGTAGACCGTCGGCCCGTTCAAACAGGGGCCGTGTCCGCAAGACCCAAGGATTTTCCCATGAAGACTGGTATTCACCCGCAGTACGGACCTGTCGTGTTCCGTGACCTCGCGTCCGGGCAGACGTTCCTGACCCGATCCACCGCGACGAGCGAGAAGACGATCGAGTGGGAGGACGGCAACACCTACCCGGTCATTGACGTCGAGATTTCGTCCGCATCTCACCCGTTCTACACCGGCAAGCAGCGGATTATGGACAGCGCCGGCCGAGTGGAGAAGTTCAAGAGCCGGTACAAGGGTTTCGGGGCCTAACGGACTCCCTCATACTCTTCCTGCGGGGAGGTCAGCGCGTAGCGCTGGCCTCCCCGCATGTGTTGTAGGTAGGAGCACGGGAGTGTCTCCCAATCCTGGTGAGGGCCGGAAACCCCGGAGAACGACCGTTCAGCGCGATAGCGGCCAGCCGTATCGGGCATGATACGGACGCCCTACCCGCTCCATATACCGGGCGAAACTCTCTTCTTGGGCGCGAGCCCAATCCTGCTGGGCGAGGTGCAGGTCCATCGCCGTCATGGTGAGCTGATCCGCATAGCGTCGTGCGATGGCGAGAGCCACCTGCCCGGCGGCGACGGCGTCCGCCTCGGCTGTGTGCGCGTGGTCGAGGGTGACTCCGTACACCTCCGTGGCTGCGCTGAGGGTGCGTTTCCCCTTGCGGTAGGTGTCGAGGTGACGGTCCAGCACAAGCGGATCGATGACGGGGGCGGGATCGCCAATGGGAGGTATTCCGTGGCGCCGGCACTCCGCCATGAGCACGCCGAAATCGTAGGGTGCGTTGTATGCGACGACGGCGATATTGTTGCGCAGGGAATCCTCAACCACTGCGCGGACCTCGGCGACAACATCCGCGGCGGGACGCCCCTCGCGGCGGGCCTTATCCGTAGAAATCCCATGCACGCGCTGGGCCTGTACCGGGATGTCGATGCCAGGGTCGGCCAGCCACGTCGAGGCCGCAGTGACGTGACCATCCTGGTCGAGGCGGGCAATACACGCCGTCACAATGCGTGCCTCCCTCGTGTTCACCCCCGTGGTCTCCAGGTCGAAGACAGTGAGGTGGCGGGACCATTCCGGGAGTGCGGCGGGATCATTCACCCATCCAGCATAGAGCGAGCCTGCGACGTGGCCGTCACCGGCGCGTAAGCTGGGCGTATGTCTCCTGCTCCGCTCATGCGCACGGTTCCGTTGCGCGACAGGGTCCAAGTGTATGCGGAGTACGGCGACGGGCTCGCAGCATCCCCAGCGATTGTCATGGTTCACGGGCTGCGCGGGACATGGCAGGGGCTAGATAGGGTAGCGCGCGCGCTCTGCTCACAGTATCGGGTCATCATCCCAGCCCTGCCCGGCTTCGGAGACCAGCCGGATCTCACGGCGGGAAACACCGTAGCGGGGTACGTCCAGTGGTTGGATGAGTTCGTCACCGCGTTGGACATCCCGGCAGTCCACCTGTTCGGGCACTCCTTTGGCAGCATCATCGCCGCCGCATCCGCAGGCATGCCCCTTCGATCGCTCACCCTCATGAACCCGGTGGCGGTGTCCTCTGACCGGGGGCCCCACCCGGTGCTCAGCCGATTCGCAAGCGCGTTGTATAGCGCGGCGGGCATTGTGCCGCACGGAATGGGGACGTGGCTGTTGACGAACCGGCTTCACGTTCGCGGCATGAGCGTGGCTATGGTGCGCACCCATGACCGTGCACTGCGTCGGTGGATCCACCTGCAGCATGACACGTACTACAACTCGTATACGTCCTTGCCGGGAGTGATTGACGCGTTCCGGGAGTCAGCGCACCGAAGCGTTTCCGATTATGTCGGGCGGATCCGTGTCCCGACATTGCTGATCGCGGGGGACATGGACGATATCGCCACTGTCGCACAGGAGCGGGAGCTGTGCTTGCGCATCCCCGGCGCGCGACTCGAGGTCATTCACGGGGTCGGCCACCTCATCCACTACGAGCGTCCCGCGGAGGCCGCTGGGATCATCCGTCGCTTTCTCTCGGCTCAAGATGCGGCGCAGTGAGGAGAAGATCTCCGGTGTACAGGTCAGGGAACCGGTGCGTGCTCGCGTGCGCCCCGGATGATGGATTCTCTCAGGACCGCCCACGAGCCGGCAGCATCCCTCTCAATGATGGTGGCAGATCCATTGGGGATCATGTCCAGCGGCCCCGGCAACGCCTCGTGGGTGATATGCCGAAGAATCTGACCGAGAAGTCCGCCATGGGACACCGCGATGACCCGTTTGTCGGGATGTGCATCGGCGATGCGGGCGATGGCGGCGACGCCACGGGACCGCAAATCCTCGCGTGACTCCGACCCGGGAACCGGCACTCCTGCCGGGAACGTCGCGCTGCGTTCCTCGTCCGTCAGGCCCTCCACCTCGCCGAAGGAACGCTCGACCATATCCGGCGCGATCATCGGGGCGGGCAGGTGGAGGATGTCGGCGATGATCTCGGCGGTCTCTCGCGCGCGACTCAGGGGCGACGTGTAGATCAGGTCCCACGGTGCGGTCGTCGTGAGGAGTTCGTCAGCGGCCATCCTCGCCTGCGCTCGTCCCGTGTCGTTGAGGGGAATATCTGTGGAGCCCTGGATGCGATGCTGGAGATTCCAGTCGGTCTGGCCATGGCGTATCAAGCTGATCGTGGTCACGGCATTATTCTGCCACACCAGGTAGCGCCATCGGCGAGCCCACCACGGACGCGATTCGAGGAAGAAGCTCGGAGGTCTTCCCCTCGAAACGCAGCTGCGCGAATCGATCTCCCCGGGTCGGACCGCGATTGACGATCGCGACGGTGGTGCCACGGGAGCGAGCACGATTGAGAAGCTTCATACCGGAATTCACGACTAGGGAGGACCCCGCGATGAGAAGGAGGTCGGCGGAGTCTATGGCTTCGTAGCAGGCAGCCGTGACAGCAGCGCTCACAGTTTCTCCGAAGAAGACGACATCAGGTTTGAGCATCCCGGCACAGCGTGGGCAGCTGGGCACCCGGAAATCATCCGGCGGGGTAATCTCGGCGTCCCCATCGGGCCTCAGGTCCGCCTGGCGCGCAAAGAACGGGCCGTTTTCGCGGACCATCTGAGTTGCGATGTCACGGCGCGGAAAGGTCGAATGGCAGTTCAGGCAGGAGACCGTCATCATGGTGCCGTGCATGTGGAGGACATCGGCGGTTCCGGCCTGCTCATGCAGGGTGTCGACATTCTGGGTGATGACTCGCGCGACAACTCCGGCACGCTGCATTCGCGCCAGCGCCAGATGAGAGGGGTTCGGGCGCACACGTGCAAAACTGTTCCAGCCCAGATGCGAACCTGCCCAATAGCGGCGGCGGGCCTGGGGCAGGGTGAGGAAGTCGTCCAGTGTCATCGGACGGCGTCGCGGGGCACCCTGTCCGCGGTAGTCGGGAATACCTGACTCCGTGCTGACACCCGCGCCGGTGAGCACGACGATACGGCGCGCACTGCGGAGCGCATCCTGGGCGAGGTCGATCTCATGGACCTGGTGTCCTCGTCGCGGGAGTGTGATCATGGCCGTGTTACCTCCGTATCGGCACACGGTAGCATCGACACTTTGCGCGGGTGTTACGCCGGGCTCGGTCAGCGGTGGGAGAATGGGACGGTGGTGCGCGTCGAGATGGTCAGCGATCCGGGAGATGACCGGGTCAGCGATTATTTCCGGTTGCGCGATGTGAATCTCCGCCGCAGCTTCGAGGCGGAGCAGGGTCTGTTCATGGCGGAATCTGTTGAGGTGATCGGACGGGCTATTGCGGCCGGCTACGAGCCGCGCTCGTTTCTCGTCCTGCAGAAGTGGCTGCCAGAGGTGAGCGCCTGGGCGGAAGCGGCGGACGTTCCGGTTTTTGTGGCCACACCAGATATTCTCACCCAGATCGTGGGGTTCAGACTGCACCGAGGTGCGATGGCCGCCATGCGGCGGCGGACTCTCCCGGAGCTGGATGCCGTGATCGGAGATGAGGGCACACTCGTGATCATCGAAGACGTCGTGGACCACACGAATGTCGGGGCAATCTTCCGCTCCGTAGCAGCCCTGGGAGCGTGCGGAGTCCTCGTGACCCCGCGGTGTGCGGATCCGCTGTATCGCCGCTCCGTGCGGGTGAGTATGGGGACGGTGTTCCAGGTTCCCTGGACGCGGATGCCGAGCTGGGAGGTCGCGCACGACCGCCTGCGAGAACGCGGCGTGCGGATCGTTGGTCTGGGCTTCGGCCCGGAGTCGGTGGACATCCGGTCCATTCCCGGCAGTCGGCGCAATGCACTCGTTCTCGGCACCGAGCGCACGGGGTTGAGTGCCCGTGCGCGCACCCACACAGATGTGATCGCGACCATCCCCATGCAACATGGCGTTGATTCTCTCAACGTCGGGGCCGCGGCAGCTGTGGCTCTGTGGGAACTCGTCCGGTGAGGAGGGCTTGCGGTCAGTCCAGAAAATCGGGTTCAGGCCGTTTCGGACGCCGGCCGTCCCCTGAGGATTGATGGCGCAATCTGCGCAGCACCCACGGCCACAGGTAGTTCTTCGCCCACACCATGTCCTCTGCACGGGCTTCCCGCCATGGCTTCTCGGGCAGCGGACCCGGAAAATCCGGTTGGAGGTCGTTGTCCACGTTCAACGCACGCAACACCGCGATGGCCATATTGTGGTGACCTATCGGGTTCAGGTGAAGACGATCCTCCGACCACATACGTGGATCCTTGAGAAAATCGAGCGCCCACTGGTCGACCACGACTGCGTCGTGGTGGTGTGCGATGCGGTAAATATTCATGTTGAAGATGGCGACTTTGTTGCGTATGAGGCGGAACACGGGGGAGTGCGCCGTGTCCGTTCCC
This sequence comes from Micrococcales bacterium UBA3913, assembly GCA_002391425.1. GTDB lineage: Bacteria > Actinomycetota > Actinomycetes > Actinomycetales > Microbacteriaceae > UBA3913. The sequence goes on along the minus strand of DGEZ01000002.1, from coordinate 2,386 downwards.
GTGAAGAGAACGACGGTGGCGCCGGATCTGCTGAGGCGGTCCACAGCAGCCTCCAGCTCGTCGGCCAGGACATCCGGGTCTGCCCCGGGTCGAAGCAGATCATTGCCTCCCGCGCACAGGGACACAAGGTCGGGGTGCATGGCGATCGCCGGGTCAATCTGCTCGTCGATGATCTGCTGCATGAGTCGGCCGCGGATCGCGAGATTTGCATAGGCGAAGTCGTCGACCCCCTCGTTGAGGACCTCGGCGACGCGATCGGCCCATCCGCGAACCCCCCCCGGGCTCTTCGGCTCATCGTCACCGACGCCCTCGGTAAAAGAGTCGCCGAGGGCGATGTACCGACTCCACGGGTGCTGTGAGACCATGTTCCGAGTATTCCACAGTCCCTTGAAAGGAGCCATGATGGAGGAGCTGTTTCATACGCACCTCACGTGGGAACCAGAAGAAAGCAGCACACGGCGCCACGCCTCACGGGCGCACACGCTGAGCTTTGACGGTTTCGGGGACCTTCCGGGATCATCGGCGCCGCGATTCCACGGCGATCGTGAGCGGCTGAATCCCGAACAGCTTCTCCTCGCGGCGGTCGCACAGTGTCACCTGCTGACTTATGTGTACCTAGCCGAGCGCGCCGGAATAGAGGTGGCATCGTACCGCGACCATGCGGAAGCGCTGTTACGAGTACACGAGGACGGCTCCGGCGAGATCACCAGGATCACGCTGCATCCAGCAGTAATTGTCTTCCGTCAGGAGGACGTTGAACGGGCGCAGGCCCTACATGCGGATGTCCCGGCGTTGTGTTTCATTGAGCGAACGGTGAAAACCGAGGTAGTGGTGGATGCGCATACGGTTGGCCGTCCCGGCATCGTCAACCCCGAATAGGGGGATGAAAAAGGGTGGACCCCGATCAGGAGTCCACCCGTTCTGTGCCCGAGGGGGGACTTGAACCCCCACCCACGATAATGTGTGGACTAGCACCTCAAGCTAGCGCGTCTGCCTATTCCGCCACCCGGGCTGGGTACGTGGTGAAAACACCACCGGATGACTTTAGCATGAAAACGTTCGTCATGTGGCGCTTGCCATGGACAGCCAATCGCTACGCTGGAGTCATGTCTGCCGCCGACCGCACCGTGGAAATTCTGCAAGATCTCCTTCGCATGGATACCCAGAACTGGGGCCGTGGGAAAGCCGTGGGAGAGGGGGTGGCCGCGGACTACCTTCAGAATTTTTTCGAAGAGAACGGCCTCACGCCCACCACCGTCACCCACCGCGCTGAGGGGGAACCGGATCGCCCTTCGGTTTTCGCCCGGTGGGAGGGGCGCGACACTCGGCTTCCGCCATTACTCGTCCATGGGCATACCGATGTCGTTCCTGCGGTCGCGGCGGAGTGGAGCGTTGATCCGTTCGGTGCGGAGATACGTGATGGCTGCGTGTGGGGTCGCGGCGCGGTCGATATGAAAGACATGGATGCGATGATGCTCGCGACCCTGGAGGATGCGGTCAGGCGTGGCGAGCGACCCCGGCGAACGATCATGTTTGGCTTTTTCGCGGATGAGGAGGCCGGCGGGGAGCGCGGTTCGCAATTCGTCTGTCGGACCCACCCGGATCTCTTCGATGGAGTGGCCAATGCCGTCAGCGAGGTCGGCGGGTACTCCATCAACCTGGCCGGACAGCGCGCGTACCTTGTGCAGACGGGGGAGAAAGGGCTGATCTGGCTACGCCTGGTGGCCTCTGGCACTGCGGGGCATGGCTCGCACGTGAATGCCGACAATGCGATCACGAAACTCGCTCGCGCCCTGGTTCAGCTCGGGGAGGTGCAGTGGCCGGTGCAACTCACCCCGACGACGCGCCTGCTCCTTGAACGCGTGCGCACGTTGACCCACGCTGCGGTCTCGGATACGCCCCACGAAGTGGCAGCCCGCACGGGATTCGCTGCACGATTCGTCTCGGCAAGTCTGCAAACCACGGCCAACCCGACGATGCTGACATCCGGGGTGAACCACAACGTCGTGCCGCTGAGCGCAACAGCACGGATCGACGTGCGGCCGCTTCCCGGCGAGAATGAGAAAGTGCTGGACCGGATTCGTGAAATTGTGGGTCCGGAGGTGCGCGTTGAGCCAGATCTCATCGACATAGGTTTCGAGAACCCCTTCGATGGAGACTTCGTCGCCGCGATTCAGCGGTCCGTGGCCGTACACGACCCCGAGGCCGTATGCCTGCCCTACCTGCTGAGTGCGGGCACCGACAACAAGGCGCTGTACAAGCTCGGAATTCGCGGATTTGGTTTCGTACCGCTCAGGGTCCCCGCGGATTTCGATTTTCCGGGTATGTTTCATGGAGTGGATGAGCGGGTGCCCGTCGAGTCGTTGGCATTCGGTCAGCGCGTGCT
>DGEZ01000115.1:4373-4519 GCA_002391425.1 Micrococcales bacterium UBA3913 | reverse complement strand
CCGGCCGCATCCCGCCAATTGCTGGCGCTCTCGCATGGGGTGGACCCGCGCCGCGTGGCGCTCGTGTCAGAGCCGCGTGAGGAGAAGAGCCTCAGCCAGGAGACCACCTTCGAACAGGATGTGAGCGACGCGGTTCAGGTTGAGCG
>DGEZ01000115.1:0-4127 GCA_002391425.1 Micrococcales bacterium UBA3913 | reverse complement strand
AGCGACGCGGTTCAGGTTGAGCGGCACCTGCGCCTGTTGGCGCGTGCGGTCGCGCGGCGGGCGCGTGCCGCCGGTGTGACGGCCGCGACTATTTCCGTGAAACTGCGCCGATCCGACTTCCACACGCTGTCCCGGGCGCGCACGCTGTCCGCCCCCACCGATGTGGGCGAGACTGTCGCGAATATGGCGGTGCAGCTGTACCGCGAGTCCGGACTCTCAGGCATCCCGCTACGGCTGGTGGGGGTCCGCATGGAGCACGTGCGCGCCGCGTCTGCTCAGGCGTCGATGGAGGTGCTCTGGGATGACGAGGAGAAGTGGCGGGAGGCGGACCGCGCACTCGACGCTCTGGACGGGCGCTTCGGGGCGGCGACGGTGAAGCCGGCCTCTGCGCTGAGGACACCGCGGACGTCATCTTTCGCGGGGCCCCGCACCGCCGGTGAGGGTACCGCCGCCGGATAGGGCTGCGGCCCTCGCGTCTCAGTCGGCGGTCGGACCCGTCCGCCCGCTTGCGCTGTCGAGCAGGGACGCGACCAGGGTGAGTATCGCGTTGTCGTTGGTGTTCTGGGGGGAGGCGAGTCGTCCGAGGCTCAAGCCGTCGAACAGGGCGATGATGAACTGGGCGAGGACTGCGGGTCCGCCGGGGATGTTCAGCTGTGCATCCGCGCACCACCGTTCGGTAATCGCGGTGGCTGTCGCAAGGTAGTCGGTGTAGAGGTCATCCACGACCCCGGAGTCTCCTCCGGTGCGTGCCTCGTGGAGAATGCACTCGAACAGGACGAGGAGCTGATCGGGGTTGCTGACTGCCGCATATCCCTGGTGTAGGTCTTCGGCCAGGGATGCGCCGCGCAGGTTCTCGTGCAGGCGGTGCCTGACATCATCGAACAGTCTCGTGATCACCGCTTCGATGAGGGCGTCTTTGTTAGCGAACCAGTAGTGCACGGTGCCCAGCGGCAATCCCGCTTGTGCCGCGATCCGCCTGGTCGTGGTCGCGCCGATGCCGTGGGTCTGGGCAACGCTCAGAGCAGCATCGACGAGTTCGCCGCTTGTCTGGTTGTGCGCCGTCTGCGGTTGCCGTCCACGTTGTCGCTTCGCCTGTTCTGTTCCCATTCGCGTTGCCTCTCCTGCCTCACTTTACACAGCCTTAACGTGGTGGACATATGAACTGGTCATCTGACCAAATACTGTTCTGATACCACGATCCGGTGGCCGCAGACAGCAAGGAGAAACCCCGATGGCGTTGAGCGAAGCAGTCGCACGCACCCTCATTCATGGCGCAGGCAAGCTCCCGGTGCGTATCCAGCGCTGGATCGGCGGGAAGCCCCTCGTTCGAGACGGCTACGAGATGTTCCCCGAGGTCCAAATGGGGCTGAAGCTCTTGTCGATGCTTCCCGGGAGCGACTTCGAGACGCTGCCGCTGGACCAGTCCCGGGCCCAAATGGATGCGGAGGGACGTATCTTCGGCGCGTACGTACCCGTCTCCCGCATCGAGGACAGCACGATCCCCGGCCGGTCCGGGAATATTCCGGTTCGGATATATGACAATGGCGACCCGCGCGGGATCATCGTGTACTACCACGGCGGTGGCTGGGTGGTCGGCGGTGTGGAGTCGAATGACCGGCTCGCGCGCTTTCTCGCGGTGCACACGCACATGATGGTCGTGGTTGTCGACTATCGCCTCGCTCCGGAGCATCCATTCCCGGCAGGGCTTGAGGATGCTCTCGACGCCTTTCGCTGGGTGCGGGATCACGCAGGTGAGTTGGGGGCGCCGGCGAAAGTGATGGTCGCCGGCGATTCAGCCGGCGCGAATTTCAGCGCCGTGATCAGCCAACTCACCCGCGACGATCCGGAAGGCGGACCCCTGCTGCAGGTCATGTACTGCCCGGTCACGGATCTGTCCACCAAACACGACTCGTATCGCACCTTTTCGGAGGGCTTCTTCCTCACCGAAGCACAAATGGACTGGTACAAGGCCCATTACCTGGGTGGTGACGACGAGCTCGCCCTCGACCCCCGGGTATCCCCGTTGCTGGCAGAAGACGTCACGGGCGTTGCCCCGGCCCACGTGGTGGTATCCGGGTTCGATCCGTTGCGGGATGAGGGCCTCGCCTATGGGCGGAAGCTCGCCGAAGCAGGTGTCCCCACCCGGGTGCAGGTGGTGACCGGGCACGTGCACGCCTTCCTCAATACGACCGGGGTCGGTCGTGCCGGTGTGGCCGCATTCGAGGAATCCTGCGCGGCGATCGTGGATTACTGGAACAATTCCGTCGCGTGATCGCGTGATCGCGTGATCGCGTGATCGCGTGTGCGCGCACACGCGCATCTGCGGGCGCCGGGGAGGTGACCGGGAGCGCGCATCCGCACAGCCGCTGTGCCCCGTTCGCCGCCGGCGTAGTCGGGTGCGTTCTGCGCGCCTAAGATGATGGTCATGTCTGCTGCAGCATCCTCCCCCTATCTCCTGCCGATTCGAGACCTCGTCGGCAAACCCGGACAGTCTCGGGCGTTTGACCTGGATCTCACGGCACCCGCCGAATTGGGCGTGCGTCTGGTCGGTGTTCCCGAAGGGGACCCGGTGCACGTCAGCGGCCTCGCCGAGTCCGTACACGAGGGCATTCTCGTATCCGGTGAGGCGGCGGCGACGGCGGTAGGGGAGTGTGGTCGCTGTCTCGGTGCGGTGGAAATTCCCCTGGAAGTCGAATTTCAGGAGCTTTTCGCGTACAGTGTTGGGGAAGCTTTCGATTTCTGCATCGAGGACGACTGTGTCGACCTCGAACAGGTAATCAGGGATGCAGTCGTTCTGGCTTTGCCGTTTCAACCGGTGTGTCGTGAAGATTGTCCTGGCTTGTGCCCAGAATGTGGTGCGCGCCTCGCGGACGATCCCGCCCACTCCCACGGTCAACGCATCGATCCGAGGTGGTCGGCGCTCGACCAGGTCCGGTTCGAAACGGAGTGACCAGAACGTCGGTATCCCCTCGACATCGATGTGAAGGATAGATCATGGCTGTACCCAAGAGGAAGTCGTCTCGCGCAAACACCCATGCGCGCCGTTCTCAGTGGAAGGCGTCGGCCCCCACGCTCGTCAAGACCGTTGAGGGTGGACGCGTTGTTTACAGTCTTCCCCACCGCGCTCGTGTGGTCGAGGACTCGGCGGGAACCCCGCTGTTCAAGGAGTACAAGGGCCGCAAGGTCGCTGACGTCTAGAGTCAGCCATGCCGGATTCTGACCGTGCGCGGCTACTGAGCACGCTGCAGGTCGAGATCGATGATGTCCTGCTGACGCGGGCTTTGACCCATCGTTCCTACGCATACGAGCACGGCGGCCTGCCCACGAATGAGCGCCTGGAGTTCTTGGGTGACTCCGTGCTTGGGTTCGTCGTCAGCGATTACCTCTTCCGTTCCTTCCCTGACATTCAGGAAGATGAGCTGTCCCGCCGCCGTGCTGCCCTGGTCAGCACCGTCGCGTTGGCGGGGCGTGCCACGGATCTGGGCGTCGGAGAGTTCCTCCTGCTGGGCAGGGGAGAACAGCTCACCGGGGGAGACCGGAAGGCATCACTCCTGGCCGATGTCATGGAAGCCCTCATCGGGGCCACCTACCTGTCCGCGGGGTTCGATGCCGCCAGCGCGCTCGTGATGAGGATTGTCGAGCCACTGCTGCCCCGGGTGGCCCAGCTCAGCGCACAGATGGACCCCAAGACCTCCCTTCAAGAACTCGCCCAGTCTCGTGGACTCGGTCAGGTCAGCTACCAGGTGACCGCCGAAGGCCCCGACCACGATCGGCGGTACCATGCGGTGGTGACCGCCGGTGCCGTGACCGGGTCGGGCGACGGTACGACGAAGAAGCACGCCGAGGCAGCAGCCGCGTTGAACGCGTGGCATGCCCTCATGTCCCCAGATGCCTGAGCTTCCCGAGGCGGAGGTCGTCCGCCGCGGCGTCGAGCACGTGCTCCTCGGTGGCGAGTTCACCTGCGTGGACGTTCGAGATGAGCGCGAACTGCGCCGTTTCGCGGGCACCACAACGGATTTCGTCGAACAGCTCACCGGCGCGCAGGCGTGCGCCGTGGTGCGCCGCGGAAAGTTCCTCTGGGCGCCCCTGCAACGAGACGGTCGCACAACGCACGCACTCGTCGTGCA
>DGEZ01000084.1 GCA_002391425.1 Micrococcales bacterium UBA3913 | reverse complement strand
TCGTCGACGAGGTCGACTCGATCCTCATCGACGAGGCCCGCACGCCGCTGATCATCTCCGGCGTCCCCGAGGCCGCGACGGACACGTACTACCGCTTCGCGCGCATCGTCCCGACGCTGAAGCCCGGCGTCGACTACGAGGTCGACGAGAAGCACCGGGCCGCGTCGCCCACGGAGAGCGGCGTCGAGAAGGTCGAGAAGGCGCTCGGCATCGAGAACCTCTACCTCGACGTCAACGGCCAGCTCGTCAACCACCTCATCCAGGCCCTCAAGGCGCACGCGCTCTACAAGAAGGACAAGGAGTACATCGTCCGCGACGGCGAGCTGCTGATCGTCGACGAGTTCACCGGCCGCGTGCTCGAGGGCCGGCGCTACTCCGAGGGCCTCCACCAGGCGCTCGAGGCGAAGGAGGGACTGCGGATCCGCGAGGAGAACCAGACGCTCGCGACGATCACCCTCCAGAACTACTTCCGCATGTACGAGAAGCTGTCGGGTATGACCGGAACGGCCGAGACGGAGGCCGCGGAGTTCATGTCCACCTACAAGCTGGGCGTGGTGCCGATCCCGACGAACAAGCCGATGATTCGGATCGATCAGACCGATCTCGTATACAAGAATCAGGAAGTCAAGTTCGACCAGGTCGTCGACGACATCGCTGCGCGTCATGAGGCCGGTCAGCCGGTTCTCGTCGGCACCGTGAGTGTGGAGAAGAGCGAGTACCTCGCGCGTAAACTCGCCAAGCGGGGTATCAAGCATGAGGTTCTCAACGCGAAGAATCACTCCCGCGAGGCGTCGATTGTCGCCCAGGCTGGTCGGCTGGGTGCGGTCACGGTTGCCACGAACATGGCCGGGCGTGGCACGGACATCATGCTCGGGGGGAACGCAGAGTTCCTCGCTGTGGCGGAGATGGAGAAACTGGGGTTCTCCTCGCAGGATGATCCGGAAGAGTACGAAAAGCACTGGCCGGAGGTATTCGACCGCATCAAGGCCGAGGTGGAGATCGAGGCGGAGAAGGTTCGTGAGGTCGGTGGCCTCTATGTTCTGGGCACCGAGCGGCACGAGTCGCGCCGCATCGACAACCAGTTGCGCGGGCGCTCGGGCAGGCAGGGTGACCCCGGTGAGTCACGCTTCTACCTGTCGTTGACCGATGACCTCATGCGCCTGTTCAACTCGGGGGCGGCGGAATCGCTCATGTCGCGACCGGGCCTTCCGGATGACCTGGCGATCGAATCGCGGGCGGTGTCTCGGGCGATTCGCAGCGCGCAGTCCCAGGTGGAGGCGCGCAATGCGGAAATTCGCAAGAACGTGCTCAAGTACGATGACGTGCTCAACCGGCAGCGGGAGGCGATCTACGCGGATCGGCGCCGTATCCTGCACAAGGCGGACCTGCGGGAGCAAATCGATGGCTTCCTGGAGGAGGTCGTCACGGCGATTATCGCGGAACACACCCAGGGAGCGTCCTCGGACGAATGGAACCTGGATGCGCTGTGGAACGATCTGAACACGCTGTATCCGATCGGTATCACTCAGGACGAGGTCATTGAGGCCGCGGGCGGTGTGGGGCGGATCAAGTCCGATTGGCTCACCAATGAGGTGCTTTCGGATGCGCGACTGCAGTATCAGGCCCGTGAAGAGAAGATCGGTGCCGCGGGGATGCGCGAGCTGGAGCGTCGCGTGGTGCTCTCGGTGATTGACCGACGGTGGCGTGATCACCTGTACGAGATGGACTACCTCAAGGAGGGCATCGGCCTACGGTCGATGGCGCAACGCGACCCACTCGTGGAATACCAGCGGGAGGGCTTCGTGCTGTTCGAGCAGATGACGGGTCAGATTCGTGAGGAGTCACTGCAGTACCTGTACCGCATCGAGGTCGAGGTAAATGCGGCCGGTGGCGCGGATGCGCCGGAGGTACAGGCCAAGGGACTTACCCGGCAGGATGACTCGCGCGCGCTGCGCTACTCCTCCTCGGACGAGAGCGGGTCGGTCGCTGTGCGCACGCAGGCAGGGGCGGTCGATCGTGCACAGACAAACCGGGCACAGCGCCAGGCGGCGCGCGTGTCGGCGTCCGTTCCGAAGCAGACAGTAGCTGAGGCCGCTCCGGGCAACGCAGGAAAGTCTTCCGCCTTTGGCCCAGCGGCCGCGGAGAAGAAGGAGCCGACCCCGGGCAATCGGCAACAGCGTCGGGCCGCCCAGCGTAAGCGCTCGTGACACGCAGGCATTCTCACAGGATGCCCAGGGCCGTGGCGCGCAGCCCGAAAGGGAAGTGACGTATTCGTAGCGCCATCCCGTGGGTGTCGCGGCCGACGGCCACGACGCAGCAGTATTCGTGCTCGTCTGGGGTGACCTCGACGCCGCGGTGTGCTCCGACGCGTATCTCGGCGGTGTGCTCTGGTGCGTTGGCGTGGTTGAATCGGTAGAGGATGAGCCGATGTAGCACGTTCTCGTACACGGATTCGGTCACCCACGGGATGAGTTGTTCGATTGAGCGTCGGTCGTGGCACACTTCCCAGATCATCTGGGCGAGCCGGTGACCGAACACCAGGGGATCGTCTAGTCGGTGCGGGTCCGTATGGATCGCATCGGGGAGCGGCACAGGGATGGGGTGGCTCGGCAAGCAGGCACCCACAACAGGTTGCGGAACCGACATGCCTATCCTCCTCCCCCTGGCCGGCGGATCTCGAAATGCGTGCGACAGTGCACCATGTAACCCCCTTACATGTACTTCTCTAGCTCCTTTTCTGCTCTGATCTCGCGCGCGAGTTTTCGACTCCCTCCGAGGTGTTGATCCCCGTGCCGATCGCGCTCTGATCTCGCGCGCGAGTTTTCGACATTCTATTCACGGGCATAGGCGAGCCAAAGCGGATGCACAGCTTGTGTGTAAATCTCCGGGGAATCGTGCTGTGCGTATCAGATCAGGCAGGGCCCGTAAGATGAGATGCTATGGCGGAACTGCAGGACGTGGCGGCGAGCAATGATGCGTTGAACACGGGCGACATCGAGTGGCTGCGTCTTTTGCTGGGGGACTGGCAGTTCATCGCCGACCTGGCCTTCGCCGACCTGGTGCTGTGGGTGCAGGACGGCACGGGCGAGTTCTTCGCGGTGGGGCACGCGCGGCCCTCCGGATCGAACACCGTGTTCTACCGCGACATCATCGGGCAGAGAATACGCACCCAGTGGCGGCCCTTCGTGGGAGAGGCTCTGGCAACGGGCAAGCCGGTGTCGTCATCATCCCCGGACTGGTTTGATCAATCGGCGACCCGACTCAAGGCCATCCCGGTTCGCCGCAAGGTGCGGCAGGCCTCCGGGGGGTTGCAGAGGTCGGAACCGTTGGCCGTCCTTACGCGACACACGAACTTGTCGGAGGCCCGCACCCCCAGCAGATTGGAGCTGACCTTCCTCAGCTGCGCCAACGATGTGCTGGACATGATCGTTGCTGGTGACTTTCCCGATCTGGATGCCCCCAGCGGCCCCCGCCGGGGTGCGCCGCGGGTCAGCGATGGGCTTGTTCGTCTCGACTTCGATGGGGTGGTGACGTTCGCGAGTCCCAATGCGCTATCCGCGTTCAACCGGCTGGGGTACAAGGGCGAGCTGGAGGGGCGCAACCTCTCGGAGGTTACGACGAGCCTGCTAGCCGAGCAGCGTTCCGTCGATGAATCGCTGCCCCTGGTGCTCACGGGGAAGGCCCCATGGAGGGCTGACGTGGATATCCGTGGCGTATCGGTGACGTTGCGGGCTATCCCCATCAAATCGAACGGCGTGCGCACGGGCGCAATCATCCTGTGCCGCGATGTGACCGATCTGCGTCGTCAAGAGCAGGAACTGCTCACAAAGGATGCGACGATTCGCGAAATCCACCACCGGGTGAAGAACAATCTGCAAACGGTGGCGTCTCTGCTGCGCATCCAGGCTCGACGGTCGCACTCCACCGAGGCGCGAGATGCCCTGTTGCAGGCCATGCGCAGGGTGTCCTCCATCGCCGTGGTGCACGACACCCTTGCCAGTGGTCTCACACAGAATGTCGACTTTGACGAGGTTTTCGATCGAGTCCTCTTGCTGACCACGGAGGTGGCATCGAGCCACAACACGCGGGTCGAACTCACCCGCGAGGGATCGTTCGGTTCCCTCCCAACCGAGGCGGCAACACCCCTGGCGCTGGCGCTGACGGAGCTCGTCACGAATGCGGTCGAGCACGGCCTGGCCGGGCAATCCGGTCACGTGACCGTGACGGTGAACCACGAGGAGGACCGCCTCACGGTCGTCGTCGCTGACGATGGGGCGGGGATGCCGGAGGGTCGTGTCGGGTCAGGGCTCGGCACTCAGATTGTGCGCACCCTCATTGAGGGCGAACTGGGGGGAACGATCGACTGGCATACGATGGTCGGTGCTGGGACCGAGGTGACGGTGACATTTCCGCTGAACGGGGAACAGCCGGTGTGAACGCGCGGTGATCGCGCACGGTGGAGGTTCGTGGGCGGCTACGCCGGTTCCGTCAGCTCAGCCGATTCGGCGGGCTCGGGCAGCGCGGCGACGCAATGCGCGGCGCTCATCCTCGCTCAGCCCGCCCCACACGCCGGAGTCCTGGCTGGTCTCGAGCGCGTACTGGAGGCACATATCCGTGACGGTGCAGCGATGGCACACGGACTTGGCCTTCTCAATCTGGTCGATGGCCGGGCCGGTATTCCCGACAGGGAAGAACAGCTCGGGGTCAGCAGTCAAGCAGGCGGCTTTATCGCGCCAGTCCATCACAAATACCTCCACATGGACGAACAACGGGGCTCGTTTCGCGGCACGATCTGGGTCATGGGCGATCTCGTCAAACGGCAGGCCCCTCTCAGTGGGAGCCGGTATCATTGAGCCTCCAACAGGTTGGCACAGCACTCCAGGGAAATCAAGGGTTTTGATATTTTCTGGTTTCGCATGGACAGGATTTCGCGAGTGCGCGCAGCAGATGACAACGGATCCGCACGATCGACTGTGCGGTGGCGGGAGCTTCCCATACCCGTGTGGATCGTGTCGGTGATCCTTGCTGCCCAGTTCCTTGCGCTCGTTGCGCTGGCGGTCTGGATGCTGGTGGAGTTCTGGATCGAGCCGCCCGAGCTGGTGAGTTCCGCCGTGTTTCTCGTTCTGCTGACGGTGGCTGCGGCGGCACTGTGGGGTGTGGGGATGCGGGCGTTGTGGCGCGGTAGTGCGAAGGCTCGCGGCGTTGTCGTGTTCACTCAGCTGATGGTGGCAGCCGTGGCGGTGAGCCTGCTTCAAGCGCAGGATCCCGCCTGGCCAGTCGTTATCCTGCTGGGCATCCCGGCCATTGGTGCGGGGATGCTCGCGCTGTTCTCACGCGCATTCGCGTCGCACCTGGGTGTTGATGACTCCCGGAGGCGTTGACGCAGGGCAGGTTCCGTCGCGCCGTCAGGGACTCAGATGTTCAAAGCCGTGCGCAGCGAGGCCACATGCCCGGTGGCTTTGACGTTGTAGCGGGCTAGCTCGATGCTGCCGTGCTCGTCTATGACAAACGTCGAACGTATGATCCCCACCACCTCTCGCCCGTACAGTTTCTTCGGCCCGTAGGCGCCGTACTGGGCTATGACGGTCTTGTCCGGGTCGCTGAGCAGGGGGTATCCCAGGCCGTGCTTCGTATCGAACTTGGTGAGCTTGTCGGGCTTGTCCGGGGAGAGCCCGAGGACCGCGTACCCGGCCTGCTGCAGCGAGGCAACGCTGTCGCGGAAGTCGCATGCCTCCTTCGTGCATCCCGGCGTGCCCGCGGCGGGATACACAAACAAGATCACCTTGGTCCCGGCATAGTCGCTCAGCGATACCGGGGCGCCGTTCTGATCAGGAAGCGTGAATGCGGGGGCCGAGTCCCCAGGATTGAGTCGCACTGTTTCACTCATCCCCCCATCGTA
>DGEZ01000090.1 GCA_002391425.1 Micrococcales bacterium UBA3913 | reverse complement strand
AGATGTGTATAAGAGACAGCCCTTGACCAGCGCCGCAGCACCCACGCGCGCACAGTAGTCCACGAGCAGCCCGCCGCTGAGCTCGCCCACCTCGACGTTCGACAGGCCCGCTTCGGAGATCGCCGCTGAGAGCATCCCCACACGACGCTCGACCGGAAACATGGGGGTCTTCTCAGGGTTGTGCACTACGACCGCGAACACGTGGTCAAACAGTCCCGCCGCTTTCGTGATCACGTCCAGATGACCCCAGGTAGGCGGGTCGAACGACCCGGGGCAAACCGCGATATGCATGACAACCAGCCTACCCAGGTGACTGCGCACAAGTGGGAGCCCTAGTCTGGGTTCATGCAGACATTCACCCGCATCGTGCGCCGTGGGCTCTTCCCCGCGGCGCTGCTGCTGCCCTGCTGGCTCCTCATCGGCTGGTTGCTGTTTGGAATAGGGATTTGGGAGTTCCTCGGTCTCCTCCTGCTCTCAGCGGGTCTCGCAGTGGCGCTGCTCGCCCTCGCCGCAGCGATCGCGTTCCGTCCGAGCAACCGCAGGACAGGGACGGTCACCCCCACGGAGGCGGGCCTGTGCCTGGCGATCGCCGCGGGGCTGGTGTGGTTGGGCTGCTGGACCTCCTTCAGCGGTATCGGAGGGGCGGTAGCGCTCCTCGGCTGGCTGGCCGCCTTCTGGTATGAGGTCACCCAGTGGGCCCACGAGGCCGGGCGCGCGCATCCCCAGCGGGAGAAACGCATCGTCGATATTGGGGAGATCACCGTGACCGAGGAAGACGCCCCTCAGGACGACAACAGGTAGTCGGCGTCCACCTCAGCCGTCATCGAGCGGACCGCGTCCGCGAGCGCCGGATGCGCAGCGAGACTCGGATCGGCCTCGAGGATCGGCGCTACTGCGCCTCGCGCTTGAGTGATCACCCGGGCATCGCGGCCCACACGCAACAGCTTCAGCGACGAGGAACGGCCAGACTGGGCGGTGCCCAGCACATCCCCCTCCTGACGGATCCGGAAATCCTCCTCGGCAAGCTCGAACCCATCACGGGTTGACGCCACCACGTCGAGGCGCTGCCGGGCGGGCGACCCGGCCGGCGCCTCCGTGACAAACAGCACCACCCCGGGATGCACACCGCGACCAATGCGCCCGCGCAACTGGTGCAGCTGGGATATGCCAAACCGATCCGCATCCAAGACCACCATGATGGAGGCATTCGGCACGTTTACCCCGACCTCGACCACGGTGGTGGCCACCAGCACATCCACCTCACCGGAAAGGAAATCCTGCATGACCTCCGCCTTCTGAGCCGAGGACATCCTGCCAGTCAGCCCGGCGAGTCGGATCCCCTGGACATCGGGGTTCTGTGCGAGCTCGGCCACGGTCTGCTCCACGGAGGCGCGCCCGCCCTCGTCGGCGTCAATCAGACCACACACCACAAACCCCTGCCGCCCCGCGACGACCTCCTCATGCAGCCGCTGCCACACCCGGCGCCCCCAACCCGGCTTCTCCGCCAGGGGCACGACGAAAGACTCCACCGGCTGCCGCCCGGCGGGAACCTCGTGGAGGCTGGACACGTCCAGGTCCCCAAACACCGTCATCGCCAGGGTGCGCGGAATCGGCGTGGCGGTGAGCATGAGCACGTGCGGGCTGCGCGGGGACTTCGCGCGCAGGGCCTCCCGCTGGGCCACCCCGAAACGATGCTGTTCGTCCACCACAACAAGTCCCAGGTCGTAGAAGATCGTGGTGTCAGACAGTAGCGCGTGCGTGCCCACCACGATCCCGGCTTGTCCCGCAGCAGCCGCAAGCACCGCGCGCTTACGCTGCCCCTGCGGCATGCCTCCGGTGACAAGCACGGGGTGAACCCGAGCGGCGAGATCCGGACCGAGCAGGTCGACGATGGCCTGAAAGTGCTGGCTGGCCAGCACCTCGGTAGGCGCCAACAACGCCGATTGCCCGCCCGACTGCGCGACGGCCAGCATCGCCCGCAGGGCGACGACCGTCTTACCGGAACCCACCTCGCCCTGAACGAGACGGTTCATCGGGTGGGTGCGCGCCAGATCGGCGAGAATCTCCTCCCCGACGGCCCGCTGTCCGTCGGTTAGCGGCCAGGGCAGGGAGGCGTCGAAGCTCTCCAACAGCGCACCCGGCGTCCGGGCCGTCGCCTCCTGGGCGGAGTTGTGCGCGCGTTTGGCCAGGAAAGCAGCCTGGAGCACATACGCTTCCGCGAATCGGAGGGCACGCACGCCAGCATCCCGCTGCTCAATCGTGTGAGGTCTGTGGGTGTACTCGTACGCGAGGGGGCGTGGGATGAGGTCCCGCTCGCCTCGGGTCCGCTCATCCACGATCTCGGGGATGAGCGGCTGCGCATCCAGCACCGCCTGAATCACGCGGGCGATGCGTTTCGAGGAGAGGGTCGCCGTCGCCGGGTAGATCGGGATGGGGGCATCCGCCCACTCCGAGGCATGAGCTTCGTCAGCCTCACGGTCGAAGAGCTCGAACTCGGGATGGGCGAGCTGGAGCGACCCGTGATAGTTCGACACCTGCCCGCTGAACACCCCGCGCGCGCCCGCCTTCAGGCCCGGTACCTCATAGGAGAGGTTGAAGAACGTCGCGGTGACGAATCCGGTGCCGTCGGTCAGCATCACTTCGACAAGCGCCCCCTTGCGGGCCCGCATCTGCCGGCGCGATACCCGGACCACCTCGGCCACGATCGTGACGTGCTCCCCCACTGGAATGCCAGCGATCGGCGTGAGCTCGCCACGCTGCGCCCAGCGGCGCGGAAAGTAGTCGAGCGCATCCCCCACGGTGTGCACGCCGAGGATCCGCGCGAACGAGTTTGCCGTGCGCGCGCCCACCACCGCGGCCAGCGGCGTGGACACGGTCAACGACTCGGGCGAACTCTGCACGCGTCTATTGTCCCAGCGCACGCGACCGGGGAACACCCAGATCCGGCCGGCAGACCTGAGAGAATAGAGGCATGACTCGGATCATTGCGGGGTTAGCGAAGTCTGTACTGCTGGCTGCGCCGGGCGGAACGCAGACACGCCCGACCAGCGATCGGGTCCGGGAGGCGCTGTTCGGCTCCCTGGATGCGCGGGCCGCTGTTCTGGGCGCCCGCACCCTGGATCTGTACGCGGGAACCGGTGCCCTCGGTCTGGAAGCGCTGTCTCGGGGGGCCCACCAGGTCACCCTCGTGGACCAGTCTGCGCAGGCGGTGAGCGCCTGCCGCTCGAATGCGCAACGGGTGATCCGGGCCGCAGGGCTGACTCCGGACACGGTGCGGGTTGTCACATCCACGGCAGCGACGTTCCTGCGCACTCAACCCAGCAGCTACGACCTCGCGTTTCTGGACCCTCCTTATGCGCTACCTGGAGAGGAGCTCAGCTCGGTTCTCATCACCTTGCTCCCCCAGCTGGCCCCCGACGCGGTTGTCGCTGTCGAGCGGTCGCGGCGCAGCCCGTCACCGGCCTGGCCTGCCGGGTACAC
>DGEZ01000025.1 GCA_002391425.1 Micrococcales bacterium UBA3913 | reverse complement strand
CACCCCGGCAAGGTCGACCGTGTGGCGGGTCGCGCCGACGGGACCGGTGACCGCGCAGATGCGTCGCGCCGGGGGGAAGCCTGCTGCGCGACGTTCCTGAAGCTCGTCGGCGGCGAAGACCTCGGGCCGCCACAGGCGCAAGGCCTGGGCCAGACGGCCCTCCACCCCCACCGCAAGCACGGTTCCTCCCACCGCAACCAAGGACGCGGCGGCAAACCAGTGGCGCACCGCATCCTCGACCGTGCTCAGGTGCTCGTGCAACAGCATCCGCGCGCAATCGAGCAGGATGACCAGGTCGTAACCGCCCTGTTCCGCCAGGGGCTCCACTCCGGGGGTGGACAGCACCACGGCCCTCCCCGGGGTGACTCGGTCGATCGGGGTGTCGCCCGTGGAGGTGACGATGCGGGCACGCGGAAAAGCCAGCCCCACGTCCCGGCTGGTGCGCTCCACCCCGGGAGAGGCGAACCGCAAGGTGCCGTCGCCGCACACCGGGCAGCGATAGCCCATCGCCTGCCTGCCGCACCACCGGCACGACCAGGGCGCCCCCTCCACGGCCACGCCGAGGGGTCCGCCACAGCTCGCGCAGCGCGCTGGCGTACGACAGGTGCCACACAACAGCATCCGCGCGTACCCGCGCCGCGCGGATTGGATGAGCACCTGCCCGTCGCGCGCGAGGACATCGCTGGCCATCCGCCACGCAGCCTCCGGAAGGCCCGGATGCGGGGCCTGATCTGCCCCGATGATCGAGCCGCTGGGGATCACCGTCGCCGGTACCCCGAGCACCTCCGGCTGTGCGAAGCCCACCTCGACCAGACGCTGCACCGCGGTGCTTCGACTGGTGGATGCGAACACAAGGTCGCATCCGGTCAGGGCCTGTCGAACCAGCGCGACATCGCGCGCATGTGCGTAGGGGGCATGCGGCTCCGAGAAGGACGGGTCCGCATCCTGCCACAAGTAGATGCCCCCCAGGCGGTCGGCGGGGGCGTAGACCGCCTGCCGCGTGCCCACGATCACATCGGCCTCGCCCGCACGCGCGGTGAGGAAGGCTTCGTACCGTGCCGCGGCATCTGCAGACGCATCCATCCGCAGGATGCGCAACTGTCCGCCTAGCCCGTCCAGGCAGGAGACCAGGAACCCGGCGTCCCGATGGTCGGGGACGAGCACGAGCAGTTGCTCGCCGCGCGCGCTGTACGCGAGGGCGCGACGCAGGACGTCGAGCACCCAGAGCGGATACCACCGGGAGATACCGTCGACGCTGCGGGACTGCCCCCCGGCGCGCACGAGCAGGGCCGTGCGTTGCGGGTCCTTCCCCGTTTTCCCCGTTTCGGTCGCCTCGTCCTGCGGGGGCAACTGGCGCCCGTGCGCACTCCACCACGCGTTCTCGGTACGGGCATGGCGAGGCGGGATCGCCAGGCGCAGCACGTCACTGGCGACCCCCGCCTGACGGTCTGCGATCCTGCGAGCGAGTGCCCACACCTGTGCCGAGAGCACGGGGACCGCAGATACTACCTTGTCGATATCCTGCAGCTCCCAGGTCGGGTCCGTCGCTTCGCCGCAGGTCACGATGAACCCGTCCATGAGGGACTTCCGTGAGCCGAAGCGCACGCGAACCCTCACCCCGGGCACGGCTTGTTCGCGGAGGCGGTCGGGGATGCGGTAGTCGAAGAGGCGATCGAGAGTAGCCAGCGGCGAGACGATCGCCACCTGCGCCACGGTCTCGCTCATCGTCTCTCCTGTCAGGCCAGTCCTGCCGCCTCGGTCAGCTCTGTCACCCGATTCAGATTCTCCCAGGTGAAATCGGGGTCATCCCGGCCGAAATGTCCATACGCCGCCGTTTTGCGGTAGATCGGCCGCAGCAGGTCCAGTTCCCGGATGATTGCAGCCGGGCGCAAATCGAAGACCTCGCGGACGGCCGAGATGATCCGCTCGTCCGGCACAGCCCCGGTACCGAACGTGTCCACGTACAGACCCACCGGGGCAGCCTTCCCGATCGCGTAGGCGACCTGAAGCTCGGCGCGATCGGCCAGACCCGCGGCGACGACGTTCTTGGCGATCCAGCGCATCGCGTAGGCGGCCGAGCGGTCGACCTTCGAGGGGTCCTTCCCGCTGAACGCTCCCCCACCGTGGCGCGCCATCCCGCCATAGGTGTCGACGATGATCTTCCGGCCAGTGAGACCAGCATCCCCCATCGGGCCGCCGCGGACAAAAGACCCGGACGGGTTGATGAGAATCCGCGCCCCGGAGAACTCCAGACTGCTCTCGGCGAGCACCGGCCGGACCACCACCTCGCGCAGGTCCTGCGCAATGCGTTCCTGACTCACCTCCGGTGCGTGTTGGGCGGAGATCACGACGGTCTCCACCGTGCGCGGCACCCCCGACGCGTCGTAGCCGACAGTGACCTGGGTCTTGCCGTCAGGGCGCAGATACGGCAGCTCATCCCGGTGCCGAACCTCGGCGAGCCGCTGCGCGAGACGGTGCGCGAGGAAGATCGGCGTCGGCAGGAAGGCGCTAGTCTCCCGTGTCGCGTAGCCGAACATGATCCCCTGATCCCCGGCGCCCTGGCGGCTGAGATCGTCAGCGCTCTCCCCGGTACGCACCTCGTGCGCCTCCAGCACACCGGCACGGATCTCCGGAGACTGCTCCGAGATAGATACCGAGATTCCGCACGATTCCGCGTCAAACCCGTACTTGCTGCGGGTGTACCCGATACCGGCGATCGTCTCGCGCACCAGTGCCGGGATGTCGACCCACGCCTGCGTGGACATCTCGCCCACGAGGTGCACGAGCCCGGTCGTCACGACGGTTTCGACGGCGACCTTGCTCTCCGGATCCTGGCGCAGCGCATCATCGAGTACTGCGTCGGAAATCTGGTCACAGATTTTGTCTGGGTGTCCCTCGGTCACAGATTCGCTGGTGAACAGTCGAAGCTCCGTCATGTCCATTCCCTCACAGTTCGTTCCTCACGCCCGGGCGTCGCTCAACGGACCAAGTCGAGGACACGATCCGCGATCTCACGCTTGCTGCCGGCTGCCTGCGCCACAACCTGGCCACTCCGATCGATGACGGTCACCGTGTTGGTGCTCGACCCGAAGCCCTCATCGCCGCCGACGGAGTTGATGACCAGCAGGTCACACTTCTTGCGCGCCATTTTCTGACGCCCCAGGTCGAGCAGCTCCTCGCCCTCCGCGGTCTCCGCGGCAAAACCAATAATGGGCCCTGCCACGGACTTTTCCAGCACCAGGCTGGACAAAATGTCACGATTCTTCACAAGGCGGATGGTCAGGCCATCGCCGAGAGCTTCCTTCTTCAACTTCCGGCTGGAGCGCTCCGCTGGTCGGTAGTCGGCCACGGCTGCGGCCATGACGACGGCGTCGGCGCCGCGCGCGGCCGCGAACACCTCCCGGGCGAGCTCCTCAGCGGAGACCACGGGAACGAGCGTCACACCGCCCGGGGCATGGACCTAGAGATTCGCTGCGATGAGGGTGACGTCCGCGCCCCGGGCGGCCGCAGCTG
>DGEZ01000105.1 GCA_002391425.1 Micrococcales bacterium UBA3913 | reverse complement strand
GACGGCACTGTCGCGGTCGGCAACCGCACGCGGGTCAAGGTGGTCAAGAATAAGATGGCTCCGCCGTTCAAGCTGGCGGAGTTCGACATCCTCTATGGTGTGGGGATTTCCCGCGAGGGCGGACTGATCGATTATGGCGTCGAGCAGGGCATCGTGAAGAAGTCGGGCGCCTGGTATACCTACGACGGCGAGCAGCTCGGTCAGGGCAAGGAGAATGCCCGCACAACGCTGCGAGAGCATCCGGAACTTGCTGCCGAGATTGAGACCAAGATCAAGGCGAAACTGGGAATCGGTGCGCAGGAGGAGTCCGAGCAGGATTCAAACGTAGAGTCTCTTGAGCCGAAACTGGCCACGCGTCGGGGTGCGTGAATTCGCTGATGTCTGCTGAGGTGATACGGCTTGATGCATGGCGCGCGTCTCATCAGAGAGTTGCGTGCAGTGGTGGAGAAGCTCTCGCTGATTCCCTCACCACACCCCAGCGGGGAGAGGCGCCGGAGGGAGAGTCCAGTGAGGGCATGTATCAACGCGCGCTGACGCTGCTGGCTCACAGTGCGAAATCCTCTCATGATCTCTTCCTGGCATTGCAGGCGCGCGGGTATGCTCGCAACGACTGTCGCACTGTCGTGGCGAGGGTCGTGGCCGAGGGGCTGTGCGATGACACGGCATATGCCCTGCGTCTGGTCGAGAAGCAGCGCGCGCGTGCTCCATTGTCGCGACGAGGGATGGAACAGGTACTGCGGTCTCATGGCATCGAAGGGAGCATCGTCGCACAGCTGCTCGACAGTGAGGAGTTGGCAGATGACCGGGAACTGGCCGTGGAGGCTGCACGTAAGTACGTGCGGCAGCATGGTGAGGTCGCTCCGGAGACGCTGAAGAGGCGCCTTTTCGCGCTATTAGCGCGACGCGGCTTCGATGCGTCCACCTCGTCGGCGGTCGTTTCGGACCTGATTCCGCGGTAGGGCGCCGATGTGGTGTGAGGGGGCTGCCGGGGCGAACTAAAATAGGGGAACTATGCGCACGATAGCCAATCCACGGACGTATCAGGTACGCACCTACGGGTGCCAGATGAACGTGCATGATTCCGAGAGGCTCAGCGGGTCTCTCGAAGCTGCGGGGTATGTTCCCGCACCGGACGGGGCCGAGCCGGATGTCGTGGTCTTGAACACCTGCGCGGTTCGGGAGAATGCGGACAACAGGCTGTACGGAAACCTCGGCCATCTGGCCTCGGTGAAGCAGCATCATGAGGGAATGCAGATCGCGGTCGGCGGCTGCCTGGCGCAGAAGGATAAATCCCGGATTCTCGAGCGCGCGCCGTGGGTGGACGTCGTCTTCGGGACGCACAATATGGGGTCGCTGCCTGTCCTGCTTGAGCGTGCACGCCACAACGGTGAGGCTCAGATCGAGATCCTCGAGTCCCTGGAAGTGTTCCCCTCCACGCTGCCCAGTAAGCGCGAATCGGCGTATTCCGGGTGGGTGTCGATTTCTGTGGGATGCAACAATACCTGCACGTTTTGCATCGTCCCCTCCCTGCGGGGGAAGGAGAAAGACCGCAGGCCGGGGGACATCGTCGCCGAAGTGGAAGCGCTGGTCGCGGACGGGGTGTCCGAGGTGACGCTTCTGGGACAGAACGTGAATTCCTACGGTGTGGAATTCGGGGACCGCCAGGCATTCGCAAAGCTGCTGCGCACGGTGGGGGCCGTCCCCGGGTTGGACAGGTTGCGGTTTACCAGTCCACACCCGGCGATGTTCACCGAAGACGTGATCGAGGCAATGGCGGAGACTCCGGCGGTCATGCCGTCCTTGCACATGCCGCTGCAATCGGGGTCTGATCGCGTCCTCAAGGCAATGCGTCGGTCCTATCGTTCAACGAAGTTTCTGAAGATTCTGGATCGCGTTCGCGAACTTATCCCAGATGCCGCGATCACCACGGACATCATCGTGGGCTTCCCCGGCGAGACGGACGAGGACTTCCAGCAGACACTGGATGTGGTGGAACGGTCACGGTTCTCCGCCGCATTTACGTTCCAGTACTCGAAGCGCCCGGGCACCCCAGCAGCGGACTACGAAGGCCAGGTGCCGAAAGCTGTCGTCCAGGAACGCTACGACCGTCTGCTCGAGTTGCAGGAGCGGATCTCGTGGGAGGAGAACCAGGCCCTTATCGGTCACGAGGTGGAGGTTCTCGTCGCCACGGGGGAGGGCAAGAAGGACGGTCAGACCCATCGGCTTTCCGGGCGGGCCAGGGACAATCGTCTCGTGCACTTCAGCCTGCCGGAGGCAGCGCCCGTGCCGCGCCCGGGAGATCTGGTCACCACGACCGTGACGCAGGCCGCCCCATTCCACCTGATCGCCGATTCCGCCTCACTCCGGGTGGCAAGAACGCGATCCGGGGACGCGTGGGAACGCGCGGAGGCCGAGGCATGTGGCATTCCGGTCAGCGGTACGGGCGGCGCGGTGTCTCTGGGGATGCCCACCATCGGCCCGAGGCGGTGAACGAGCAGCCGTGCTGCTTGCCATTGGGGGGCCGACAGGGACCGGAAAGTCCGCGGCGGCCCTCGACATTGCTGAGGAACTGAGCCGTCGGGGCACCGCTGCGGAAGTCGTCAACGCCGACGCGATGCAACTATACCGAGGCATGGACATCGGCACCGCAAAACTCGCGCTCGCAGAGCGCCGCGGAGTGCCGCACCACATGCTCGATGTACTGGACGTCACAGAACAGGCCAGCGTGGCGGCGTATCAGCAGCAGGCCCGCAGACACATTGAGTCCATCGCGGCTCGTGGGCGCATCCCGATATTGGTCGGCGGCACCGGACTGTACATGCACTCGGTGCTGTACAGAATGGCGTTTCCGGGAACGGATCGCGAGATCCGAGAGTACTGGGAAGCGCAACGGGACGACATCGGGTCTTCCCGCCTGCACCTCGTGTTACGGCAGCGTGATCCGGCGGCGGCGGCGGCGATAGCGCCCTCGGACGGGCGAAGAATCGTGCGCGCCCTCGAGGTCGGCGATCTCACCGGGCGACGATTCAGCGAGTTCACTGCGTGGGCGAACACCCCCTGGTGTGAGGCGCGAGTCCTCGTGATGGACCAGCCGCAGGATGCACTCGCCGAGACCTTGCATCGGCGTGCAGAGGATATGTGGGATCGGGGCGTACTGGCGGAAACCCGGATGCTCGTACGCCGCGGTCTGATCCGTGAGAGCACGGCGGGAAAGGCGATCGGATACGCCCAGGCTTTGGCGGTTCTCGCAGGAACACTGACGGAGGCCGCTGCGCGCGCCGAGACGGCGCGCGCCACCGTGCGATATGCGCGGCGCCAGCGCACGTGGTTCCGTCGCTACCGTCACGCGCAGTGGCTGGAGTATGTCCAGCTGGACCCAGCAGCTCAGGCCGATGCGGTGCTGTCCGCGCTGCCGTGACCACCCAGGTAATTCTGATTGTGGAGAGAAAAACCCCTGTCACCATCGCGGTGACAGGGGCGGGCGCACCTCGTGTGCGCAGAGCTTTAGCGAGCCAGCAGCTCGGGGCGCGTCGGCACCCGGTGGTAGCCGTCAAGGGCGGTTTCACGAATCGTGCCAGCCAGGGCAACGACGCTGATTACACCCAGGATCGAGAGTAAAACCATCATCAGATCACGTCCTTTCTTCTTCGGACCTATGTCTATTAGAGAGTATTCAACTATGAAGAACAAGCACGTAATACTATAGGTATAGTGTAGTATTACTTCATGAATTTTGAACGTCTCATGCTGCTCCACGAGCTTGCCGCACATGGCACGATCACGGCCGCGGCGCGGGCTACTTTTCGCACGCCGTCGGCCGTGTCACAACAGTTGAAACTGTTGGAGAAAGAAGTCGGCGTTCAGCTCCTGGAGCCCAGTGGCAGGGGCGTGCGGCTGACGGAGGCCGGGCACATTCTCGCCGACGGGGCGCTCGAGGTACAGACTGTTCTCAACCGCATCGAGGCTGTCATCGACGACTTCAAGACGGAACTGCGGGGTGAGGTTCTCATCAGCACATTCCCGACAGCGGGGGAGATGCTTTTGCCCGGTACGATCCGCCGCCTCGAGGACTCCCCGGGCATCCACATTGAGTGCACAGACAGGGATGCGCTCGCCAACGAGTACGTCACGATGCTCACTGACTTCCACGTGGTGCTCGCGTACGCGGAACACGGGAATACCCCCTGGCTTCACAAGGACGTGATATCGACGCCGCTGCTGACCGAGCCCGTGGACGTCGTGATTCCCGCGGACCACCCGCTAGCGCAGAAGAAGGCTCTGACCGCGCACGACGTCATCTCTGTGCCCTGGATCGGCAGCCCCGAAGGTTTCCCGTTCGACGTGCGTCGGCGCATCATCGAGCAGGCCGCCGGGACGCGGGCCCACATCGTGCAACGCGTGGCAGACAACCATCTGGCATCTGCGTTCGTCTCTGAGGGAATCGGCATCGCGTTTCTTCCGCGATTCACCACAGCGCCGCGAGCAGGAGACGGCTTCGCCCTGCGCCCCTTGCGCGGCATCAGCCTGGCTCGCGACATCGTTGCACTCACTCGGCGCGACCGCCATCAGCGGAGGGTCATCCAGCGAGTACTGTCTGCACTCGTGGACGAGGCTCACGACGTCGTCGCACGCAACGCCAGCGCATAGACTGAGTGCCATGTCCACTTCTTTGTCCATCGTCAAAGGCCACGGAACGGGAAACGACTTCATCCTCTTCTCAGATCCAGAAGGCGCCGTACACCTCTCCGACGAGCAGTTCGCCGCCTTGGCCGATCGGCACTTCGGAGTGGGTGCCGATGGCGTCATCCGCGTGGTCAAGAGCGCGCACATTGACGAGGGCGCCGCCTTGTTGACAGACGCCCCGGAAGCAACCTGGTTCATGGACTACCACAACGCCGACGGTTCACCCGCCGAGATGTGCGGGAACGGCATCCGCGTGTTTGCGCGGTACCTGGAGCGT
Organism: Micrococcales bacterium UBA3913; assembly: GCA_002391425.1. Lineage (GTDB taxonomy): Bacteria > Actinomycetota > Actinomycetes > Actinomycetales > Microbacteriaceae > UBA3913. The sequence goes on along the minus strand of DGEZ01000105.1, from coordinate 23,388 downwards.
TCAGGCCTCGCGCAGATTCCCCGTGGCGGCACGATTGCCGTGGGAACGCGTGCGGGAGTCAAGGACATCCAGAAGAGCCCCACTGGGTATCAGGTGGATCTGGGGCGTTGGCGGCTCGAAGGTGAGGATGTCCTCGTGCGGACACGAGGAGGGGGCCCATCCCGGCCGAGTCTGGGCATTAACGTGGGCAATCCGCATCGGGTCGTTGCGCTGGCCAGCCGAGCCGAGCTGCATGATCTGGACCTCGGCGTCGCGCCCGTGTTGGAGCCAGCCATCGCCAGCGGCACGAATGTTGAGTTCGTGGTTCCTGCAGATCCCATGGTCAAGGACGGTGTCGGACGGATCTCCATGCGCGTGTTCGAGCGTGGAGTGGGTGAGACGCTGTCCTGTGGTACCGGCGTCGTCGCAGCGGCGCTCGCGATTCGGTACTGGGCAGGCGAAGGAGCCCCCCACCACTGGCAGGTGAAGGTCCCGGGCGGGATGCTCGGTGTGCGGATGTTCCCCACCGAGGAGGGGGAACACGTCTCCCTCTCCGGACCAGCTGAACTCGTGTTCAGCGGAACGATTACCGTCGGCTAAGGCCGGGCCGAGGATACCCGGCCACCTCCGCCCCGCACAGGCTGAAGCAGTCACACCAGGTGGCGAGACAGATCTGCCATCCCCATCCAGGCCATGCTGTTTTCTCCGAACGGCACAGACGCGAGGGAGAGAAAGCCGAACTCCTGGAGCAACACGATCACGTCAGGATCGACCGAAATCGCGGCGAACCGCGAGTATTGGGGCGAGCTGAGCACAGGCCGCAACAGGCTGCGCACGATGTCCGCGCCCTCGGGAGAGCCGGGGGCAATGTCGTCCGCGAGTAACACGTCGGTGAGAATCAGCTGGGCCCGTGAGGAGGCCGCGACCTTCAGAAGCTGAGGAGTGACACTGGCCAGTTCGTCGGCAGTGTTTTCCCCGGAGATGCTGGGCGATGACGGGACATCCTCGGGCAAAGGGCCCAGCTCACGCAGGAGGACGCGCGTCAGCTCGGGGCCGAATTGCTCCGGATTCCTGGGCAGCCACAGCGCCGCGGCCGTGATACCGGCCTCATCCTCGGCCAGCCAGAGCTCGCCGTGTTCGAGCACGACGTGGCTGAGGAACAGCCGGAAGGCGGCCAGGCGGGGATCATCTGAGGCAGCGGAGACGTCGTGTCGGTCTGCGGCAACGCCCGCACGCTGCTGGAAGAACTGCGCGGCTTGGGTAACGTCGGCAATGGTGGCGCGATGAACGGTCTCGAGATAGTTCGTCACGGGAACACCCCCTCGTGGTCTCGGGAGTTCCATCGTAGGGGTCCCGCCTGCAAGCTTGCTGGAATTGCCGACGGCACTCACGAGACGGCCGTCGGTGAAAGCTCAGGCCGGGTGGCTGATGTCTGCGCGTGGGCGGTCGTCCGCACGCGAGACGTGGAGAACACGAAACGCTTTTTTCGACGCTGCACGCTCGACCGTAAAGTCGTCCGGGAGGCTCTGGCTGAGCCAGCGGGCCAGAGAATCCGAGCCTAGGTGCTTCTGCACGACGAGCCACGCGTGTCCACCCACGACGAGCCGGGGTAGCCAGCGCAGGAGGATGTCATGGAGCGCATCCTTGCCAATGTGAATGGGCGGGTTGGACCAGATCTCGTCGAAATTTACCGTGTCGGGTACCTCATCCGGAGCGGCCGTGATGACCCCCGTGGCGGAGACAGAAGCGGCGTTGCGCCGCGTCAACTCGCGGGCCCGATCATTGACGTCGACGGCGTACACGGTGGCGGTCGGGTCGCACAGGGCCAGGTGCAGGGCTATGGGCCCCCATCCGCATCCAATGTCCAGGAGCGTGCCTCCACCCGTCGGTGCCGGTGCCTCAGCCAGTAGCACACTGGTCCCGGGGTCGAGCCGCTCGGGGCTGAAAACGCCGGCACTCGTGGTCACGTGCACCTGTCGGCCACCCAGAGAAACGTCCACCACGCGAGGGTGAGGAGTGCTGGTGGGGTGTGCCGAGAAGTAGTGATCCGCCATAGTGCCCTTTCCTCCGCTGGCTACTAACGTTAGCTGAAGGGGTGCGCCGCACCTGACGGGCGAGCCGTCGGGGCAGGGTACACCTCGGGAAAGGAACGAGTCGTGCCGAAGCCGCCTGCAGCCTCGCCGGACGAGCATGCGGAAGGTTCGACGGACATTGAGCGGATCCTCGCCCGCGTCGCGTCGCGGACGCCGCGGGTAACTTCCGATCCGGAGGCTGACTCCGATGTGTCCGAGCACCTCGCCCATCGTGCGCTCGCGCTGGATGACGGCGGGGAGTCCTGGTCCGAGCAACATCAGCGAGACGTCGAAGACCGGCACGCCCTGCAGCGGGTGGCGAGTATCTCCACCGAGCTGGAGGACGTCACGGAGGTCGAGTACCGGCAACTGCGTTTGGAGAACGTCGTACTCATCGGAGTGTATGGCGAGGAAACGCGGGAGGACGCAGAGAACTCTCTCGCCGAACTGGCGGCACTGGCGGAAACAGCGGGATCTCGGGTGCTCGATGCGCTGCTGCAGCGCCGTCCGACGCCCGATCCGGCCACGTACCTGGGCCGGGGCAAGGCGGCGGAACTGGCGCAGATCGTTCGCGATCTCTCCGCCGATACCGTCATCGCGGATACGGAACTCGCCCCGAATCAGCGTCGGGCGCTGGAGGACGTCGTCAAGGTGAAGGTGGTCGACCGCACCGCCCTCATCCTGGATATTTTCGCCCAGCACGCGCGCAGCAAAGAGGGCAAGGCCCAGGTGGAGTTGGCTCAACTGGAATACCTCCTGCCCCGACTCCGGGGATGGGGTGAGTCGATGAGCCGCCAGGCGGGTGGCCGTGTAGCCGGAGGTGCTGGGATCGGGTCGCGTGGCCCCGGTGAGACGAAGATTGAGATCGATCGTCGGCACATCCACACCCGGATGTCCCGGCTGCGTCGCGAGATCGCCGCGATGAAACCCGCACGTGAGCTGAAGAGGGAGAACCGACGTCGGAACGCGGTTCCCTCTGTGGCCATCGTTGGCTATACGAATGCTGGGAAGTCGTCGGTACTGAATGCGGTGACCGGGGCGGGCGTTCTGGTCGAGAATGCTCTGTTCGCCACCCTGGATGCGACGGTCCGGCGCACACGTACCCCCTCGGGTCGCGAGTACACCCTGACAGACACGGTCGGGTTCGTGCGCAACCTTCCGCACCAGCTCGTTGAGGCGTTTCGGTCGACCCTGGAGGAGGCGGCGAATGCTGACCTTCTCGTGCATGTGGTGGACGGCTCACACCCGGATCCGTCGGGCCAGATCGCAGCCGTACACGAAGTCCTCTCCGAGGTCGGGGCCGTGGACATCCCGGAGCTCATCGTGTTCAACAAGGCCGATCGTATCGATGATCAGAGACGAATTCTGCTGCGAGGGATGTCGCCCGGAGCGCTGATCGTATCGGCGCGCACGGGAGAGGGCATGGATGCGCTGCGTGAGCGCATCGAGGAGCGCATCCCGATTCCGGATGTTCACGTCGAGCTGTTGGTGCCGTACGCCCGAGGCGATGTGATCGCGCGCTTGCACGAGATCGGTGAGGGCGTGCGCACCTCGTACACGGAGCAAGGCACCCGCGTCTCGGTGGCGTTGCGGCAACGGGATGTGGACCGGTTCCGGGAGTTCTTCCTCGCCGGTATCAGATAGCGCGCAGAACGGCCACGACTTTCCCCAGGATGACGGCCTGATCGCCCAGGATCGGTTCGAAAGCCGAGTTCCGGGGAAGCAGCCAGGTGTGTCCATCGCGCTGTCGGAAGGTCTTGACCGTGGCTTCGTCGTCGAGCATTGCTGCCACGATGTCGCCATTATCCGCCGTGTTCTGCTGTCGCACGACCACCCAGTCGCCATCGCATATGGCGGCCTCGATCATGGACTCCCCCTGAACTTTGAGCAGGAATAGATCCCCTTTGCCAACCAACTGGCGGGGGAGACGGAACACGTCCTCGACGTGCTGCTCCGCCAGAATCGGGATGCCTGCGGCGATCTTTCCGACGAGGGGGACGACAGCCGTGTCGGTGTCCTCCGCTGTGCTCCTGAGGACCCGTTCCGGGAATGGAGATACGCGGGGTTCTGACGGGGATTCCTGTGTCGCCGCGGGTACGAGGATCTCCAGGGCGCGGGGACGTTTCGGATCACGCCGGATACAGCCGGCGATCTCGAGCTGGTTGAGCTGGTGGGTGACTGACGACAGCGATGCCAGGCCTACCGCATCGCCAATCTCGCGCATGCTGGGTGGATAGCCGCGCTCGGACACGGCATCCTGGATGACCCGCAGGATGCGTTCCTGTTTCGGGGTGAGATGTGCGGACCCACTTGCAGGCTCGGGGGTGTGTCGTGACGGGCGGGCCATGGTCTCTCCTTACGTGGCGCTCGAGCGTTGCTACGGAAGCATCTGTGTCGGTGGCTCGTGGTGAAGTGTTCCCAAGCACGAGGAAAGCCCGGATGCGTAGCTGCGCACGATGTGAGTCGCTTATCGAAACTGTATCCGAGTCTTCCGCGCGCATCCAAACATATGTTCGAGTGTCGTGAAGAAATGCATCGAATATATCTCCGAAAAAGACTTGTTCGCGGGAGTATTCGAAGGTATATTCGAAACAGAGGTTCGATCGGGGCGGTTCGCCCCGTGAACCATCTGGAGGAAAGGGAGAGTCCCATGAGTGCAGTTGCTGTCTCATCTCAGTCTGCTGTGACGCCGTTGCGGAAGGGGTCTGCTGTGCGCCCGGCACCGTTGCGGCTCACCGTTCGCGGACGCCGTGTAGTCGCTACGTTCGTGGCTTCCCTTATGATGCTGGTGCTGGCGCTTGTCGGTGCGTGGGTCGGGCCTGCCATCGCCGGGGATGAAAACCCCGAGGCGCTCCGCTACGTCACGGTCTACTACGGGGATACTCTCTGGGGCATTGCAGAGGAGATCACTACCGAGGGTGGGGATGTGCGCGCCACTGTCAGCGAGCTCATGAGCCTCAATGGCCTTGCGGATGCCGTGGTAACCCCGGGCCAACAGATTGCGCTGCCTGCCAACGCAGACTGACTGCCTTGGGCGATCTGAGGAGTACGCGCCCTGAGCTGAGGAGCGCACTCTCGGGGCAGGCGGTTTCGCTGGGGTCTTCACGGTCGTAGGCTTGGTCTGTGACTTCTTTGGCTGACCTTCCCCTTCGTGATGACCTCCGCGGAAAACAACCCTACGGTGCTCCCCAGCTGCATGTTCCCGTTGAGATCAACGTCAACGAAAACACCTTCGGTATTCCGGACGACGTGGCAGCAGACATCATTTCCGCGGTTGCAGCGGCAGTGAAAGGGATGAACCGATACCCCGATCGGGAATTCGTCCAGCTACGCGAGGCGCTAGCCGGTTACGTCGGACATGGGGTCACCGTTGACCATGTCTGGGCTGCGAATGGGTCGAATGAAGTTCTGCAGCAGATTCTGCAAGCGTTCGGCGGACCCGGACGCACGCTCATGTCCTTCCCGCCCACATATTCGATGTATCCGCTTTTAGCCGATGGTACGCAGACGCGATACGTTGCGGGTACGCGGTCTACTGACTACACGCTGGACCCGGCGATCACTGCGGCCCAGGTGGCCGCGGAGAATCCGGATCTCGTGGTGATCTGCTCGCCGAATAACCCGACAGGTACGGCCATCGACCTGGAGACGATCGAGCGCGTCTACGATGCGACGCAGGGGATCGTCATCGTCGATGAGGCCTATCACGAGTTCGGCGGCCCCGATGCGCCCACAGCCATCGATCTGTTGCCGGGGCGTCCACGCCTGCTCGTCTCCCGCACGATGAGTAAGGCATTCGCTTTTGCCGGAGCGCGCCTGGGCTACCTCATCGCCGATCCCGCGGTGGCAGATGCGCTGAGATTGGTGCGTCTGCCGTATCACTTGTCCGCGCTCACGCAGGCGGCGGCGACAGCCGCCCTGGGGCACGCAGATCGCATGCTCGAGAATGTCGACGCGATTTGTCGTCAGCGGGATCGGATGATCACAGGGCTGACGGAGCTGGGCTACCAGCCCTATCCCAGTGCAGCGAACTTCGTGTTCTTCGCAGCGGTGGCTTCGCCGGAAACCGTTTTCAACACCCTGTTGCAGCACGGCGTTCTGATCCGGAATATGGGAATACCTCACACGCTGCGGGTCACCGCCGGCACGGAATGGGAGACCGGTCGATTCCTCGAAGAAATGGCCGCTCTGGGGCCCGGAGCCGTCCAGGCCGACGAGCAGTAGCGGGATGTGCGTGGCCGTAAACTAGTAAGGTCGCCGCGTGACGCGGCCGAGAGGGAGAGCCTGATGAGTCGCACCGCCCACATTGTCCGCGAGACTCGCGAATCGCGCGTTGAGCTGAGCATCGATCTGGATGGCACCGGAACGTACCAGATCGATACGACGGTGCCCTTCTTCGACCACATGCTGTCGGCGCTATCCAAGCATTCGCTCATCGACATGACCGTTGCCGCACACGGTGACACTCCCATCGACGTGCACCACACTGTCGAGGACACCGGGATCGTGTTCGGTCAGGCGTTACGGGAGGCACTTGGGAACAAGACAGGGATTCGCCGGTATGGGGATGCGCTCGTGCCCCTCGACGATGCGCTCGCACAAGCTGTCGTGGATGTGTCCGGCCGCCCCTACCTGGTTCACTCGGGGGAGCCCGACGGCTTCGCCCTCCACCTCATCGGCGGGCACTTCACCGGCTCTCTCGTGCGCCACGTGTTCGAGGCAATCGCGTTCAACGCCGGGCTCACCGTGCACGTAACCGTTCTGGCGGGTCGCGACCCCCATCACATAGCCGAGGCGGAATTCAAGGCATTCGCTCGGGCCCTGCGCCAGGCGATCGAGCCGGACCCCCGTGTCATCGGGGTACCCTCCACGAAGGGTGCGCTATGAACCAGCCCACCGTTGTAGTTCTGGATTACGGCAGCGGAAACGTACACTCGGCTGTCAAAGCCTTGCAGGCCGCCGAGGCAGATGTGACCTTGACAAAGGACCCTGACGCGGTGATGGCGGCGGACGGCCTCGTCGTTCCCGGTGTCGGTGCGTTCGGCGCGGTGATGGGCGCCTTGCGAGACTCCGGGGCAGTACCGCTGATCGAACGGCGCCTCGCCGGTGGTCAGCCTGTGCTGGGAATCTGCGTCGGCATGCAGGTCATGTTCGACCGCGGCATCGAGCGGGGAGTGGACACACCGGGACTCGGGCAATGGCCAGGGGTGGTCGAGCAGTTGTCCGGGCGGCCCCTGCCGCACATGGGGTGGAACACCGTTGACCCCGGGCAGGGGAGCATCCTGTTCAAGGGCATTGAACGGGAGCGGTTCTACTTCGTGCACTCCTACGGCGTCACTCAGTGGACTCTCAAGGACACCGGGGTGCTCCCTGCTCCCGTAGTGACGTGGGCGGAGCACGGCGGGCAGCGCTTCGTGGCGGCTGCAGAGAACGGCCCACTGTCGGCCACGCAGTTCCACCCGGAGAAGTCGGGAACCGCAGGCATCGCGTTACTGGCGAATTGGCTCCGATCGCTCCCGCAACGATAGGATGACCGAGTTCATCGCTGAATGATCGTGAGGATGAGATGACCACCTATCCCGAACTTGTGCTCCTACCCGCCGTTGACATATCCCAGGGTCAGGCCGTCCGGCTCGTCCAGGGAGAAGCCGGCAGCGAAACCGGGTACGGGGATCCGGTCGAGGCGGCGCGCACCTTCGTCGAGGCGGGCACGGACTGGCTTCACGTGGTGGACCTGGATGCCGCGTTCGGGCGGGGCAGTAATGCGCCCATCATCCGCGCGGTGATCGCCGCGCATCCCGACACCCACATCGAAGCCTCAGGGGGCATCCGTGACGATGCGTCGCTGGAGACCGCCCTGGCCAGCGGAGCGACCCGGGTAAATCTCGGCACGGCCGCGTTGGAGAACCCGGAGTGGACCGCGGAGGCGATCAGCCGTCACGGCGACCGGATCGCCGTCGGGCTGGATGTTCGCGGGGACACTCTGGCAGCACGCGGGTGGACGCACGACGGGGGCAACCTCTGGGACGTTCTAGCGCGGCTCGAAGACGCCGGATGCGCACGATACGTCGTCACCGACGTGACGAAGGACGGCACACTGCGTGGTCCGAATCTGGACCTGCTGGAGCGGGTGCTCTCCCGTACCACACGTCCGGTGGTCGCCTCGGGCGGGGTATCCACCCTCGCGGATATCGCGGCACTGCGCGAGCTGACCGAGTTGGGGCTTGAAGGTGCCATCGTCGGCAAGGCGCTGTACTCCGGGGCGTTCACCGTCGCCGAAGCGCTCGCGGTCGCTCGCGGGTAGGGGGAGACTGTCGTGTCCGATTCCGCCCCTGGTGAATTCTCCGGCCACGGCCCGAAATTCTCGGACTCTGCGGGTGTGCCGTGGGCGGGTCGGCACTTCGAGAGCAATCCGTTTGCCCGCGACGACGGCTCAGCACCGCGGGCGTTGCATGAGTCACTGATCCGCTTCGCGCGAGGATCTGTCGGGTATGCCGAGGTGATCGCGCAGATCGGTGGAGCTCGGTTCCTCATCCCCCTGCTGGCTGAGCGCAGCGAGACAGGTATCGCGGCCGACGGACGCGTGTTCGACAAGGCGGCGGAACTCTCCGTGGTATCCGTGCAGACCCCGGATGGCCAGGCCGCGTTGCCAGCGTTCACCTCGGTCGCCACGATGACTGCGTGGGATGCGAGTGCGAGACCTGTTCCGGTGACGGGTGTGCGTCTCGCGCTGGCTGCGGTCTCCGAAAAGATCGGGCGGCTCATCATCGATCCGGGTGCGGACACTGAATTCGCGGTACGGGCACCGGCGATTCACGCCGTCGCAGCTGAACAACCGTGGTCGGCACCCTGGGAGGACGAGCGTGTCCAGGCGGCCTTCCTGGAGCCGGCGAGCGAGTTCGCCGTGATCACGGGGATGCTCCTGACCCCGGGAGACCCGCGGGCCCGACTGGTCGCGCCCGAGCTCACGGTCACCCTCATCGTGATGCAGGGGCTGGATGCTGGTCAACTCAAAGACGTCACGGCGGAGCTGACCCAGAGATGGAGCTCCGACCCGGTCATCGCCGCGCGAGTCGATTCGATCGCGGTCAAGCTCAGACCGGATCCCGACGCACACATCTGATGGCGGTGCGGGGTGGAGGTGTGCCCAGGCATCCCGCACGGTAGCGGCCCGGAATCAGTGCGAGAAGACTCGCGCCCACTCATCCCGATGCGCAAGGAAATCTGTGATGGCGGCCTGCGCTCCGCGGATGTCGTGGCTGGCGGCATACCCGCACTGGCGCGGCGTCGCAGCCGGGGTGTGGTCGAGGGTGAGCACGTCGCGCATCGCAACCTCCAGGAGGTTGAGGAACGCATCGTACTCGGTGGGACCATCCACGATGACATAGAAACCGGTCTGGCAGCCCATGGGGGAGATGTCGATCACATCGTCGCTGTGCCAGCGCAGGGTCGTCGCCAGAGAATGCTCGATGCTGTGCACGACCGGCATGTCCAGATGCGCGACATTAGGCTGACAGAATCGGACGTCGTACTTGGTGAGCTGGCCGCCTGAGTGAAGAGTCTTCACCGAGGCGATACGTACAAAGGGTGCGGCGACCGCGGTGTGATCCAACTCGAACGACTCCGGTCCGTTGTCCTCTCCGTGCACCATCGTGAACTCCTCCTGCTGAAACCTCCCGCCATGGTAGCGCCTTGCGGCAGGAATTGCCGAGGTGTGCCCTCTCGTGCTGCACGGTTTTCGAAACACTCGAAAGCCTTCCCCGGCCAGGACGTTCAGGAGACCGGACCGGTGTACTTTTCGCCGGGTCCCAGCCCCGGCGGATCGGGCGTCGCCGACGCCTCCCGGAAGGCCAGCTGCACGGCCCGGAGCCCGTCGCGCAGGCCGCGCGCGTGTTCACTGCCGATCACCGGGGAGGAGGCGGTGACCAGTCCGGCCAGTGCGGTGATGAGGATGCGCGCCTCGGCCAGATCCGTCTGGGCCTCCGGGGCGTCGCTGAGTCCCACCTTCACAGCAGCGGCACTGAGCATGTGTACGGCGGCCGTGGTGATCAGCTCGACGGCGGGCACATCGGCAATGTCGCGCACCGCCTGTTCCACCGAGGTAGCGCGTGCGTGCGGGGTGTCGGGGGCGATCGGGTGCACGGTAATGGGCTGGTCTGTCATGGCGCTCCTCTGTCCTCTTTCCATTATGTGGGCAATCCTGCTAGACTCTCGGAGGTTGTCCGTCTGCCTCGTGCAGCGGAGTTATACAAAAGAGGAGACAGCTCCCACCCGCGTTCGGCCGTGTGATAGGTCGCCGGGTCACTAAATGAGGGTGACCTCATTGTTGTGCTGTGGTGTTCTCCTTCGCGTATGCCCGGACCGTCGGTCCGCATCCACCATGTTCATACGACAGCGAGGTAAGGAGTTCTCATCAACGAACCACGTATAAACGAACGAATCCGCGTTCCCGAGGTGCGCCTTGTGGGGCCGAACGGTGAGCAGATTGGTGTTGTCTCCATTCAGGAAGCACATCGACTGGCCAACGAGGCGGATTTGGATCTCGTGGAGGTTGCGCCGAACTCCCGTCCTCCTGTGGTCAAAGTCATGGACTACGGGAAATTCAAGTACGAGGCCGCACAGAAGGCCCGCGAGGCGAAACGGAACCAGGTCAATACCCTCCTCAAGGAGATCCGGTTCCGTCTCAAGATCGACGATCACGACTACGAGACGAAGAAGGGCCACGTGGTTCGCTTCCTCAAGGGAGGGGACAAAGTCAAGGTCATGATCATGTTCCGGGGTCGGGAGCAGTCCCGTCCCGAGATGGGCCTGCGGCTTCTCCAGCGTCTCGCCAATGATGTTGTCGAGTATGGCAGTGTGGAGTCGGCTCCGACGCAGGATGGGCGCAATGTGACGATGGTGCTCAACCCTGCGAAGAATAAGGCGGAGGCCCGAGCCGAGGCGAAGCGTGCGGCGGAGGCGGCGAAAGCCCCCGAAGCGGGTGCGTCGGAGAGTACCGAGAACTGAGTGTGTCTGGCGACAGACGAGAAAAGATAGAGGGATAAGAAATGCCGAAGCAGAAAACACATTCCGGTGCGAAGAAGCGTTTCCGCACGACAGGCTCCGGAAAGCTGATGAAGGAGCGCGCGGGTAAGCGTCACCTGCTCGAAGGCAAGTCGTCGCGCAGGACTCGTCGGCTCAGCCAGGACACCGTGCTCGCTCCCGCGGACACGCGTAAGGCGAAGAGCCTTCTCGGTAAGTGATCGCAGAGACGTCAAGGAGTAGAAAATCATGGCACGTGTAAAGAGGGCAGTCAACGCCCATAAGAAGCGTCGCGTCACACTGGAGCGCGCGGAGGGATATCGCGGTCAGCGGTCCCGCCTGTACCGTAAGGCCAAGGAGCAGGTCACCCATTCGCTGGTGTACTCGTACCGTGACCGCCGGGCACGCAAGGGCGAGTTCCGTCGCCTGTGGATTCAGCGCATCAACGCCGCTGCCCGGCAGAACGGTTTGACCTACAACCGGCTCATCCAGGGTCTGGGACTGGCTGGTGTTGAGGTGGATCGTCGGATGCTCGCGGAGCTTGCGGTCAACGAGCCTGCCGGCTTTGCGGCGCTCGTCGAGGTCGCGAAGAACGCCCTGCCCGCCGATACATCCGCCCCAAAGGCGAACGCGTAGGCAGTATGCGCGACAATCCGCGTTCCGCGCGGGTTCGTGAGCGCGCCCGTCTGCGGCAGAAGGATGCCCGGTCCGAGACCGGGCTCTTTCTGTTGGAGGGACCGCAAGCGATCCGCGAGGCTGTCTCGTTCCGTCCGGAGCTAGTGACGGAGGCCTACGTCAGCGAGGATGCCTGGGTCAAGCACACTGACCTCGTCACTGCGCTCGGCGACGCCGGAATTCCCTGGGAGCTTGCCACAGACAAGGTGATCGACGCCCTCGCTGACACGCGCACGCCGCAGGGGATGGTGGCCGTCTGCCGTCAATTCCCGGTGTCGCTGCGCGCGCTCCTGGGCCCGGAGGCAACCTCCGGGCTGCGATTGATCGCCGTGCTGGAGGATGTGCGAGACCCCGGAAATATGGGCACGATCATCCGCGCCGCGGATGCCGCGGGAGCGGACGCCGTCATCCTCACCGGGCGGAGTGTGGACCTGTACAACCCCAAAGTGGTCCGCTCCACCACGGGGTCGCTGTTTCACCTCCCGATCGCCGTGGGCGCGCAGCTGGATGAGGTGACCTCGCTGGCTCGCGGTCGTGGGATGCAGGTGCTCGCCGCGGACGTCGCGGGCGAGGAACTCACCTTCACCTCCGGCCGGTTGCTCGCTGCCGCTACAGCCTGGGTCTTCGGGAACGAAGCGCATGGTCTCTCCCCAGAGGCGCTCGCCTGCGCGGACCGAGCACTGCGGTTACCCATCTTCGGGTCGGCAGAGTCCCTCAACGTCGCCACGGCGGCCTCGGTGCTGCTGTACCAATCGGCGTTCATGCAGCACGCCGAGCTTCCTGGTCGTGACACGGATCTGGGCTGAGAGACGCCCGGAAAGACGAAACCCCGTCGAAACAGTTGGATCCGATAGGATTGTCCGCGGCGAGAAGCCCGCGAAAGCGGGTTCGAGTGTGCGCGAACGCCAGGCCGGTTCCGCGCCATCCGTTCACCTGATCGCCGGTGCCAGGCCGACCGGCATGAAGGTTTGGTTATGACAACCTCTATCAGTCGTGAGCGTATTGCGGAGCTCACGGCTCGTGAATCTGAGAAGCTCGACGCAGCCACGCAGCGGTCGAAGAAGATGTATGAGGAGGCGCTGGTCCACCTCGCAGGCGGGGTCGCATCCTCGTACCAGGCGCGTGATCCGTGGCCGATCTACATTGAACGCGGCCAAGGGCCGAAGGTGTGGGATGTGGACGGCACGCAGCGCTGGGACTTCCACAACGGTTTCGGATCGATGGTGCAGGGCCACGCGCATCCCGTGATCGGTGAGGCCATCGCGAAGCGCTACCCGATGGGCACCCACTTCGGGTGTGCCACGGAGGACGACATCGTCGTTGCTGATCTGTTGGCGGCGCGCTGGGGCCTCCCCAAGTGGCGCTTCACCAATTCCGGGTCAGAGTCGACGATGGATGCCATCCGCATCGCCCGGGCCTACACCGGGCGTGACGTGGTCATGAAGATCTTCGGGTCGTACCACGGCCACCACGACGCGGTTATGGTCGACATCGGTGTTCCCTACGGCAAGATCGGGGACCGGGAGAACTATGCGTCCCTGTCCTATGGCGGAGGCATCCCGCAGGCGACGGTCGACCTCACCGTGGCCGTCCCGTTCAACGACGCCGGGGCAATGGAGCGTCGTATCGAGCGCCTGGAGAAGGAGGGCCGCAAGCCCGCCTGCGTCATCATGGAAGCCGCGATGATGAACCTGGGCGTGGTCCTTCCCGAGCCCGGATACCTGGAGGCGGTCCGAGATATCACCACCCGTCACGGCATCGTGCTCATCTTCGACGAGGTGAAAACGGGTCTGACCATTGCCGCTGGCGGAGCCACGGAAAAGTACGGGGTAACCCCTGACCTGGTTACCCTGGCGAAAGCACTCGGTGGGGGTCTTCCCTCCGGCGCGATCGGCGGCACGGATGAGGTCATGCGCGTGGTCGAGGATGGCACCGTCTACCAGGTGGGGACCTATAGCGGTAACCCCCTGACGATGGCTGCGGCGCGCGCATCCTTGGAAAAGGTCCTGACACCCGAGGCCTACGCGCACCTGGCGCACCTCAACGACCGGATCGTGTCCGGATGCGAAGCCGTGCTGCGCAAGTACGATCTTCCCGGCTACGCCGTGGGGATTGGCTCCAAGGGCTGTGTCACGTTCTCGACCGAGAAGATCGTCGACTACGAGAGCTACGCGGCGGCGCAGGATGGCGAGCTGGCCGATCTGGCCTGGCTGTACAACCTCAACCGCGGCATCTTCATGACCCCGGGTCGCGAAGAGGAGTGGACGCTCTCTATTACGCATACGGATGAGTCCGTGGACGCATACGTGGCGGTACTCGACGAGCTGGCTCACGACCTGACGGCGTAAGCACCCGGCGCTCACACATCGGACGGGCGCGCGGCTGGGAAGACCTGGCCGTACGCCCGCCCGTGCGTGTGGGCAGGTATCTGCTCCGCATCCCGTTCGGAAAGGCGCTCGCACCGGCTAGAATCGTAGGGTTGCTGGCCAGTAGATGAAGGTGTTATGGCTGAGAATCCGGAACTCGATGAAGAATCCGTCGGTGGTGTCGTCTCTGAGGCGCTCGCCGCGATCGCCGCTGCGCAGAGTACAGCTGAGCTGAAGACGGTGCGCGCCTCGCATGTGGCGGAGGGATCTCCCATTGCGACGCTCAACCAGATGATCGGGAAGATTCCGCGGGAGCAGCGCGCTGCTGCGGGAAAGCTGATCGGGCGAGCTCGTGGCGAGATCACGAAAGCCTATGCGCAGCGGGAGGCTGTTCTGGCTCAGGTCGAGCGCGAGCAGCGCCTGGCAGAAGAACGCGTCGACGTCACGGAGGCAGCATTCCGGTGGCGCCCGGGTGCGCGGCATCCCTTGTCCTTGCTCCAGGACGAGGTCTCCGACATCTTCGTCGGGATGGGCTGGGAGATCGCCGAGGGGCCCGAGATCGAAAACGAGTGGTTCAACTTCGACGCGCTCAACTTCGACGCCGACCACCCGGCTCGCGCGATGCAGGACACATTTTTCGTCGACCCGCCGCAGCGGCACCTGGTCATGCGCACGCACACCTCCCCGGTGCAGGTGCGTTCGATGCTGGAGCGCGATCTCCCCATCTACATCCTGTGCCCGGGGCGTGTGTATCGCACGGATGAGCTGGACGCCACGCATACCCCGGTGTTCCACCAGTTTGAAGGTCTCGCGGTGGACGAGGGGCTGACCATGGCTGACCTGAAGGGGACGCTCGAGCATTTCGCTCGGATCATGTTCGGCCCTGAATCCCGCATCCGGTTGCGTCCGTCCTACTTCCCGTTCACCGAGCCCAGCGCCGAGCTCGACGTCTGGTTCACGGATAAGAAGGGCGGCCCCGGCTGGGTCGAGTGGGGAGGATGCGGCATGGTGAACCCGAATGTGCTGCGCTCTGCCGGCATCGACCCGGGGAAATACTCCGGATTCGCATTTGGCATGGGAGTGGATCGCACGTTGATGTTCCGCAATGGAGTAACGGATATGCATGACATCGTTGAAGGCGATGTGCGCTTCAGCCAGCAGTTGGGGGTGGCTCTCTGATGCGGATACCCCTGGGCTGGATAGCCGAATACGTGGATCTGGTTTCGGCGAAGCCCGAGGACGTCCTCGCCGCCCTCGTGCGCGTCGGGCTGGAGGAAGAAGATATCCACCGCGCGACGGTGACCGGCCCCGTCGTGGTGGGGCAGGTCCTGGATCGGGTGGCCGAACCGCAGACGAACGGCAAGACGATCAACTGGTGCCACGTCCAGGTGGCCGCTGAGGGTGAGCGCGCTGCTGACGGCGGGGATGCTGTCCGCGGGATCGTCTGCGGTGCGCACAACTTCGAGGTGGGGGACAAGGTCGTTGTCACTCTTCCTGGAGCGGTGCTTCCCGGCGATTTCGCCATCTCTGCACGCAAGACGTATGGTCACATCTCGGACGGGATGATGGCGTCGGCACGAGAGCTGGGGATGGGCGAGGATCACACGGGCATCATCGTGCTGTCCCGACTGGGGTGTGATCCCCAGGTCGGTGCGGATGCACGTGCTCTGCTCGGCCTCGATGAGGAAGCTGTCGAGATCAACGTCACCCCGGATCGTGGGTACTGCTTCTCGATTCGCGGAGTGGCTCGGGAGTACGCCCATTCGACCGGGGCGCGCTTCACGGATCCGGCCTCGCTGCCGCAGATTGTCGACGGTTCCGGATTCCCCGTATCCGTGGAGGACACTGCACCGATTCGGGGCAATGCTGCGGTGCGCAGCTTCGTGACCCGTGTTGTCGAGGGCGTGGATGCGACGCGTCCGACACCCCCGTGGATGGCACAGCGGTTGCGTCTGGCCGGGATGCGCTCGATCTCGGTGGTGGTGGACATCACAAACTACGTGATGCTTGAACTCGGGCATCCCCTCCACGCCTACGACAAGGACCGCGTCTCCGGAGGTCTCACCGTGCGTCGGGCGGGCGCAGGGGAGAAGCTGGCCACTCTCGACGGCCAGGAACGCGTTCTGGATCCTGAAGATCTGGTGATCGCGGATGACTCGGGCGCCATTGGGTTGGCCGGCGTGATGGGAGGCCTGGCCACGGAGGTGTCGGCTGAGACCCACTCGGTGCTCATCGAGGCCGCGGTTTTCGACCCGATTTCGATCGCCCGTTCTGCTCGTCGGCACAAGCTCCCCAGCGAGGCATCCAAGCGTTACGAGCGCGGCGTTGACCCGCTCATCTCGCGGGCGGCCGCGGCGCGCGTCGTGGAGCTGCTCGAAAAGTATGCGGGGGGACGAGCAACCTCTCTCGGGTCGGTGCGACCGGTCGTCTGGGATGCTCCGCAGATCGTCATGGATGCCGGGTTCCCCGAAAAACTCGTGGGCGTTCCCTACGCGCAGGACCAGGTGGTGTCTATCCTCCAGCAGATCGGTGCCGCCGTCCATGTCTCGGGGGCCTCTCTCACTGTCGAACCGCCGAGCTGGCGCCCGGATCTCAACGTTGCTGTCGACCTTGTCGAAGAGGTTGCACGGATCAGCGGATACGACCGGATTCCCAGTAGGCTCCCCGTGGCACCTCCGGGACGCGGGTTGACGTTCGTCCAGCGGGCGCGGCGACGGGTCTCGGATGTGCTTGCCGCCTCGGGCATGACCGAGGTGTGGAGCTACCCGTTTTTCTCTGCGTCGCAGAACGCCCAGTTCGCGCAGTCCCAGGACGCTGCTGCTCGTCAGGTGAAGCTGGCGAATGCGTTGGATGCGAAAGCCCCGTTCTTGCGTCGGGACATCCTGCCCGGTCTCCTGGAGGTGGCGAAGCGGAATCTGTCCCGTGGGCTCACCGACCTCGCGATCTTCGAGAGGGGGAGCGTCTTCCGCCCCACGGGCGAGGAGGCGCTGGTCGATCCCCTCCCGGTGGGTGCGGCGCGGCCCAGCGATGATGTGCTCGCAAGCCTCTTCGCGAGCATCCCGGATCAGCCACTGCACCTCGCCGCGGTGTTCACGGGATGGGCGGTTCCGAAGCAGCCCGGAGTTCGCGCTGAACGGGTCGACTGGCGTCACGCCGTGGAGTGTGCCGCTCAGGTCGCGCACGCGCTGGGCGTTGCGGCCACTATCCGTCAGACGGAGGCCGCAGGTTTCCACCCGGGACGTGCTGGCGAGATTGTCATTACCGGGGCAGGGGGAGAGCCCGTGAGTGTCGGGGTCGCCGGCGCCCTGCACCCGGACATCGTGGCGGATTATGACCTCCACGGTGAGGTTGCCGCTGTCGAATTGGATCTGGATCAGCTCATCGCTGTGGCACCGCGGAGGCCACTAGCTCATGCCATCGGCACGATGCCCGCGGCCACCCAGGATCTCTCGCTCGTGGTTCCCGTGGAGACGACCGCGGCGGAACTCCGGGACGTGGTTCGTGAGGGGGCGGGAAGCTTGCTCGAGCACATTGCAGTGGTGGACGACTACCGGGGTGAGGGTATCCCGCAGGGATGCAAGTCGATCACCTTCGCGCTGCGCTTCCGGGCACCTGACCGCACGCTCACGGCGGCGGAAGCCTCTGATGCTCGTGATGCTGCGATCGCCCTGGCAGCTGAGCGCCTTGGCGCAACGGTGCGCATCTGAACCTGACGTGGCCGTACCTCACGCTGGTCGTGTGGTGTCTGATTCTGCTCAGGCGGGCTGTGGTGTTCCGTGCCCGTTCGTCGTCACGTGTTTAGGGCTGGTTTAGGGGCTGGGTCTGACCGCAGCGTCTATAATGGCGCTCATACAACAGAGCGCACAGGGTGGTGCGATCTTCTGTGGAAAGTCACATAACACCTCAACGAGGAGGGATTTTGTCATGAAAGCAGCAGTGCTCGAGGAGTTCAACGCGCCGTTGAACGTGACGGATGTTCCGGAGCCGGAACTGACTGTCGATGGTGCGATCATTCGGGTCAAGGCGTGTGGTATCTGTCGCAGTGACTGGCATGGTTGGAAGGGGGAGTGGACGGGGTTTCTCGCCCCGCTGCCGATGATCGGCGGGCACGAGATGAGCGGCGTGGTCGAAGCGGTAGGTGCGAATGTGCACCAGGTGAAAGTTGGCGATCGCGTCATCGTGCCGTTCACCTGTGGCGACGGTACCTGCCAGGCCTGCATCAGCGGAGAATCCAATGTATGCGCGAACCAGACCATGCCGGGGTTCACCTATAACGGCGGCTTCGCCGAGTTTGCCCATGTTCCGAACGCAGACTTCAACCTGATTGCACTGCCGGAAGCGGTTGCTTTCGAGCAGGCCAGCGGAATGGGATGCCGGTTCATGACCGCTTACCACGGTGTGCTGAGCGTGGGCGCGGTGCGTCCCGGAGAGTGGGTTTCGGTCTATGGTGCCGGTGGGGTGGGACTGTCGGCGATTCAGATCGCAACGGCTGCCGGTGCGAATGTTATTGCGGTGGACATCCAGGAGGACAAACTCGAGTTCGCCCAGCGGGTCGGCGCGGTGGCGACGGTCAACAGCGGCAGCGAAGACCCGGTCGAAGCTGTGCGCGAGATCACGAAAGGCGGCGCGGATGTCAGTGTGGATGCGCTGGGCATCAACGCGACGCTGCTGAGCTCGCTGCGCAGCGTGAGGCGCAAGGGGCGTGCCGTGCAGATTGGCATGACAGCGATGGGGGATAAAGGACTCATCCCGATCGCGGTAAACGACATTATCGCGGGTGAGATCGCCTACTTGGGGTCGTTCGGAATGCCCCGCTCGGAGTACCCGAACCTGCTCAACCAGGTGGCCTCGGGGAAGTTGCGTCCTGGGGATCTCGTGACGGGAGAGACAGACCTATCCGGCATTGTCGACATCTATGACGAGATGTCGAACTTCACGGTAAAAGGCGTGACGGTGATCACGGACTTCACCAAGTAGGGGATTCCTCTGCATGCGAAGGGGCCGCCCTCGGGCGGCCCCTTCGTCGTCTTCGCAGGTTCTGGATCAGGTCGGAACTGCTACCGCCTGGGAACTACTGAGCTGCGGGCTGGTCCCGTTGGGCGATCTCGGCACGGATCGCATCCATATCAAGTGCCTGGATCTGCTCGATCAGGCTGTTCAGATCGGCTCCGCGTAACGCACCGGGCTGGCTGTACACCATGATCCCATCCCGGAAGGCGACGAGGGTGGGGATGCTGCGGATCTGGAATACCGCACCGAGTTCCTGCTGCTCGTCGGTGTTCACCTTGCCGTGCAGAATCTCGGGGTGGGCTTCGCTGGACTTCTCGAAGACGGGCCCGAACATGCGGCAGGGCATGCACCAGCTGGCCCAGAAGTCGAGCAGGACGATCCCGTCTGCGTTGATGGCCTGCGCGATGTTGTCCTGCGTGATGGTCTGAGTGCTCATAACAAAATGGTATACCCTAGGGGGTATTAGCGCAATGCATGTATGCTGGTGCATAATACCCATGGGGGTATAAATGGTGCGAGGTTCACGACGAGGGATGTGAGGACTATGCGGATCGTAGTTATCGGAGGGGTCGCTGCAGGAATGAGCTGCGCGACTCGTCTGCGCCGGAGAATGCCGGCCGCGGAGATCGTCGTGCTGGAGCGTGGACACTACGTCTCGTTCGCCAACTGCGGTCTGCCCTATTTCATTGGGGGAGAGATCACTGCGCCATCAGACCTGCTGTTGCAAACTCCGCAATCGTTGAGCGAGGGCCACGACCTCGACGTACGTGTTGATTCTGAGGTGACGGCGATCGACCCCGACGGCAGGAATGTAACCGTGCACGGGCCAGACGGGGAGTATGAGCTCACCTACGACGAACTGGTGCTGACTCCCGGAGCGCGGGCCGTTGCGTTGCCCATCCCCGGGATCGATTCGTCCCGGGTGCACACCGTCCGCACAGTGGATGACGCGGAGGCGATCGTGTCCAGGGCCCGGGACGCGGAACGTGCGGTGGTCATTGGAGGCGGATTCATCGGTGTCGAGACGGCCGAGGGGCTGGCCCGCGCTGGCCTTGCTGTTGCGATCGTCGAGGCGGGGCCTCACGTGCTTCCTCCCGTGGAGGATGAGCTCGTCCCTCTCGTCCACGGGGCGCTGTCGGCGGCGGGGGTTGCTGTGGTGGAGAACACGACGGTCACGGAGATAGCAGAAGGGGACGGGGAGGCGCTGGTGCGGCTCTCCAGCGGGGACGTCCTGGGAGTAGACCTTGTCGTGCTCTCAGCGGGTGTGCGACCAGCGACCGAGGTTTTCGAGCGCGGCGGCGTGCATTGTGATCGCGGTGCGATCCGTGTGGATGCGCACGGGCGCACGAACCGGGAACACGTATGGGCGGCTGGGGATGCCGTGGCCAGCGTGGATTTCGTGACGGGCGCCTGCGGTCCGATCGCCCTGGCCGGGCCCGCGAACCGGGCCGGACGACTGGTGGCAGACGCGATCGCAGACCCCGCCACGGCCCGCGATATCCCCGCATCCCAGCGTACGGCCATCGTGCGTGCGGGGGATCTCACCGTTGCCATGACAGGGGCGACGCGACGGCACCTCGACGAGGGAAGCTTCTTCACCATTCACCTGCACCCCGCGCACCACGCCACCTACTTCCCGGGGGCGGAGGGGATGAGCATCGTGTTGCATGTCGAGCGGGGTACTGGACGCATCCTCGGGGCTCAGGCTGCAGGCGGAGCCGGAGTGGATAAGCGGGTTGACGTCATCGCAACGGCGATGCGCGGGCAGCTGACCGCACCCGAGCTCATGGACCTGGATCTGTGCTACTCGCCGCCCTACGGTGCGGCCAAGGACCCGATCACCATGGCTGGCCTGATTGCAGACAACGTTCTGACCGGCCAGCTCGCGCTGTGGTACGCCGAGGACATTGACGAGGTGCGCGACAGCAGCCTGCTCGTGGACGTGCGCGGTCGGGACGAGTACGCCGGCGGTCACATCGCTGGTGCGGTGAACATCCCGCACACACAGCTACGCTCCCGCGTGCACGAGGTGGCTCAGCTGGCCGGGGGACGGCCCGTGCGCCTCTACTGCGCATCCGGATACCGGTCTTACCTCGCCCACACCGTGCTTGCCGCAGCGGGATTCGATTCGGCATCCCTGTCCGGCGGCATGTACACCCTGCTTGCCGTGCTCGGCGAGCGCACCGCCGACATCATCACCACCGAAACACAGATCGAGACAGGAGTAGCGAGATGAATGCATCACAGGAGAGCACTCGAGAGGACGCCCAACGTAGCATCCTCAACCGCCTCAAGCGCGCCCAGGGGCAGCTGCGCGGAGTCATCGCGGCCGTAGAGGAGGGCCGATCCTGCCGGGAGGTTGTCACGCAACTGTCGGCCGTGTCGTCTGCGCTGGACAAGGCGGGGTTCGCCATTGTCGCCTCGGCGATGTCCCACTGCGTATCCGATCCTGACGCCGCTACCACGGACGAGGGCAGCGCGCAGCCGACGCTCAGCCTGGATGAACTCGAAAAGATCTTCCTCATGCTCAGCTGAGCACGGGGATTCTGAAACAGGGAACGAGATATCGAGATATTAAGGAGCAGAAATCATGTGTTATGCGGTGCGGTGCCCCTCGTGTGGCAAAACCACCTGGGCAGGATGCGGAATGCACGTCGATGCGGTGCGGAGATCTGTGCCGTCCTCACAGTGGTGCACGTGCAACGGTAAGGGAAATGCGAACGAGGGGGGCCTGCTTTCCAAGTTGTTCTCTCCGCGCAAGTAGTTTCACGCGCTGGTGGGGGTGAAAGCGAACTAAGTTAGTAGGCATGTCTTTTACTGTCGCGGTGGCCGGAGCGTCCGGCTACGCCGGTGGCGAGCTTCTCCGCCTGCTGAGCACGCACCCTGAGTACACCGTTACCACGGTGACCGCTCATTCGAACGCCGGTCAGACTGTCCATGCAGTGCACCCCCACCTTCGCCGGTACGGTTCGCTCACCTTTCAGGAGACAACCGCCGAGGTCCTGTCCGGCCATGACCTCATTTTCGTCGCACTTCCGCACGGAAAATCGGGGGAGCTGACGGCGCAGCTGCCGGAAAACACCCTGGTGGTGGATGCGGGGGCAGACCACCGCCTGGCCCGGTCCAGCGACTGGGACGCCTACTACGGGACACCGTACGCGGGGTGCTGGGATTACGGGGTTCCCGAATTGATCCTCGCCGATGGGTCGCGCCAGCGCAGCCACCTGCCCGGTTCGCACCGCATTGCCGCACCCGGATGTAACGCGTCGACGGTGATCTTGTCGCTGGCCCCGGCCGTGCACGCCCGCCTCATTGACGCGGAGACAGTGAACGCGACGCTGTCCGTTGGGCCCTCAGGGGCAGGAAAGTCTCCCTCGGTGTCGCTGTCCGCAGCGGAGCTGCTCGGCTCTGCGAACGCCTACAAGGTGGGGGGCATCCACCGGCACATCCCCGAAATCGAACAGGGGCTTCGCCAGGCCTCCGGAACGGATGCGCGGGTCTGCTTCACCCCGGTGCTCGTCCCGATGAGTCGCGGAATCCTGGCGGTGTCCACGGCACGGCTTTCTGCCGGGGTGACCGCCGCACAGGTGCGCGCTGCCTACGATGAGGTGTACGCCGGGGAACGCTTCGTCGAGGTGCTCCCGGCCGGAGAGTTCCCACGCACCGCCGATGTGCTGGGATCGAATATGGTGTCCCTCGGGGTGGCCGTCGATGAGCACACCCGCACCGTGATCGTCGTGGCCGCGGTCGACAACCTCGTCAAGGGCACGGCCGGCGCCGCCATCCAGTCGGCGAATATTGCACTGGGAATCGATGAGGCCGCAGGCCTCCCCACAGAAGGAGTAGCTCCGTGAGTGTCACTGCCGCGAAGGGATTCACCGCAGCCGGAGTGAGTGCCGGCCTGAAATCGACGCCGGGTGCGCTCGACGTCGCCGTCGTCTTCAACAGCGGGCCTCGCCACGACGCAGCCGCCGTTTTCACCACGAATCGGTGCCGGGCGAATCCCGTCCTGTGGTCGGAGAAGGTCATCTCGAACGGCCGCGTCGACGCGGTGGTACTGAACTCGGGGGGAGCGAACTGCTACACTGGAGACTTCGGCTACGAGACGACGGCACTTACCGCGGAGGCCGTCGCCAATGCGGCGCAGGTAGAACAGACGGATGTCTTCGTGTGCTCGACCGGTCTGATTGGGTATGGAGACCAGACGTTCCGAGACAAGGTTATCGGCGGGGGACGGCGGGCGGTCGAAGGACTCTCCCCGGACG
>DGEZ01000126.1 GCA_002391425.1 Micrococcales bacterium UBA3913 | reverse complement strand
GGCGTCAGATGTGTATAAGAGACAGGAGCACGAGCCACGTGATGAGGCCGACGATGAGCACGAGCACGACGCCCGCGATCCACAGCGTGCGCTGCACGAACAGCAGCGTCTGCGCCGACTCGGTGAGGTCGTAGCCGAAGTACACGCCGTACGCGCCGACGCCGGGAAGGCTCAGCTGCTGACCGACGATGATGCCCGGCGCCGGGTTGCCCGCGTCGTCGCGCAGCTCGACCGACTGCCACCACTGCCCCTCGACCGAGCTGCCGACCCGTTCCCGCAGGCCGGCGGAGATGAGCTCGGGCGGCAGGTCCTCGGCCGCCTGGTTCTGCGGCGCGATCTGGGACGGCGTGTTCTCGACGCGGAAGTAGGCCACGCTCGATGTGCCGGATTGATCGACGAGGATCTGGCGGGCCCGCGTCATCAGGCCCTGCATCGCGGATCGCTCGCGGTCGACCGGCACGGAGTCGAGCTCGGCCTGCGCCGCGCTGATCGCGCGACTGGCGTCCTGCAGCACCTGCTGCCGTCGAGACTCGAACAGATCCGTCTGGATCTGCGCCGCCATCCAGACGCAGGCGATCGTGATGGCCACGACGGTCGTGGCGACCGCGACGAACGTCGTGCGGAACCGCAGCGACCGGCGCCAGAGCCCCGCGACTGCGTCGGCCCACGCGCGGGGACCGCGGCGGATCCGGATCGCGCCCGTGGCGTCGGTGCGCGCCGTGACGGTGCCGGAGGTGTCGGGCATGTGGCAGCCCGCCGGGTCAGGTGACGGCGCCGACGCGGTATCCGACGCCGCGCACCGTCATCACGATCTTCGGGTCGTCGGGGTCCTTCTCGACCTTCGCGCGCAGACGCTGCACGTGCACGTTCACGAGGCGGGTGTCGGCCTTGTAGTGGTAGCCCCACACCTGCTCGAGCAGGGTCTCGCGGGTAAA
The DNA here is from genome assembly GCA_002391425.1 of Micrococcales bacterium UBA3913. Taxonomy (GTDB): domain Bacteria; phylum Actinomycetota; class Actinomycetes; order Actinomycetales; family Microbacteriaceae; genus UBA3913. Next base: position 6,916 of record DGEZ01000126.1, on the reverse strand, counting down.
AACCTGCCCCGGGTGAGATGCCAGCGTGACGAGGAGGCTGAACTCCAGCGGCGTCAACGCCAGCTGAACGCCGTCCCGAGTAGCCACGTGCGCTCGGGTGTCAATGGCAATGTCCCCGATCGTCACGATGCCGCCATCGGAGGGATGCTCGCCGATGCTGGGACGCAGACGGGCACGCACACGCGCGACGAGTTCCTGAGGCTTGAACGGTTTCACGATATAGTCGTCGGCGCCGGATTCCAGACCGCGCACGACGTCGCCCGTATCGCTCTTGGCAGTCAACATGATGATGGGGGTCACGGATGTCTCGCGCATCATCCGGCACACCTCGATGCCGTCACGACCGGGCAACATCAGATCGAGGAGCACGAGGTCTGGATGGGTGGCTTCAAAATCGGTGACTGCGCTGATGCCGTCGGAGGAATACGTGACGTCAAAGCCTTCCGTCGTGAGCACGAGTCCGACCATCTCGGCAAGTGCACTGTCATCGTCGACGACAAGGATCGTACTGGACATGGCTCTGGTCACCTCGTTCCCTTGCCTCTGCTCCTGTGTCGCGGGAAACGCAATCGAACAGATTCTATCCTGCGGAGATGCCGATGTGCCGGATGAGCTGCCAGCCCCGGGGTGCGGTAAGTGCATCGGCGTGCCGGGTACACAGGTCAAACCCACCGGGAACCGGAGTCATCGAGAGAGGACCGATGACGACGGTGGAACTGTCGTAGTCATAGGTCATCGTCGCCGTCGCCTCATCAGGACAGGCAACCTTGGAGCACGTTCTGATCGTCACATGGAAAGCCTAGGACGAAGCCGCAGCCAATGCGGTATGCCCCGCCTAGGATGGGCATATGCATCGCACACGGCACACTCCCACACGACGCCGGGGAAATCGGCACCGTGGGCTGCGTTCTGCCGTGCAAGGACCATACCTGCCACAGCCACAGCCACGACGTGAGACATTCGCCATGATCGTCGCAGACACCGCGGAGTACCTGTTCTCCCTGTGGCCCGACGAATTGTCCGGGGTGCGGGTCGCGGTGGCGGACCTGCCCGCCCAGGAATTGCCCGAGACCAGCGCACAACGCTGGAGCGTCGATCGTCCTGCCTCCCAGATCACCCTGTTCCGGTTGCCGGTGCAACGTTCCACGCTGGTGAAGGGGCTCGATGACCTGCACACCCAGATGGTGATCGAGTACACTGTTTTCCTTGCGTTCGCCGAGTACTTGGGCAAAGAGCCGTGGGAACTCGCCCCCGACAGATACCGCCCGTTCCCGTGATCACCGGTGGACGGTGACCGCCTCGATAGCTGACGTCTGCTGTGTGATCGGGTAACCAGCGGCTCCGGATCCGGATATCGCAACAGACGCCGCCACCGGCGCATCCGTGCTCAGTTCGTATGCGCCCGGGTCGACGGCAAAGGTCGTGGCTGTTCCCTCCGTGACGCTCACCTGGGTCTGCGAGCCATCCGGTCCGGTGAAGGTCACTGTCCCCGACTCCGAGGCGTACATCGTGACGGTCGCCGTCGCGTCCTCTCCGAGCGACGGAACCGCGAAGCTCGTCGTGGCCTCACTCAGAGGTGCGCTGGACAGCCACGCATAGTCTGTCTCCCCATCCGTCTGCGACTCCACCTGCGCGGCCGCGACGAGATTGGCCGACGAGGTGATTGTCACAACGTAGAGGTCATCGGACAGGCCGGAGAGCTCCACCTGCGTGACGCTGTCGCCGGTTGCTTGCACCTCCGTGGTCGCCCCGCTGCCACCGGTGGCCGATTGCGCTGTCACGCGCACCTGGGCGTCCGCATCAGTCACCACATCCACTGTCATAGCCCCAGAGGAGACCGATATCCCGGGGATGACGGTCTGGGTCGCAAGGGAATCTCCGGCACCCCACACATCCGCTCCGGACGCGGTCAGCCCGTCGACGCTCGTCTCCTGCAGGAAAGCGGACACGGGCGCTCCCGTGGAGCTCAGGTGCACCGCCAGCGCCGTCGCGTCCGGCGCCAGTGCGCTCAGCGGGACGCTCACCTCCGACTGGCCGGGCACCGACACCACCGTGTCCGTGCCAAAGCCCTCCGAGGTCACCGGCGTGACGGTGACAGCCGCCGTGCTACTCGTGGCGTTGACGAGACGAAGGAGCGTCGTCTTGCCCGTCGTCGTCTCTCCACCGACGAGCCAGGAATCCGAACTCGGAGCCGCGCATGCGGTCGCCACAGTTCCAGCGGCCGACTCGGTGCTCACCTGCGCCGCCGTCACCCCCGCGGCCAGCGTCTGGTTCGCCGGGGAGGTGAGCACGAGGGAGTCCGTCACCGCATCCAGACTGAACCCTGCCACGTCATCGCTGGCAGTGCTCTGGCCGAGGTCGGTGCCCGACAGATCCGCCGCCACCGCATTCCCGGCGACGGTGAGGGACACGGACCCCAGGGATGCGCCCGCGGATGCACCGCTGGCATCTGTTTGTTCCCGCAGGGACCCTGCACACACGAAGCCGCTGTCCACGGCGGCCGGCTGCACCACCACGGTGGGCTCGGCAAGGCTCACGGAAATGTCTGGGATGTTCAGCACGGCCCAGACCGAGGCCGGCAACAGCGCGAGAACGGCCAGACTCGCCAGGACCCGGCCAGCAACGCGCCCGACGGTCGCCCACCGACGGCGTCGGCGCTGTCGACGCACCCGCGCGTCGGCACGCGCCACGACCGGTGTCGTCGCCTCAGCTGGGGATGCGGAATCCTCGTCGCCCCCCGGGGCCTCTTCTGACGACGCGGGCTCCGGCCCATCCGGGGGCGAGGCCGCCGGCACCTCCCCCGTCTCCGGCTGCGCCGCGGACTCCTGTGCCTCTGGCGTCGCGGAGGCCTGCGGCGTCCCGAGAGCCTGCGGCGTCGCCGGAGTATCCGGAGCGTCGGGCATCCCGACGCTGTCGGGACCCGCAACGGTCGTGTCTGGCGTCTCAGCGTCGCCGGGCGTCTCGGCGTTGCCGGGCGTCTCACTCATCCTCATCACCGCCGATCATGGGAAGCTCATCCATGCCGTCACGGGACACGGAGCGCACAGGACGGGAGGTCGGAACCGCAAGCAACACGAACAGCACCACCACTGCAAGGCGTACCGCCGTCCACCACCACTGGTTCGTGCCCCCTGCAGCCTCGATCGAAGAACTGTCCCGCACCGCCCACAGCTCCCCCGAGTCCGTGCTGGCCACCTTCTCCAACGAGGGATTCGCGTTGAGCGCCTTGATGTCGTCCGAGGCTGTTGTTGCATCCTGCGTGCGGTAGATGACGTAGCGGATTCCCAGGCTGTCCAGCGTTTCGGCCGCGTCCTGCTCTGTCTGCCCCGTCAGCAGGCGCACCGCCAGATCCGCTGCCTCCGTCTCTGCATCGGTGACGGGGGCATTCGCATGTAGCAGCGTATTCCAGCCATCCAGGCGACCCCCTGAGGGAAGCTGGACATCCACGGACACGTTCGCCGTGTCGATCCGCGTGACAGTCAGGATGCGCGCGTTCGGGTCAGCGGCGCTCTGCGCATTGACGATAGCCGGGAACACCTCGTCTGCATCCGCAGCCGTCACACGCGTTCCGGAGACGACCGCCCCCACCGCCCACGGCGCTGCCACGGCGAGGGTGAGCAAAACTCCCAGGCTTGTCACCAGGGCACCGGAAGCCCGTGGCAGGCTCGCGGCCAACCCCATGCTCACGGCAAGCCCGAGGAATCCCATCGAGCCGATCGTGCCCGTCCACACCGTGACAGGCTCCGCCAGCGAGTAGGACACCGGCACGCCCGAGAGCACAGCCGACAGCAGCGCACACCCCAGATACACGACCACGCCGGCACCAGCGGTCACCCAGCGTCGACTCAGCAAGCCGAGCACCGCGATCACAAGCATGACCAGGATCGGAGCGGCCAAGCCCCAGACGCCCGGAATTCCCAGACGCTGCGCCACCGCTACCCATCCGAGGGCATCCGCCTCGGGTAGCCCGGCCAGCGCCGTCAGGGGGGACGGCGCCTGAATGGCCACGGGGATGCCCGGATCGTTGAACACCGCCAGAGGGGAGCCCATCTGCCATGCCGCCACCGCCGTGGGAGCCAGCAGCGCCACAGCGGGCAGAGGAAGCCACATCGCGACGGGAGCGACCCGGGGACGCATGATGAGCAGCACAATCCACGCAGGAACCAGGACGACGAGCGTCACCGGTGAACACGCCACGACAACCGCCGAGAACAAACCGGCCGCGGCAATCGCGGTCACCACCTGAGAAAGCGTGCGCCTCCGGTCCAAAGCGGCGGACACGAAATATGCCACAAGAGGAATACATAGGTGCGCGATGACGGCTGCGATGCGCCCGTCAGCAAGTGCAGCGAGGAAGGGCGGAGCGAACATCCACACGACGGCTCCGAGTGCCGCCGCACGCCCCGAGGAGACGATCCTCCCCACGCAGGCGCCCCCGAAGAGCCCGGCCATCGGCAGGGCAAGGAACCACAGCCAGGCCACTGCCAAGGAGGGCGACCAGAACGTCACAGACCCAACCAGCGCAAGCACCAGGGCGAAGGCATCCGAGGGAGCCGACTGCCCCGTTGCGGTGTCAACGACGGGTTCCAGCGCATGTCGCCACAGCTGAGTGAAACTCGAGAGCGGCTCCAAACCTCCCCCAGACACCGCCCCCGCGCCGAGCAGGGGGAACCAGAGAACGGCAGCAGCCACCGCTCCGAGCGCAATCATCCACGGCGCCTTCGTGTCCCAATAATGGAAGTCGTCCTCAGCCGCTATCGAGACGTTGCCCATCTTCCGCGCCACGCCAAGCTCCCGCTGCAGGAGGCGCGTGGTGCGCGTCTCCGCACGGGTCTGAAGGAGCGGGTCAATCGAGGACAGCGCCACCCGACGGGTCCTGCGGAATCTCCGTCGGCTGCGCCGAAGCTGGCCCGGGCTGGCGAGGATACGCAGCCCCGACCATACCTCCCCCCAGATGAGGTTCGGCTGCTTGGCGAAGATGTGCCCGACACACGCCAAAAGCGCGATCAGCGGTGCGCCCATCCAGCGCAGCACAGCGGCGATCCCATTCGAGTACACGATCCTGCGATAGCGCTGATCATATCTGCGTCGGGAGAACCGCTCACGCACCCGGCCGCCGGAACGACCCTGACCGCGAGCGTGTTCGATCCTGGCGCCGGGAACCCGGATGACGCGCCGGCCCATGAGCCGAGCCCGAACGCACAAGTCGAGTCCGTCGTCACCATAGCTCAAGGAGGCATCCAGCCCAGCCAGGTCGCTGAGCACAGACTTGCGCACGAGCATCCCCGCGGTGCCTACCGCGAGGACATCGGTGACATCGTCGAACTGCGCCTGGTCGAGCTGCCCGGCACCGAGCTGCACCCGCTCACCCGAACGGGTCGTGGTGATCCCGAACTCGACGAGCTTGCGCGGGTTCTCCCACTCCACGACTTTCGGGCCTGCGATACCCACACTTGGGCCGAGCTCAAACGCCAGCGTCAGGGCATCGAGAGCCCCCGGTTCCGGGGCGGAATCGTCGTGGAGCAACCAGATCAGGTCATCGTCGGATATCGACTCCCCCTCCAGTGCGAACAACGCGACGGCCACCGACTCTGCGAATGAGGCGTGCGCGCTCACCGACAGGGCGTAGCTCGGGTTCAGCAGGGCCAGGAGGGACGCAGACGAATCGGTCGATGACCCGTCCACCGTGACAACTCCGGCGAGACCGCCGGAGTTAGCTTGGATTCCGTCAACGGTTCGCGGGAGAAAGCGTTCGCCATTCCTCGCGACGACCACCGCGTAGACCCTCTGCTGCATCAGATGACCGGTCGAGCGGTGTTCTTCACACCGCCCGCTTCCTCAACTTGCGTCGTTCGCGTTCGGACAGGCCGCCCCAGATGCCGAAACGTTCGTCGTGTTCGAGAGCGAATTCCAAGCACTGGGCGCGCACATCACAGCTCTCGCAAATCTTCTTCGCGTCCCGGGTGGAACCGCCCTTCTCGGGGAAGAACGCCTCCGGGTCGGTCTGGGCGCAGAGCGCATCCAGCTGCCACGCCATGGAGTCGTCAGTCAGACCGCCACGGGTGATACCGGGAACGCCACGAAGAGCAGGATCAGCGAACCAGTCATCCGGGACATTCGAGGAAAACATCGCTGAACTCATGCCACGTCCCTTCCCAACTTGCGTGCCTGGCAACACGAAACCCTCAAGTAATTACACCCATGTTATTCCCCCGCGTCAAGTCCGATGTGAGTTCTCCAGAGCCCAACGGACCCGGGTACCTATTCCGCGGGCGTCGTCGCGGCGGCCACCGTCTCGGCCACCATGGCGTGAATCGTCGCGTAATCAGGGTCAGCGGTGACGATCCCGTTATCCGGAGTCAATTCGAGACTCTGCACGTCATAGGACTGCATCCCCTCGGCAAGATCCACCATCGTTGACACGAGAACCTGAGGGATGTCCGTCTGCAATGTCGCGGATGTGGCCTGAGCCACCTCCTGGAACTTCGAGACGATCACACTCGGCGAGAACTGCGCGATGATCGCCTTCTCAATCAGACGCTGCCGCTCCATCCGGTCGTAGTCGCTGGTCGTCTTGCGCGAGCGCGCATACCACAGCGCCGTTTGCCCATCCATGTGCTGCTCACCGGCCTCGATCGTGCCGTGGTATTGCAGATCATCGTCCGACCCGTCGACGAGTTCGACAGACTCGGGAACGTCGACGGTGATCCCGCCGAGCGCGTCAATGAGTTCGATGAACCCCTCCATATTCACGAGAACGAAGTACTGGATCGTGAGACCCGTAATACCCTCGACGCCGTCCTTCGTGGCCTCGATGCCCGGGCTGGACCCTTCCTCCTCGGCGTCCGGGTACAGCTCCGGATGCGCCTCCCCCTCCGTGTACAGGGCGTTGACCATACACTCCGACCCGCACGTG
>DGEZ01000080.1:1533-3826 GCA_002391425.1 Micrococcales bacterium UBA3913 | reverse complement strand
CCCACCGTCGACAACTAGCCGTATACCGTTCGGATTTGTCCAGATTGGCTCGTTCTGTTCGTGCGCCGCTGTGCGGTGCTCTATCTTCGTCTCAGGGAGGAACTCCACGGCTTCAACCCACACTCGGGAGCGCAGGATGCGCGTGAGGGTTGCATGCTTGGGGGGAAATACAGACAGAGCCGGTGGGTCGCAGCTGCGGCCCACCGCTCATCCGTTGTGCCCTGGCCATCGGGTAAATGGCTGAGATACGTTTCTGCTGTGCACATGCGGCCGTGCACATGTAACGCCGCCAGATGCTCCATATATTGCGTTCTGCGACAGGGCTGTCATGCGCCTGAAACCCCATATTGGTACCCTGCGAGGTGTGCCGAGCGAGATAATGCCCTCCGCCGGAAATTCTGATCCGGCATTTTCCACAACGGAAATCAATAATCTCGATGACGTTCCGCGGCTGTTGCACGAGGCCCGTATCAATGCGGGGGCCCATCCTTTTCTGTAATCACAGCCGCAGTCTCTCAGCTTCGCGAAGATCATGGCATGAGCACTGCTGCTGCACGAGTCGCCCGTTCCTCTGTCTATGCCACGTTCCAACCCGGCAGGACGCGCGTCAACGTCACCCTCGTCGCGGATATCTTGCATGTGCTTGGGGTCGACGACGATCAGGTAGCGAGATACCAGCAGGATATTCTGCGCATCCAACTGCCTACCCCCGTGAATCCAACGCCCGAGATCATGCCAGATCCATCGTTGCCCACGCCAGGACTGCAGGCCGCACCGGAATCCTGCATTCTTCCCGGGCACGCGGGTGTACACACCTGGGGCCCAGCCGTCACGATTATCATCATTGCCTCGTGTATCGGGCTGGACCAGATTGGCGGAGACATCGTCACCCAGTTGAAGCTCTACGGTTTCCTCGACATGATCGGAACCGCGGTTGCAGCGTTTCTCTTCGGTCCCTGGTACGGGGCGGCGGTGGGGCTGGGGTACAACCTGCTCAGCGCGATAACGTCGACCCCCGCTTCGGCAATTTTCGGGCTGGTGAATGCACTCGGCGGCCTGTTGTGGGGATTCGGCGCGAGGTCATGGGGGATGACGCGTTCCTGGTGGCGTTTACTGTTACTCAACCTCCTGGTCGGCTTTTCCTGTACGGTGCTCGCCGCACCGATCAATGTGCTCGTCTATGGGGGATATGCTCCGGGGCATGCTCTCGCGAATGTCGTGTCTCAGCTTTCCGCGGCTGGGGAGAGCATCTGGATGGCAGTGTTCTCGTCCAATCTTGTGTCTTCTCTGGTGGATAAAACGATCAGTGGGTTTGCTGGGTTTGCGATTGTGATCTTGTTGCTCCGACTGCAGGACAGGAACCAATTCGAGCAGCGCAAGGTGTCATTGTAACGGCGCCCGGTAGTGCACCGGGATGTCGGCACCCAGCCAAGGCGACATCTCACGACCCCACGAACACGAGCAACGGCACACCCCCACACTGAAGGCATCCCGCACCCCCGAACCCATAACTAGTTGCATTCAGCAAACAAATTTATAGAATAGAGGATGCACCCGCGCGCCACGGGTTCACGAAACTGATCCCGCGCGCCACGCATCCCACCCCATGAAGGAGTCTGCGGCACCACCATGCCTATTGAACCCGAGTCCATCACCGCGCTCGTCGAGCAGATTTTCGCGTTGCAGCGCGCTGTGCGCCAAGCCGGGGCATCCACCCCAGCGGACAGCGACGCCACCCTAACCTACCCGCACCAGGCGATCCTCGGAATGCTGTGCCGCCACGACGCGATGAGGCTGTCCGAGTGCGCCAGCCACGTGGGCGTGAGCCCCTCCGTGATGAGCCGGCAGATCTCCGACCTGCTGGAGGCGGGCCTGGTCGAGAAGCAGCGCGACCCGGGGGATGGTCGAGCCACGGTCATCCAGGTCACGGACACCGGACGCGAGAGGCTGCACCGTACCCGCGCGGCCCGCGCCGGTCGCCTGCGGGAGCGCCTCGGCGACTGGACAGATGCAGACGCTGCCTCCGTCACACAAGCACTTACGAAACTTACCGATTCTTTGGGAAGGGGAACCTCGCAGCGATGACCGAAACGTTCACGTCCTCCGCCCGCTCCTCCGAGCCGGACGGCTCCCTCCCCGAGGGTATGACCCACCGCGATGTCATGGACTCGCTGGTGGCGATCCTGGCCGGCGCGTTCACCGCGCTGCTGAGCGTGAACATTGTGGCGAACGCGCTGCCGACGATCATCAGCGACCTGAGCGGCACCGAGCGCCAGTACACCTGGGTGATCAC
>DGEZ01000080.1:0-1325 GCA_002391425.1 Micrococcales bacterium UBA3913 | reverse complement strand
GTCACCCTGCTGGCGAACGCCGCATCCACCCCCATCTGGGGCAAGTTCGCCGACCTGTACAACAAGAAGACGCTCACCGAGATCGCGCTGGCGATCTTCGTCGGCGCCTCCATGCTCGCCGGGCTCGCCTCGAACATCCCCGTGCTGATGGTTGCCCGGGGCATTCAGGGCATCGGGATGGGCGGCATGATGGCACTGAGCATGGCCCTCATCGGCAGCATCATCCCGCCGCGCCAACGCGGCCAGTACCAGGGCTACCTCGGCGGCACGATGGCAGCTGCCCAGGCGGGCGGCCCCGTCCTCGGCGGTTTCGTCGTCGACACCCTCGGCTGGCGCTGGACGTTCTTCATCTGCGTGCCGTTGGCGATCGTCTCCTTCTTCATGCTCCAGGCGCGCCTGCACGTTCCGACGATCCGCCGCCGCGTGCGCATCGACTGGCTGGGCTCTGTCCTCATGGTCACCACCGTGTCGGTGGCACTAATCGGGATGACCTCGGCGGGCACCGACTTCGCGTGGGTCTCCTGGCAGACCGCTGCCTTCCTCGCAGCAACGGTGGCCGGCGTCGCCCTCACGATCCTCGTCGAGTGGCATGCCTCCGAGCCGGTAATCCCGCTACGTCTTCTCGGCATGCGCACGACAGGCCTGTCAGTACTCGCCTCGATCGCCGTCGGGATCGCCCTGTTCGGCGCGGGCACCTTCCTGGCGCAGTACTTCCAGATCGCGCGCGGTTTCTCGGCCGGCACCGCGGGCCTGTTCCAGATCTTTAACGTGGCCGGGATGCTCGTGTCGTCTACCCTCAGCGGCTCGCTGATCAGCCGGTACGGCTCCTGGAAGCCGTACCTGGTCTCGGGAGCGATCCTGTTGTGTTCATCCCTATTCGCGCTCTCGATCGTCGACCATACGACGAGCCTGCCCTACGTGCTCGCGATGATGACGATCATGGGCGTCGGCACGGGCCTGCTCATGCAGAACCTGGTGCTGTGCGTACAGAACGACGTCGAGCTGAAGGACGTCGGGACGGCGTCGAGTGCGGTCGCGTTCTTCCGCACCTTCGGCGGTGCTTCCGGCATCGCTGTGCTGGGAGCCGTCCTGGAGGGCCGCATCGTGGACACGCTCAGCCGCACCCTGCCCGCGGACTCGCTCACGCAGGTCTCCGGCAGCCTGGACATCGACTCCCTCCCGACACACGTGCAGTCCCTCGTGCGCGCCGCCTACGGCGACGGCATCGGGCACATCTTCCTGCTCACGGCGATCGTGTCACTGATCACCGTGGCTGCCGTCGCGTTCATCCCCCACAAGAGGCTGCGCAAAACGCTGGAGCTCCA
>DGEZ01000130.1 GCA_002391425.1 Micrococcales bacterium UBA3913 | reverse complement strand
GTTTCGATGCGGGTGATGTCCGCCGGTGACGGCTACAAGTACCTCCTGCGCACCGTCGCTACTGGCGACGGTGATCGGGTGCCCTCGACTCCGTTGACGAGGTACTACACGGAGGAAGGAACGCCGCCGGGCCGATGGCTCGGGTCAGCCGTTACTGCGCTCGGCGGCGGAACAATCACGGTCGGCGACGAGGTTTCCGAGCAGCAGCTTCAACGTCTGATCGGGCAGGGCCGCGACCCGGTGACTGATAAGGCGCTCGGCAGTCCGTATCGGAAGTACCCGACCGTGACCGAGCGCATCGAACACCGCACGTCGAGGCTCGACGCCGACCTTCCCGTGACCGAGCGTGCCGAGGCGGTCGCCGCAATCGCGGCCGAGGAGAGCGCACGTGGGGTGCGGAAGGCGGTTGCAGGGTTCGATTTCACGTTCTCGATTCCGAAGTCCGCATCAGTGCTGTGGGCGATGTCGGACGCTGGCACGCAATCGCTGATTGCGGACGCGCATCACGCGGCGGTTGCCGAGATGGTTGCGTTCATCGAGCGAGAGGTTGCAGTAACCCGCGTGGGTGCTGCAGGACGCAACGGGGCGGTTGCGCAGGCCGATGTGTCCGGGGTGATTGCCACCGCGTTCGATCATTACGACTCGCGGGCGGGTGACCCGCATCTGCACACGCATGTGGTGATCTCGAACAAGGTGCAGACCGTCCACGATGGCAAATGGCGCTCTCTCGACGGTCGCCCCCTTCACGCCGCGACCGTCGCCCTGTCCGAACTTCACGAAGCCGTCTTTGCCGATCACCTCACCCGTGCCTTCGGCGTCGAGTGGGAGGCGCGGGACATGGGGCGTGACCGCAACCCTGCCTGGGCGATCACCACGGTTCCCGAGCGACTGGTGGCTGAGTTCTCATCGAGGTCAAGGCAGATTGACAAGGAGAAGAACCGTCTCATCGCCAAGTACGTCGCCCGTCACGGTCGGCAGCCGTCGCTGGCGACGGTCATCAAGTTGCGTGCGCAGGCGACGTTGGCGACCCGGCCGGAGAAGCAGGTCCGTTCCCTCGCAGACCTCACCAACGAGTGGCGGGAACGTGCGTCGCATCTTCTCGGTGAAGACGCTACCCGCTGGGCCCGTACCGTCACCGCCAACGACGCGCCCATGCTGTTGCGCGCGGACGATGTGCCTTTGGACGTGATCGCCTCGCTCGGGCGCAGCGTGGTGGAGGCGGTCGGTGAGAAGCGGTCGACTTGGCGGCGCTGGAACCTCACCGCCGAAGCCGCACGACAGACCATGCCCTACCGGTTCGCCACCACGCAGGATCGTGAAGCGGTCGTCGGGATGGTGGTTGATGCCGCCGAACACGCGTCGATCCGGCTCACCCCGCCCGAGCTCGCCTCCAGCCCAACCGTGTTCCGCCGGGCTGATGACAGCAGCAGGTTCCGACCGATCGCGTCGACGCTCTACTCGTCGCCTGAAATCCTGGCGGCAGAAGACAGGCTCCTCGAGCGCGCCCGCACCATGACCGCACCCACCGTGCCCGTCGATGTGATCGAGAAGGTCACCCGGCGCCCGGACCGCGACGGCAGGCTCCTCGCCGATGACCAAGCCGCCGCCCTCACCGGGGTCGCGATCTCTGGCCGGGCAGTTGACGTGCTGGTCGGCCCGGCGGGGGCTGGGAAGACAACGGCGATGCGCGCCCTGCGCACGGCGTGGGAGCGGGAGCACGGGCGCGGTAGCGTCGTCGGCCTCGCACCGTCCGCGGTCGCCGCGCAGGTCCTCGCCGATGATCTCGGCATCCGGACGGAGAACACCGCGAAATGGTGGCAAGACCACCAGAACACCGGCGCATCGTTCCGCAAGGGGCAGCTCGTGATCGTGGACGAAGCCTCCCTCGCCGGCACCCTCTCCCTGGACCGCCTCACAGAGCACGCAGCCGAGGTGGGAGTGAAGGTGCTGTTGGTGGGCGACTGGGCGCAACTGCAATCCGTCACCGCCGGCGGCGCGTTCTCCCTCCTCGTCCACGACCGCAACGACGTACCTGAACTGCTCGACGTGCACCGGTTCGTCAACGACTGGGAAAAGACCACCTCCCTCGACCTCCGCCACGGCCGCCCCGAAGCCATCGACACCTACACCGCCCACGGCCGTATCACCGGCGGGAACACCGAGGCAATGATCGACGCCGCCTACACCGCCTGGCGCACCGACACCCTCGCCGGGGCTTCAACGGTATTGATCGCGGACTCCAACGAATCCGTCCACGCCCTGAACCAGCGCGCCCGCGCCGACCTCATCCTCGACCGCACCGTGAACGCCCGCCGCGAAGTCGCCCTCCAAGGTGACGCCCGTGCCGGGATCGGGGACACGATCATCACCAGGAAGAACGACCGCCGACTCCGCACCCCGCGCGGGTGGGTGCGCAACGGGGATCGCTGGATCGTCACCGGCATCCGCAATGACGGATCACTCACCGCCCGACGCGCGGACAGCCGCGGCACCGTGATCCTCCCGTCCGACTACGTCTCCGATCATGTTGATCTGGGGTACGCAGTGACCGCGCATAGGGCGCAGGGAATCACGACCGACACCTCGCATGTGCTTGTTGATCCGTCTACGACGCGGGAGAACTTGTATGTCGCGATGACCCGCGGCCGGCACGCGAACCTCGTCTACGTCGCCACCGACCGCCCCGACGACAACCACACCACCCCACACCCGGCGGACGATCCTGATGCGACCGCGCGGAGCGTCCTCTACGGGGTGCTGCAGCACGTCGGCGCGGAACTCTCCGCGCACGAGACGATCACTGCTGAACAAGAGGCGTGGGGGTCGGTGGGACAGCTCGCGGCCGAGTACGAGACGATCGCGCAAGCCGCCCAACACGACCGCTTCGCCACCCTCATCCGTACTTCCGGTCTCACCCCGGAAGAAGCAGAAGACACGATCCACTCCGACGCATTCGGAGCCCTCACCGCAGAGCTCCGCCGCGCGGAAGCGAACCACCACAACATCGACGCTCTCATGCCGCGCCTGGTCGCAGCGCGCGGCTTCGGCGATGCCGACGACATCGCCTCCGTCCTCCACCACCGCCTCGCCCGCGCTACCGAGAGGCCGGCTGGTTCCGGGCGTACCCGCAAGGCACCCCGCCTGATCGCCGGCCTCATCCACGAAGCAGCCGGACCCATGTCCGCCGAAATGCGGAAGGCCCTCACGGAACGGCGCGAGCTGATCCAGCAACGCGCCGAAGCCGTCCTCGACCAAGCGATCGCCGAACGGCAGGAATGGGTACTCGCGTTTGGAGAGACACCGGCAGATGCGAGTGCCGCGGCAGCGTGGAAACAACAGGCGCGAACCGTAGCCGCGTACCGCGACCGTTACGGCGCCACCACACGCACGCCGCTCGGCCCAGCCCCCGATAGCGATGCGCAGAAGATCGACGCGGCACGAGCGAGAGCAGCCCTCGCGAGACTCCGCGACCTCGCCGGGGTCGATGGCAGCGATGATCCTTCGCGGACGGCGCGGCGTGAGGGTGCGAGCCGGGGCCTGTGACCAGGTGCCCTTCCGAATGTCGCTGGTACGTCATACCCTGGTGGTGAGGCGGATTTCTCCTTGATATGACGCTCCTCGGGGCAGGCCGCAAGGCCACTCACACGCACCGCCTCCGACGATCCGTCGTGCATGTGAGAGGAAACCCCGTCATGATCCGCCAGCTCTGGACCCTCAGCGTCCACACCCGCGCATTCCTGCGCCGCTACATGCCCACCAACATCCTCCTCGACGCCATACGTACCCGTCGGGGACTCAAATGGGGTATCCCCGCGATGCTCCTCGCCGTGCCCTACCTCCTGGCCGCGAGCACCTTCACCACACTCATCGCAGACGGCGGACCCGGATGGCTCAACCTCCTCGTCCTCCTCTGCCTGTGGAACACGATGAAGCTCGTCGTCATGGGACCGGTCAGCGTGATCCTGCTTGCCCGAGTCCGCGTGCGTGAGGCCGTTGCCCGGCGTGCGCAAAGGCGAGCTACGACCGAGCTGGCCAAGCAGGCTGCTGGAAGACCGTTGACGTCGAGTGGAGACTCGTTCCCATCGTCAGGAAGTTGCGTAGAGATTCCGACACAGTACCGGACGGCGGCGACTCGAGATATCTAGTGAAGCTCCTCGCATAACGGCCTGCGCAGTCACCATGCCGTTTATCCCTGGGGCTGGATTGTGACTCTGGAACGGACCTGAGCTCGCACCTGGCTGTACACGTCGACGTTGAGTGCAGGTGCGACCCAAAGGGATAGCGCGACGGCGAAATCAACCCGCTCGCCGAGTAGTCCGCCGGCCTGCTCGTAGCACTTGACCCGTACCTTCATGTTTGATCCCTGCCCGGATGCGAATGTGCTCTGCAACTCCCACGACTGGCGTTGCAGGGTTGTCGCTCCACGCGTCGTGGCGTCTGAGCTGAGTCCGGTTGGTGTTCCGAGCTTCGGAATGGCGCCCTCGGGCTTGACGAAAGACAACGCAGCTTTTCGGTATTGCCGATGCCGCCAATTGACGGGAGTGAGCCAAGCGAGGGTTGCCTCGATGCGTTTTGTCTCGCGTACGTTGAGACCATCGGGCAGCGGGAAGAGCAGTTCTTGTTCCTCGTTCGCGCCGATCGACCCGATGAAGAGCACGACAGCCTCATTCGAGGCGCAGCCATCCGCGTAGTCGCGTATCGCGGCGCCGTACCCGAAAGCACTCTCACTAGGGATCGGGTCGTGTTCCGAATGGTCGGGGGGTGCTGCTCCGTGCGCCAGAAGTGCTTTGATCGCAGACGCTCGTTGTCTTGTGCTGATGGACACCCCGGTGGTGATGTCGGCTACCAGGTCGTGGATTCGCGCTGCTCTTCTGGCGACGAGTGCCGCAGCCGGGCTCGTGCCGGAGATGTGTGTCTCTTGAAACTGGTTCGGCGTCGCAACCCGGATTCCTGGTCCCAGCGCCGAGATACCAGTGAACGAGATCGTTTCCTGAGCGGCGATGCCGTCTCTAAAGAACACGCGACCACCGTTGGCTGTGAGGTCTGGTTTGACACTTCGACGGTATCCACTGCCAGTCGGAGATATGGGGCTAATGGCCGGAAGCCCATCAGTGGGATCGACGGCGTATCCCTGCGGATCGACTGTCGATGCATCGCCGTGAATCGCGCCGACGCTGATCGCGTTCACCGATTCGGCGGGGGCGAGGAGTCTTCGCTTGTTCTGCTGACGGGCGATCGCATCGAGGATCGCCCGTCGTCGGTCATCGCCTTGGAGGCCAGCGATCTCGGTGGAGGATGCCGGGCTGAGAACGAGATTCTGGTGATTGCCTGCTGAGACGATGATGAGCACGCCGTACTGATAGCTGAGCCAGTCGATGATGCGTGCCCAAGACGACAGGATGGTTTCGAATGGTGCGGCCGGGTCACCCACCGAGATGTTGACGATCGCGATCGCCTCACCCGCTGCTGGCTGCGCGTCTGTCCCGTCGAACAGTTCCCGGAACACCCGCCACATCAGATCCGGCACGAGTTCCTCGACAGGCAACTCCTCGATCCTGTTCTCGGTATCGTCGGCAGGGGTCAGGATCGGGCGGACGAGTACCGGTCGCACCGCAGGAGCCTCGCCGAGGCCGCGGTCTCCCCAGACGGCCACTGACGACATCCACGTGCCGTGTCGCAGTTCATCGACGGTCGCCTTTTCGAGCAGATCGTCGGGATCGTAAACCTCCACGCGGCCACGCAGTAGCGGGTGGTTCGCCGCCGGGACCCCATCAAGCAGGCAGAGAACCGGATCACCCGTGGGCAGGTCGCCATCGATCTGTCCTTGTGCTTCGGTGGGCGGGCCGACGACAGGCAGGGCTTGCCCCGACACGCGCAGATACATGACGTTCGCAGAACGGACGACACGAACCGCATCGTGGTTCCCGGACGCCAGATCGCGCAGCACCTGATTCGGCACGGTGCACTTGAGCCCGTGATAGCCGATCTGGTCAATGATCGCCGATGCAGTGACCTGACCGCCGGCCTGTTCGACAAGAGCGGTCACCTCCTGCTGACTCTGTCGCCGCTTCTGATCACTCCGGCGATACCACAGCTCGATCTCGATACTCTGTGGGCGGTCATCAATGTGCCCGGCGAAGTACTCGTCCCAGTCGATGGCCCGCAGCCGATCTTGCGGCCCCCACGGTCGGAGGTCTTTCAAGTGGGCAAAGAGGTCCCGGAGCTTCGAATAGCCGTAAGGAAGACCATCCGTGGCTCTCCACGTACGCCAGAGCGAAAGCAGATTGTCGAACGCGGTCTGGTTCGCGCACACCGCATGCAGGCATGAACCGATGTACGGGTTCCGTGGTTCCTGGCTGACGAGTTCGAACTCATCGGTGGGCGTAATCGCGCTCTCAGCCTCGATGAGGATTTCGATACCAAGGTTGGCGGCCACAGCAGACAAATCGATCTGCTCATCGAGCGCTTCGAAAACGAGCACGAGCTGAGGGTCAGCGGCATGGATCGAGTTCGAAATCTGAACCTGATCGCCGATGGCGGCTATCGCCTCATCAAAACGTGCATCAATCCGCCGCGAGCGCTCCTCCGGATCGGTGAACCGCGCTCGTCCACCGCCACCACGCCGCCCTGGAATCGTGCGCGGCGAGGTAACTCGTCCCAGAATGACGGGCCGCTCAGTTGAGGCCCTATCCTCCGGAGGCACTACTCCTCGCTAACGTGGGCGCGACTAGACCACTGCTTGAGTAGCTGCTGCACGACTGCCGTCGATTCGGGCTCCGGCCCGGAGAGGATAGAGCGCCGCTGCACGTCCAAGGCGAACTCTTCGAGCTCAGCGAAGCTGACCCGGCCGAGGCGGTCGGCAATCGTCCGCGGAGAGAGCCCCAGGCTCACGCCGCTCCGTGCCGACCATGCTTGCAGCCACTCAACCTTTCCGGCCCGCGTGGGGTTCGGCAGGTCGAGTCGAAGCAGCATGCGCCGCCAAACCGCGCGATCGAGAAGCTCGGCATGATTGGTGGCGGCAATGACGATGACGTGGCTCGGAAGCCGATCCACTTGCAGCAGCAATGAACTCACGACCCGCTTGATCTCGCCCGTCTCGTGAGTGTCGCCACGTTCTTTGGCGACAACGTCGAACTCATCGAAAAAGAGCACGCACGGCCTGACCCTCACCGCGTCGAACAACGCCTCCATACGGGACGCGGTCTCACCGAGGAAACTGCCGATCAGACCTTCGTAGCGAACGCTCAACAACGGAACGGCCAACTCGGTCGCCACCGCCTCAGCCAGTGAGGTCTTACCGCCGCCGGGCGGCCCGACGAACAAGAGGCGATGACGAGGCTCGACACCGTGACTGCGCAGGAGATCACGGCGGTGATGCTCCTCGATGAGCTGACTGACTGCTTGGCGGGCCTCGACGGGAAGAACCAACTCCGACAGTCGCCGCTCGGGTTCCTGCTCGTAGAACAGTCCGCGAGCAGCGTCATTTCGCGCGAGTGAGGTGACATTGGCGGTCGGGGTGGATCGCCGTGTGCGCAACGCGTCAGTCAGTTGCGAAGCAAGCACATTGTGCTTCTTGTTCTCTTCCTCCGCGATGAGAGCCTCGGCCGCGCGCCGGAAGGCGAGGTCATCGCCTCCAGCGCCGGACTGAACGAGAGCCAAGAGCAGGTCTCCGCGTGCCATGCTTCACTCTCCTCTGCGTTCGTTCAGTCGACATCCCTCGTCTATCGTACCGAGTAGCCATAGGTGACCGTCCGTGTGCCGCGCCGTCGGAGAGCATCTGTCGACCTGGGCGGTCGTTGTTGCGAGCGCGGTGATCTTCTGGCTGGGACATGCGTCGCTCATCCCCGAGCGCTTAACCTGGATCCACCGATGGGCCTGGGGTTGGCTTGGTTGTCGTGAGTGCTGGGCGGTGGCGTGTCGAGGGCAGGGGTGTGTTCCGGGCGTCGCATCCCGGTTGTCCACGTGGTCCTTGGTCGTGCCGCTGTGGCGGTGATGGTCAGGTGGCTGCTGCTGCTGGTGGTGGCGCGTGCGTGATGGTGAGGAGCCGGTCGAACGCGTTCTGCCATGGCCAGGCCTCGGGGAGGTGCAGGGTGATGCGGCGTGCGGATCGCGCCAGTCGTGCGGGCACGGTGATGAGGGTGTGGCGGATGGTCGCGGTCGTCGCCCGTGCCAGTCGTCCGGCCTGATCGGCGATCATGCCGGCGGTGCGGGTGAGGTTGAATGCGATGACGGCCAGGACGAGCCAGGCTGCGTTGGCGGTGAAGATCCCTGAGGGTAGGTGCGCGAGGGCGGAGTTCTTCAGGTCGGCGTTGACTTGCTCGATGATCGCGTGTCGGCGATGGACCTGGTCGGCGGTGACGGTGTCGAGGGTGCTGGTGGTGAAGAACGCGTGGAAGCGGTGCGTGTCGAACAGGGTCGGCTGGGACAGCTTCTTCTTGTTCAGCTCCGGGATGCGCCTGACGACCAGACGCCCCTGGATTCGGTTCTTCTTCGGTTTCGAGGAGAACGCGGTGAAGGGAACCTCAGCGACTTCCGCGTCGGAGGTCCAGGTGTCTGTGTCGGGGTCGTAGATCGCGTCGGTGTACTGGATCTTCGTCCAGGCATCGTCCGCGATCGTGCCGATCGCGCGTTTGACTGCGGGATCCTGCCGGGCCGTGATCGACACGTCAGCCCCGGCCTTGAGTGCTGCGGCCACGGTCGCGTGTCCGTAATACGCGGAGTCCGCGCGCAGTAACACCGGTGCTGCGGCCGTGCCGGGCAGTCGAGTGATGGTTTTGAGCGCGTCGGCGACGATACGGGCGGCGCCGCGCGGGGATCCGGTTGCGCCTTTACGGAGGCGTTGTCCGATGACCACCGGGGCGGTCTGCTCGGTCGATACTGTCGCCAGGAGCGCGTTGAGGCCGCGAACCCCGGAGTATCCGAACCCGGCGCCCTGCTTCTTCGGCCCGTGGACCTCGATGATCGTGTCATCAACATCAACGAACACCATCTGCCCGTCCGTGGGCGCGGGGACGATCGGAGCCTGGCCGGCGAGGTTGATCAGCAGCCGAGATGCGACGGCATCGAGTTGACGGACGTGCCCAAACGTGAACGAGCGCAAGAACGACCCCAACGTCGAGGGCGCATAGATCGAGGTGAACAGCTTCTTCATCCCGCCGTGGCGCAGCACCGCCATGTCATCGATCGAATCCGCACCCGCGACCATTCCCGCTACCAATGAAGCGACCTTCGACCCGGCGTTCGCACCCTTGTCCGTCGGGACACTCAACCACTCATCCGCGAGACTGCGCAGCCCGGCCTTCTCAGCGAGACGGACGATCGGGAGCACACCCGCGGCCGACACGAGATTCGGATCATCAAATGACCAACCGGCAGACCGTGCAGCGTGAGAAACTTGCATCTGCGAGATGCCTTCCTTATCGGGCGAAATGGAACCTTAGACAAGTCCTATTTTCCCTGATCAGAAAGGCATTCTCCGCTTAACACGCCGGCCCTATCTCATCCCCGATCGGTGGATCCAGGCTTAACCCCGACCAGCTGGCTTCCCCGTCTGGCAATCCTCGCGCTCGGTTTTGCCTTCACTCTCCTCCGTGTGTGGTTCAAGTCGCGGCATCTGAACCTCGCGCTACACCTGTCGTTCTACCTCGTGTTCGCGTGAGCCGGCCGGCGACCTTGCGGACGCAGCCTGCCACCTTTCTGGATCACGGCGCTGCGAACTGTCTTGTCATCAACCCCAAGTCTCTCGGCAATCTCCTTCAAAGTGAGCCCGCTAGCATAGAGAGCAGCTGCGCGGACACGCCCAGCGTCGCTGAGGCCAGCACTCCGTAGAGTCCCGCCAGACCCAAGCACAACCTTCGGGATAGTTCCGCGGTGAACTCCGTACTTCGCGGCTATCGAGCGAACGGGCATCCCGGCCTCGTAATCGGCGACCAACTCGGCCCGCCGCTCAGGGGTCAATCGTGTTTGAGACTTCACCGGATTTTTCACGACCGCGCCTCGTGAATCCTGTCTCTTCGGGGTTCGGTTCCGCGGTCCGCGGCGCTCGGCACCCTTGAGAACACGGAAAATCAACGATTTCAGCGCCGGGCGCTTGTTTGAGAATCGCTTGGGAAGGTCCACCACCTTGTGTTCCTCATAACACGCGACCTTGAGCACTCATTCGGCTAGCGCAATCGCCGCACAACGGCGGAGACGACCGACCAGCGCGGCGAAGAGCCATGCCGCTCCCGCTTCCCGCCCGGTCGCCGGCAGCTCGCTGAGCGTCCCGGTCCCGCCGGAACCGCCCGAGCCGCCCGAGCCGCCGGACCCGCTCCCGCCGCCGGACCCGCTCCCGCCACCTGCACCGGGCGGCGGCGCCGCATCGCCGATCGCGAGGGCGGGCTCGCCGCCCAGGTAGTCGCCGATGCGGTGCATGGAGACATCGACGCCGAAGGCGCCGTCCGTGCGCCACAGTTCGTCGTAGGTGGTGTCGTCCGCGTCGTTCAGCTTCACGTGGTAGATGAACCAGAGGATGCCGTCCTCGTCGAAATCCGCACCGCGGATGAAGTCGGTCGCCCCGGCGGGCGGGCTGAGCTGCGTGAACTCGTCGGTGCCGTTCACGACACCGGTGCCGATGTCGAGGACCGCGAATCGCGCGCCCTCCGAGGTCGCCAGCAGGACGTACGTCGTCCCGGTCGTCGGGTCCGTCGCGAGGTCGTCGATGGAGACGCCGACCCGGTCGAAGAGCGCGATCGGGGTGATCTCACCGGTCGCCGGATCGATCTGCACCACCATGGTGCCGATCGCGTTGGTGTGGTCGATCAGGCGCGCCACCGACAGCAGGGTGCCGTCCGGTCTCACCCCGTTCACCGTGGCGTCCAGGCCCCACACGAGCGTGATCGTCCCTCCGGACCAGGTCAGCGGGACGCGGTTCCGCAGCTCTCCCGTCGCGAGGTCCCATTCGGCGATGTACCAGTCCGCGCCCTGCACGATCGCGTACCCGACGCCCTCATGCACCTCCACGCCGCGGATCCACTCCTGGTTCAGGCCGGGCCCGAACAACGCGATGGACGCATCGGTCTGATCGACGGTCGTGAGGTGGTGGAGGTAGTCGGGGGCGCCGCCGTTCGCGGTGCCGTACAGGACGTCCTCGTCGGTCGGGACCGCATGCGCAGCCGGCGCGGCGGCCAACGCGAGACTCGCACACGCGGTGGTGGCGAGGATGCGGGACAGGATCGGGGATCGTTTCGTCTGTCGGGTCATGATGCTGCGAATCGAACTCGGAACCAGGTTTGCGCCACAGCATAGGAAACGGACAAAACTGTCCGCAACAGGCTCAGGCCGGTGTCGGCGCCCCGAACCGCGTCGTGACTCCGGGTGAGAACAGCACCGAGTCGGGCCGCCGCCAGGGGATCCCCGGCAGACCCACGGCGGCAACG
>DGEZ01000036.1:7655-14008 GCA_002391425.1 Micrococcales bacterium UBA3913 | reverse complement strand
ACCTGCTCGTTGGCGAGCACGGTCTGGTCCTTGGGGCACCAGTTCACCCAAGAACCTTTCCGGTAGGCGAGACCGCGCTTGAAGAACTGGATGAACAGCCACTGATTCCAGCGGTAATACTCCGGGTCGCAGGTACGGATAACCCGATCCCAATCGAACGAGCAGGCATAGCGCCGCATGGAGCTGCGCTGCTGCTCGATATTCTCGTACGTCCACTCGCGGGGATTCAGGCCGCGCTTGATGGCCGCGTTCTCGGCCGGCAATCCGAACGCATCCCAGCCGATCGGGTGCATGACGTTGAACCCGGACTGCACCCAGTACCGCGCGATGATGTCGCCCAGTGCATACGCCTCGGCGTGACCCATGTGCAGGTCTCCGGACGGGTACGGGAACATGTCCAGTACATACTTGCGCGGACGAGTATCGGCGGGGTCTCCCGATGCGAACGGCCGAAGCTCATCCCAGACAGGAAGCCATGTCTCCTGGATCGCATGAACGTCGTACTCGAGGTCGGAATTGTGGGGCTCTGCAGCTGTGGTCACAGTGATATCCATCTTCATTGGCTGACACATTGCGCGGACTTTCACCGCCAACTCTCTAGGATACCCGCATACCGCTTCGCAGCACCGCGACGACCGCACGGATCGCCGCCGAACCGCCCGAAATATACGATCGCTAGAATGGCACAACACGTGAGTGTCCGTTAAGGGGAAGGACAGCCATGGCCGAGGACTCGATCTTCCGGTGGACAGGCACCGAGCTCACGTTGCTGCCCGCCGACATGCTCAATTCGGGCGGCCGCTTGCGGGTGGCCGAATCCTGGCTCCTCTCCGACGGCCAGACACGATCGCTACTCAATCACTATCGCAGGTTCCAGCGCGCCACCAGCGCATGGCGCGAGAGCCCGCCATTGTGGGACTTTCTCACCGCGGTGACCGAGTCCATGCCGCGCCGCGGCCACTGGGTGGCCCAGATCGAATACCTGCATGGCGACGACCGTTCCCCCATCCTCCAGCTGCGCACCACTGCGCCCGCCCCGCACCACCACACCGTGAGCCTGTGGACACACCCCGCGCCGGACCCGCGCACATACCCGGCGTTCCTCGGCCCGGACTGGGCGATGATGCTCCAGCTGCGACGACAAGCGAATATGTATGGCGCGGATGACTCCGTTCTGCTGGACACCAGCGGGCATGTGCTCGGCACCACCTTCGACACGATGGCCTGGTGGCGGGCAGAGACCTTGTGCCTGCCGCCGTACGGGCCCCGCGTCACCGGCAGCGTCACCCGAGAGATTGTCGAAGATATCGCACACGCCTCCGGGGTGTCCATCCGCTACGAGGAAGTTTCCCCCGAGGAGCTCACAGACCACGAGGTGTGGACGATCTGCGATCTCTACGGTATCCGCAGCGTCTCCCGGTGGATGCACGACGGCACGGATATCGCCCCCGCTCCCTCACAGCGAGCGCGATTGTGGCAACGCAGACTGGCGCAATTCGCCCTTCCGTTGCCCCAATCCCCTGTCCTGCCTTCCGCTCCCGCCGAGGAGACCTGAGGTCACCGCTCACCCAGCCGGATGTGCTCGTCGATGAGGTCTGCGGGCACGACGTCGTGACTCATCAGGAGCACGGCGGGCGCATCCTCCCCCTGTACGGCGCTGAGGAGGTCGACCATCAGCTCGGCACGAAGCTCGGGGTCGACGTTGGCCGTCGGTTCGTCGAGCACGATGACGGGGAACCTGCCGAGCAGGGCACGTGCCAGAGCCAGGCGCTGCACCTGCCCCCCGGACAGCAGTGCCCCGTTCTCGCCCACGAGCGTGTCCAGGCCATCCCGCTCGCGCAGGAGAGCGCCGAGCCCGACGCGCTGCACCATCGCGATGAGAGTGTCGTCGGTGGCAGTTGGATCCGCCAGGTGCAGATTCGCTCGGATAGTGCTGGCGAAGACGTGGGGCCGTTGCTCGCACAGGCCGACGACGCGCCGCAGCTGCTGGTCGCTCAGCAGAGCCGCGTCGTCGCCGTTGATCAGGATGCGCCCTCCCTGCAACTCCAGGAAGCGTTCCAGGGTCCAGGCGACCGTGCTCTTCCCTGAGCCACTCGGGCCGGTGACGAGGATGCGCCGACCGGGACGTAGCTCGAAGCTCAGCCCCGACACGACAGGTGGCTCCCCCGGCCAGCCGCAGGAAATGTTCTCTGCCCGCAGACTGTCACAGTGCGCGGCCGATTCGTCATCGTCGCCCTCCGAGAACGAACCCTCCCGGTCGAGAGACTCTGCGACCTCCGGAACGTCGGGCGCAAGCTCTTCGATACGCCGGGCGGACGCACGCACTTTCTGCAGGGCGAGCAGTGCCTTCGGTGTCGTCTCAAAGACTTCGAACACTGACATCGGAAGCAGCACCACCAGGGCCATCAGCGGACCCCACAGCTCACCGGAGACCACGAGATCGGCGGTGACGAGAAAGCCCGCCACGACGGACAGCCCAATCGCCAGGATCTGAAGTGCGGAGGAGAGACCATCCCCCCACACCACGCGCCTGCTGTGCCGATACAACTCACGATCCGCCTCCTCGAGGCGCCTCTGCTCGTGTTCCACGGCGTCGAAGGCGATGAGCACGTCCATGGTGCTCAGGTACTGCATGGTGAGGTCGAATTGGCGCCCCCGCGCCGGGGCCAGCTCTGCCGCGGCCCGACGCGCCAGGCGAGCAGGAAGCCAGGCGGCACCCCATGCGGCCAGCACAAGACTGCCCAGGAGGATCAGCGCCGCGGGGACGGAGACGAACGCGACCCCGAGCACGCTGAGCCCGCAGGCGATGCCCGAGACCACGATCGGCTGCCAGACCCGGAGCGGGAGATTCTGCAGCTCATCCACATCGGAGACGAGGCGGGACACGGTGTCCCCGCCCGATCGCCTCTGCAGATTGACGGGTGCCCCCGGGATGAGGGACGCGAAGACGGCCGTGCGCAACCGGCCAAGCATGCGGAAGGCCGCCTCGTGGCTGGAGATGCGCTCCAGGTATCGGAAGAACGCTCGACCCAGGGCGAACGCCCGTACGCCGACGATGGGCATCTGCAAGTACAGAATGGGGATCTGCAGCGCGGCCGCCGCAATGAGGAACGAGCTCGCAGCCAGCAGCCCGATGGCGCTCAGCGCGCTGAGCGCACCGAAGGCGACACCTGTCCAGAAGCCACGTGGCCGCGGCATGGCAACCTCGAGCACGCGAGATCCAAGGCGGGAGCTCACCCTGCCCAGCGCACGGTGAGTGGATTCAGTCACCGGGCACCTCCTCCCAGTGAACGAGCGCATCCGCCTGGTCGTACACCCCAGGCCGGTGGGTAATCGCAATCACCGTACGGCCGTGCGCGCACAGGTGCCGCCACCCGGCCACCACGCGCTGCTCAGTTTCCTCATCCAACGCCGAGGTCGGCTCATCCAGCAGAATCACCGGGAGGTCGCGGCTCACAGCCCGGTAGTAGGCGCGAGCTAACGCGATGCGCTGGGCCTGTCCCCCGCTGACTCCCGCCCCTTCCGGCCCCAGGTTCTGCGCCGCGGGAAGGTCGACTGCAGCCAGGCGCATGGCCTCCTGCAGCGCATCCTCATCAATCCGGGTGCTTCCCAGGGCGATATTCTGCGCAATCGTCCCCTCGCGCAGCCCGGGATGCTGACCGGCCCACGCCGCGCGGGAACGATCCCAGACCTGGTCGCCCCACTGGATGCGACCGCTGACGGGAACGAACCCGAGAAGGGCCGCAAACAGCGTGCTTTTCCCCGAACCGCTAGGGCCCACCACCGCCGTGATGACGCCCGGGCGGATGGAGAGCGTGCAGTGGTCGATCGTGGCGCGTTCTGTCCCCGGGTAGTGCACGACGAGGTTTTCTATGTGCAGCCCCGGACCCCGTCCCGGTTCTTTCGGGTCGATATCCTCTGCTCGGTCAACGACGGCCCGAGCGGCATCCAGAATCTCAAAGACGTCTGTTGATGCGGTCACTCCCTCTGCAGCCGCGTGGTAATTTGCCCCCACCTGGCGCAGCGGCAGGAAAGCCTCGGGGGTGATCAGCAGCACGAACAGCCCGGTCTGTAAGTCGAGTGTGCCCGCGATGAGACGCGTGCCGATGAGTACCGCGACGATGGCCACCGCTAGTGTCGCCCCCAGTTCGAGGACGAACCCCGAGAGGAACGACACGCGCAGCACCTTCATGGTGCGAACCCGGTACTCCTCGGTGACGTTGTGGATGACGCCGATCTGATGACGTTCCCGCCGGAAGATCTTCAGCGTGGACAGCCCCTGGACGACGTCCAGGAAGTGCCCGGAAAGCACCGAGAGGGCATTCCACTGCCGCTGCTGGACTTCCTGCGTGAAAAAGCCGATGAGAACCATGAACAGGGGAATCACCGGCATCGTGATCACGATCGCGAGGGCAGAAATCCAATCCTGCTCCCAGGCGATGAGCACGAATATGGGGGTCGCGATCGCGGTGAGCACGAGCTGCGGCAGGTACGCGGAGAAGTACTGGTCCAACGCGTCCAGCCCGTGCGTTGCTGTCGTCGCCACGGCAGCGCTAGAGCGACCCGCAAGCCAGCCCGGTCCGAGCCGCGGCACAGCGCGGACAATGTGGCTGCGCAACTGCATCTTGGTGCGGGTGGCTGCCAGAGACGCCATGACGTCCGAGAGCCAGGTCACTGCGGCCCGCACAGCGATCGCCCCGAGGGCGTACACGAGCGAGCCGGTGACGTCCGCAACGCTTTGTCCGCCGAGGAAAACCCCAACAATCGCACTCGTGATGAACCAGGAGAATACGACGACAGCGGCGATGCGCGCCAACCCCATGGCTACCTGAGCAGCCAGGAACCAGCGCGCCGCCCTGGCATAGCGGAGCAAACGTGGATCTAGCGGTTTGATCTTTTGATCCTACTCCAGCGAATCGTGTTCAGCCTCAGTGGGCGACTGCCGCCGCCTTCTCGATGGATGCGCGCGTCACCCTCTTGCGGAACACCCAGAAGGTCCACGCCTGGTAGCACAGCACTACCGGCAGCGCGAACGCCGCCACCCACAGCATGAACTGCATCGTCGGCAGCGTCGATCCCGCCGCGGACAGCGTCAAGCTGTTGGCGAGGATCTCCTCCGGAGTGCTCCCCACCGTCGAGGGCATCACCATCGGCTCGCTGTAACTGGTCAGCAGTACCATCCACAGGGTGAGGACTGCGAAGACGACCGTCACCACGCCCATCGTGAACGCCCAGCCGTCGCGCTGCAGATAGTTCAGGGCGACCGCGGAAATCAACGCGACGGCAGCGATCAGCGCACACAGCAGCACGAGGACCGAGAAGTGGGCGATCACCGTCCAGAGCAGGAACGATGCCGCAACCACAATGGTGGCGATGCCCAGTTTGAAGGCGAGCTTATGCGCATCCTCCTTGATCTGGCCATCTGTTTTCAGAGCCACGTAGTGCACCCCGTGCGTGAAGAACAACAGCAGCGTGGTCACGCCCCCAAGCAGACCGTAGGGGGTCAACAGGCTCAGCAACGGGATGCCCGTGTACTGGTACCCGTCCACACCACCGGTGTACTCGATGGGCAGGCCATGCACGATGTCGGCGACGGCGACGCCCCACAGCAGAGCAGGCACGACAGAGCCGAACACGATCATCCCGTCAAACCACTTCGTCCACTTTTCCCCCTTGCCCTGGTGGCGGTACTCGAAGGACACGCCTCGGGCGATCAGGGCGATCAGGATGAGGAACAGGGCCAGGTAGGCACCGCTGAACAGGGTGGCGTACCATTCCGGGAATCCGGCGAACAAGCAGGCCCCGGCAACGATCAGCCAAGTCTCGTTCATATCCCAGACCGAGCCGATCGTGTTGATGATCTGGCGTCGACCCACGTCATCCTTACCGAGGAACGGCAGGCTCATGCCGACGCCGAAATCGAACCCATCCAACACGAAGTACCCCACGAAGAGCACCCCGACGACGAGGAACCAGACGATGTGCAAAGTATTGAGATCCATGGTCAATGCTCCTTAGTACGTCACAGCAAGCTGCTCGGGATCAACATCGTCGGTGCCATGAGTCGTGGCAGTCGTCTCAATCGGAGGTGGCCCTGCCTTCGCCGCTTTGACGGTGAGCTTGAACTCCACCACCGCAAGGACCCCGTAGATGGCGGTGAACAGCACCAGGGAGAGGGCGACTGCCCAGGAGGGCACTCCCGGAGACACGGCCGACTCTGTGGTCAGCAAGCCGAACACAATCCAGGGTTGGCGTCCCATCTCGGTGAACACCCATCCCACCAGGCTCGCCGCGAGAGGCAGCCACGGCGTCCAGATCGCGACCTTCCAGGCCCAGGGCTTGACCGTGGTGTA
>DGEZ01000036.1:0-7420 GCA_002391425.1 Micrococcales bacterium UBA3913 | reverse complement strand
CCGCCGAAGAAGATCATCCACCGGAACGACCAGTACGTGATCCAGATGACCGGAGAGAACACCCCGTCGGTCGGACAGGTCAGAGCAAGGTCAACTCCCGTGGAGCTCCCGGTTTGGCAATACAGCTCGGTGTACTGCGCCTGCAGGTCGTTGATTCCGTCCACCTGCGCGGTGAAGCTCCCCGTCGACAGCCACGACAGCAGGTACGGAATCTTGATGGAAAACAGCTCGGTTGTCCCGTCGGGAGTTCCCAGGGTGAAGATGGAGAACGACGCGGGAGCCTCCGTGGAGTACAGCGCTTCCGCGGCGGCCATCTTCATCGGCTGGGCCTGCACCATCGCCTTGCCCAGGGTGTCACCAGAGATCACCGCGGCAGCGAAGCCACCGATGACCGACCAGGCTCCGAACTTCACCGCGGTGAGCATCTCATCGACATGCTGACGTCGGGACAGGTGGTAGGCCGCCACGGCGACGATGACCGCTCCGCCGAACATGACCCCGCCGGAGATCGTGTGCGGGAACGCGTTCAGCGCGATCGGATTCGTCACGACCGCCAAGATGTCGGTCAGTTCCGCGCGGAACGTTTCTGCGTTGTAGCTGAACCCGACCGGATTCTGCATGAAGGCATTTGCGGCGAGGATGAAGAATGCCGACATCCACGTCGCTGCCGAGGTGAGCCAGATCGTCGCCAGGTGAGCGCGCTTGGACAGACGATTCCACCCGAAGATCCACAGGCCGATGAACGTGGCCTCCAGGAAGAACGCGAACAGACCCTCCATGGCCAGCGGAGCACCGAAGATGTCGCCCACGAAGCGAGAATAGGTGGACCAGTTCATCCCGAACTGGAACTCCTGGACGATACCGGTGACCACGCCCATCGCGAAGTTGATCAGGAAGATCTTGCCGAACAGCTTCGTCAGCTTGAGGTACTTGATCTTGCCGGTGCGCACCCATGCGGTCTGCAGCAGAGCAACGAGGAACGACAGACCAAGTGTCAACGGTACGAACAGATAGTGGTAGAGGGTGGTCAGCCCGAACTGCCATCGCGCGAGGGCAAGGGCGACAGTATCGACGTCAGCAGACGCCACCAGCATGTGCGAAATCATCAGAGTCCTTCGATCGCGCTGGGCGAATCTCACCCAGTTCTCCGACACTTGTTGGAGACTGTACTCGCATTATGAGCCACGCACCAAGTTAGTCTCGTACCTTCCGGACAAAACCTTTGTGGGGGTTCTCAGGAATCGTGCGACACGCACCATTTCTCCGAAATACCCCAGTGTCACACTCCGCCATGGGCCCCTCGAATGACATATGATGTGCTCCAGAGTTTCACGCGTCGGAATCATGAAGAAGGGGCTTCTCGATGCCAGCTGTGAGCAAAGCAGGCCTAGCCTACGCAACACTCCGCAAGCAAATCGTCTCGGGGGAACTCTCTCCCGGATCACGTGTCACCATCTCTCAGGTTGCCGAACAGCTCGGCATCTCCCCCATTCCCGTACGGGAGGCGTGCCGCCGTCTTACCGCGGAAGGCCTGCTCGAATACAACCACAATGCGGGCGCACGAGTTGCGGCACCCGACCCCACACTTCGCTATGACGTCGGAGAGTACCTGAGCACCCTCCTCGTCTCCATCGCGGACAATTCCGCCGACGCCGCCACAGACGACACCCTCCGGACGCTTCGCACACTGGCCGCCAAGTTTGAAGAGGCAGCAGACAACAATGATTTCCTGCAAGAGCGGGAAGCAATCACGCGTTTCATCCTGACCCTCATCGGCTTGAGCCGAAACACGATTGTCCGCGAACAAGCCACGGAGGCCTGGGAGCACATTTCCGTGTACCTCACCGAGGACAGGCTGCACAAGATGGCACGCATTGCGGCTCACAACGCCCCGGTCATCATCGACATTCTGGAGCGGCGCCGCACCCAGTTACCGCACCTGATCGTACGCGCGGATTCACCGGAAACCCCCCACACCGTGGGGGCATGACATCTGGAGAACGCATCACATGGGTGAGGGGGTCCCGGCCGCTCGCCGGGACCCCCTCACCCATTGACGCGTCTGATCAGCACACGATAGATCAGAAGACCGGGACAGCCCCGAGCAGCTCGCGCGCCTCACGAAGCATCGTGAGGTCCTCACGAGTCTGCACCATGAGCATCGCCACGGACGAGTCATCGCTCGAGATCACGCTGTCGGGCACATTCACCGCGTTGCGGTCGGCATCGAGAGCGACACCGAGGAACGCCAAGCGCTCGGCGAGCAGCTCGCGCACATCCACGGCGTTCTCCCCCACACCACCGCTAACGGCGATCGCATCCACGCCATTCATCGCGGCCGCCATGGAGGCGATCAGCGAGGCGGTGCGGTGCAGCCACACGGTCACGGCAAGCACCGCGCGCTCGTCGCCCTCGCGGTAGCGATCCATGATGTGGCCCATGTGGTTGTCCCCGGCCAGTCCAATGAGTCCGGACTCAAACTCCAGGGCGTACATGACCTCGTCGAGGCTGGCACCCGTCTGCTTCATCACCCACGGGATGATCTCGGGGTCGATGTTGCCGGAGCGGCTCCCCATGACAAGCCCCTCCAGGGGGGTGATCCCCATGGTCGTGTCGACGCTGATGCCGCCGTTGACGGCGCACAGCGAAGCACCCGAACCCAGGTGGGCGCTGACGACCTTCAGGCTACCCAGGTCACGGCCGAGCACCTCCGCCGCCTTGCGTGCGTTGTAGGCGTGCGCCAGTCCGTGGGCACCGTAGCGACGCACCTTGAACTCGGTACGCCAGCGCTCCGGTACCGCGTAGGTGTGGGCTTCCTCGGGCATCGTCTGGTGGAACGCCGAGTCGAAGTGGACGGTCTGGATAACCCCGGGAAGCAGCTCGGTGGTGCGCTCCAGAGTGGCAATGGTCGGAGGCTGATGTAGCGGCGCCAGCGGGGTAAGGCTACGGATGTCCTCGATGACCTCTGGCGTCACGATGCGCGGCCCGTCGAAAATCCATCCGCCCTGAACCACACGGTGCAGGACGACGTCGAAGTCGCCCGAGTTGTCGCGGATCTCCTGGAACAGGGCGTTCCACTGCGCGTCCGTGATCTTCGTGGGGGTCTGGTCGATCTGCGCCTTGTACACCGTCTGATCGCCATCGAAGACACTCACCTTGAGGGTGCTGGATCCTGCGTTCATAACCAGCTTGTGCATTTCGGTTTCTCCTTACTGAGCTGCTTGGATGGCGGTAATCACGATGGTGTTGATGACATCCTCAACCGTGCAGCCGCGTGACAAGTCGTTGACCGGTTTGTTCAAGCCCTGAAGGATCGGTCCCAGGGCAAGTGCTCCCGATGACTGCTGCACCGCTTTGTACGTATTGTTGCCGGTGTCGAGATCGGGGAAGATGAACACCGTGGCGTTGCCCGCGACCGTCGAGCCGGGCAACTTGTGCCCGCCGATGCTCGGGTTGGACGCCGCGTCGTACTGGATGGGTCCGTCGACGTTGAGCTCGGGATGCTTGGCCTGAACCAGCTCGGTGGCCTCACGCACCTTGTCCACGGACTGCCCGTGCCCGGATGTGCCCGTCGAGTACGAGAGCATCGCGATTCGCGGGTCGATGCCGAATACGGTGGCCGTTTGCGCCGAGGCAGCTGCGATATCAGCCAACTGCTCGGCCGTGGGGTCGGGGTTCACGGCGCAGTCGCCGTACACGAGAACCCGGTCCGCCAGGCACATGAGGAACACCGAGGACACGATGGCCGTGCCGGGGCGCGTCTTAATGATTTCGAACGAGGGCTTGATCGTGTGGGCGGTCGTGTGCGAAGCACCCGAGACCATACCTCCGACGAGTCCGCGATGAACCATCATCGTGCCGAAGTAGGACACGTCCAGCACTCGCTCGTACGCCTGCTCATAGGTGACACCCTTGTGTGCGCGGAGCTTCGCATACTCGTGAGCGAAATCTTCCCGCAGCGGTGACGTCTCCGGATCGATGATGTCGATACCGCTGAGGTCGATCCCGTTCGCCGCAGCAAGGCTGAGAACCTTTTCCGGTTTGCCCAGGATCGTCAACGCGACGATATCCCTGCGGTGCAGATTCTCCGCTGCCGTCAGGATGCGCAGGTCGTCCCCCTCCGGCAACACGATGTGCGCCTTCGAGGCGCGCGCACGCTCGACAAGGGTGTACGTGAACCGCAGCGGTGTCATCGTGCTCGGCCGCGGCAGCGACACGCGAGCCGCGATCTCATCAGCATCCACATTCGCGTCCCACACGCCCAAGGCGGTGGCGATCTTGCGGTCTGTGGAGGTGCCGATGTCGGTGGTCACCTGGCTGATCTGCTCCGCGGCCTCATAGGTATCCAGGGGGAGGCTCAGCACCGGGAACTGCGCCCCGGAGAGCAGCTGCTGTTGTTTCTGCGACAGCGGGAAGCTTCCGGTGAGCAGCAGGGCGGACGGGGTGGGGAACGTTGCTGACAGGGAGGACGCCAGTGTGGCGAACAGGATGTCCAGCCGGTCACCAGGGCTGACGACGAAGGCACCGTCTTCGAGCTGATCGATGAAGTTGTCCACCGTCATCGCGCCGACCTTCATGGTCTTGACGTCGCGATTGAAGTCTGCCGGACCCGCAATGTGCTCGGCACCGGTCTGTGTCTTGACCTCAGCGACCGAGGGCCACTTGAGTTCAGGAATCTCGGGGATGAAGTAGACGGGACGCCCGGAGGCCCCCACGTGTACCTGATCCTTCAGCTCGGGGATCTTCACAGGATTGACCCGGCTGACGATCACCGCGAACAGCTGGCACCCTTCGGCGATGAGATCGTGCCGGACGGTGTCCACCTGACCGACCGTTTCCTCGACGCTCTTGTGCTTCGCATTGACGACCGCGATCACGGGAGTGCCCAGATCCTTGGCCACCTGTGTGTTGAACTCCGTCTCCACGACGGCGTCGAACTCGGCCAGGTCGGTGCCCTCTACGATGACGATGTCGGCGTTGGCAGCAATTTCGCTGTACACGGCGAGAGCCTTCTCGGCGAGCACGTCGCGCTTGCCTGCGCTGAGCAGCTCAGAGAATTCAGCAGCCCCTACCGCGGCCCGGGACTGAGCGTCGCTCAGACCGAAACGACGGCGGACCAGCTGAACCATCGGATCGTCATCCGGGACATCCGTCGAGGCAACCGGACGAAAATATCCGATGCGCTCGGCCCGAGAGCGGAGCATGTCGACGAGCCCAAGGCAGACGACTTTCTTTCCCGAGGCCGTCGCCATCGACGTCACGTAGATTCCCGTAGTTGCCACTGTTTCCTTCACCCACATCTTTGGTTGTGCACGTTCTGTGTGGTTCTCCATGAACCACAAATCAGCCTACGGTGAACTCCGTGTACGGGAAAACAAATAGAGGAAACCTATAAAACGATACGCGACGTTCTGAAAAGAATCACACCATTGTCACCAAAAACGCCACAGCCTCGATTCCACCGCGAGGCGGTACGCGTCGGCACCGCGAACAGGCACCCCGAGCCCAGACATGTCGCTGTCATACAACTTCAGTGCAGGCGGGCCAGAATAGACGTTGTGACTTCCCCAACCGGCCCCACCGACACACAGGAAATATCGCTCGAGCCGCTGCACCTCATCGAGCGTTCGGATGCCGTCCTCCGGCTCGGCGCGATGATGCTCGCGTGCGGAACAGGATCCGTTCGCGTCAAAGAAGCCATGCAACGCGTTGCAACGGCGATCGGACTAGACCGCATCCACGCGCAGATCACCCTGACGGAGATCATCGCCACCACGGCCCGCGGGCAAATCTTCCGCACGCAGGTCATTGCGATCCCCACCAGTGGCGTGAATTCGCGGATGCTCTCCGATCTGGAGGCCTACACGCACCAGATCCAGCCGGGCACCACGGCACAGCAGGTCGAGGATGCCCTGGACGAGATCCACGATCGCCACCGACGCCACCCCGCCTGGCTGACGATAGCCGCGGCAAGCTGGGCCTGCCTCGCGTTCGCCTTCCTCAACAACGGCGGATGGCAGGAATGCCTCGCCGTCGCCCTCGCGGTCGCGGCTGGACAAGCCGTGCGGCACGCACTCAACCTGGCCCGGTTCAACCCGCTCGGCGTCGCCATGATCGCGTCTGCCGTGTCCTGCCTGGGATACCTCGGCGTCGCGTGGGCCTTCGCACAGCTCGGGGGAATGTCCAGCCTGCACGATGCCGGGTACACCTCGGCGATCCTCTTCCTCGTGCCCGGGTTCCCCCTCATGACTGCCGCCTTAGACCTGGCCCGGCTCGACATCCTCTCGGGCCTCGCCCGGCTCACCTATGCGCTGCTCATTCTGCTCTCCGCCGCGCTGAGCGCCTGGGCGATCGCCTGGGCTTTCAACCTGACCCCGACGGCGGCCGGACTGCCCGACATCTCCCCCGCTCTGCTCGTCGTCGGCTGGATGATCGCCGGGTTTCTGGGAGTTCTCGGCTTCGCGATCATGTTCAACTCGCCGTGGAAAATGGCGGCGATCGCAGCCACGATCGGGGGAATCGCAAACACCTTCCGACTCATCGCGGTGAATTCGGGGGTCGTCCCCCAGCTGTCCGCGATGGCAGCGACGTTCCTGGTCGGGATGCTCGCGACCGTGGCAGTGCGCTGCTTCGTGTACCCGCGCATCACCCTGTCGGTGCCGGCCGTGCTCATCATGATCCCGGGTGCCGCCGCGTACCGCACCATCGTGTACTTGAACCAGGGGCAGAGCATAGACGCGCTCGACAGCGGCATCGAGGTGTTCTTCGTGATCGTCAGCCTCGCCGTCGGGCTGGCAGCCGCGCGCATCCTGTCCGATCGGGAGTGGCGGATCCCCGGGCATACTCACACCAGCAGGCACACACGTCAAAACGCCTCAGCAGACGTGTGAGCGCAGGGCGCCCTGAGGCGAGGCGACGAGAGATCAGACTGACCGGAACCAGACGGGACCAGGACGAGGGTTGCGGCTCAGTCCACCGGGGCGTGCTCGCGTAGCTGCCGCCGCAGCACTTTCCCGACAGCAGATTTCGGCAGTTCCGACACAAAGATGAAGCGGCGCGGGCGCTTATAGCCGGTGAGGCGCTTCCGGCACCACTGGGTGAGCTCGTCCTCCGTCAGCGACGGGTCCCGGCGCACCACGTAGGCGCGCACGGCCTCACCCGAGTACTCGTCCGGCACCCCGATGACCCCCACGTCGCCCACCAGCGGGTGGGATGCGATGACCGCCTCCACCTCGTTCGGATACACGTTAAACCCGCCCACGACGATGAGGTCCTTCTTCCTGTCCACGATCCGCAGGAAGCCCTGCTCATCCATCGTCGCGATGTCACCGGTGAGTAGCCAGCCATCAGAACTCAGCACCTGGGCGGTCTCTTCCGGCGTGTTCCAATACCCCTTCATCACCTGTCTCTTATACACATC
>DGEZ01000063.1:400-5251 GCA_002391425.1 Micrococcales bacterium UBA3913 | reverse complement strand
GCGTACCCCGCTGGCGTCGATTCGCGGCTACGCGGAACTGCTCGATAGGACATCGGCTGTTCGCGGGGAAGAGGGCACCCGGAGTCTGTCGCGCATCCGCTCCGAGTCGACACGAATGGCGAAACTCGTCGAAGACCTCCTGTTGCTGGCGCGCCTGGACAACGAGAGGCCCCTCGAGTCGGTGCCTTTCGATGGGGTCCCCGCCGTCATTGAGACCGTCGCCGACGCCCATGTCACCGGTCCGGACCACAGCTGGCATCTCGGTCTCAAATCCGACGACGACGGCGAGATTGAGGCTGTGACGATTCTCGGCGATGCGAATGCGTTCCGGCAGATCGTCACGAACCTGGTCTCTAACGCCCGCATCCACACCCCGGCGGGGACGAACGTGACGGTCAGCCTGCACCGGCGCGGTGAACAAGTGGAGCTCTCTATTCGGGATGACGGCCCCGGCATACCGGAAAAGATTCGAGACACCGTGTTCGATCGCTTTGTGAAGGCAGACGCCTCCCGCACGCCAGGCCGGGGATCCAGCGGTCTGGGCCTCGCAATCGTGTCCGCACTGGCCAAGGCTCAAGGCGGCCATGTTGCCATGGAGTCTGCGCCAGGACGCACCATCTTTCAGGTGTTCCTCATCGCTGCCGCGGAGGAGCCTCCCGCCGAGTAGCGGCACCGATCTCCTGGTCAAGGGCGGCCCGAATCGGCGCGAGAACCCGCCCCAACTCGGCAACATCCGCGGCATTCACGTGGTCGAAGATCAGACGGCGAACCCGCTCCACGTGTCCGGGCGCGGTGGCAACTACCTTGTCCCATCCCTGCTCCGTCAGGCGTGCAACTGTGGCGCGCGCATCCTCATCCGAGGCCTCCCGAGTCACCCACCCGCGGTCGACAAGTTTCGTGATCGTATGTGAGAGCCGCGAGAGGGTTCCATTCGTTCGGTCTGCAAGGTCGCTCAATCGCATCCGCCGCTGCGGTGCCTCCGAGAGGATCGCCATGACGTAGTACTCGAAGTGGGTAATCCCTGCATCTGCGCGCAGTTGCGCGTCCAACGCCGGAGGCAACTGCATGGCCACGGCGATCAGGGTCAGCCACGTGTCCATCTCCCCCGGGGTCAACCAACGCGCCTCGCTCATCCTGCGATCATAATCCCTTACTCCGTGGATGCGCCCCGGCGCGCACTGACCAGACTGGGGTCGTGACGTGTATCCAGGACGAGGTCAGCCAGCTCCTGGGGGTGCTCCCGGTCGATGAACTCCCGCTCCTGATCGGCCCACATCTGCCAGTGCGCCGCGAACAATTCGCCGTCGCGCTCCAGCGCACGCCGGTGGCGCACCTCGTCTGGGGCGTCCAGCCAGATCGCAAAACTCGCCTGGAGACGGTTGTCCCACGACAGCGCCCCGCACCCCTCGATCACCCACGCACGCTCCGGGTTCGGCATGTGCCACTCTGCGGGCGCGTCGGCCTCCCAATCCCACCGTCGCCACCGCGCGGGGTTTCCGGTGAGCAGCTCATCGTGCACGTGACGACTCGCCTCCTCCAAACCGGACCACCCCGGATAGATGCTGTCCAGGTGGATGAGCTCCGCATCCAGCCGCCGGGCCAGCCCCGCCGCGAACGTCGTCTTTCCCGACCCGGACCGACCATCCACGAGCACGCGCACAGGCCTGCCGTGGCGCAGGATCCACTCGACGAGAGAATCCATCATGAGCGGCGTACCGAACATCTGCTCCCCCGCCTTCCGCTCACAGAACTGCTCCGATGAAATTCCAGGTACCGCTGAACACGGCCGCCGCCACCGCGCA
The DNA here is from genome assembly GCA_002391425.1 of Micrococcales bacterium UBA3913. GTDB lineage: Bacteria > Actinomycetota > Actinomycetes > Actinomycetales > Microbacteriaceae > UBA3913. The sequence goes on along the minus strand of DGEZ01000063.1, from coordinate 3,449 downwards.
GCCGGTGACGAGAACAGTTCCTGCCGCGAACACCGCGTCAGCGGCGTGCAGACGGGATGGCCGTGCCCAGGTTCGCGGGCCCCGGCCCCCGAACCCGCGCGCTTCCATCGCGGTGGCCATGGTGTCGCCGCGACGCACCGAGAGCACGAAGAGGGCCTTCACCATGCCCCAGAAGCGAGCCAGCAGGTGTCCGTCGCCCAGCCCGCGAGCGCGACGGGCATATCCCATCGCCTTCCAATCATCGAGGAACAGGCCGATCAGGCGCATCCCCGCCAACGCGCCGATAACGAACCGCGCGGGCAGGTGCAGGATTTGTCCGAGCGCGTCCGCCAAATCGGTGGGATCCACCGTGGCGAACAGGACAACCGCCGGGATACCGATGGCGAGGACTCGCAGGAGCGTGGCCAGGGCCAGGGTCAGCGAGCCGTCCGTGATCGTGATAAACGCCCAGCTGAAATAGGTTTCCCCCCACGAGCGCCCATACAAGGTGATGGTCACCGCCCCCAGGACGGCCGCTACGACAATCGGGGTGCACCGCAGCGCCAGAGAACGCGCGGATAGCCCGCTCCACGGCAGCAGCAGGAGTTCGGCCGCGAGCGCAACCGAGGCGGACACCCAGTCAATGCTCAGCACGAGGGCGACGCTGATGACCAGGGCAGCGAACAACTTGGTCACCGGATTGATACGGGCCATGGGCCCGCGCACCACGGATGTGGTCAGGCTCACGATGCGACCACCTCCGTCGCGGACAGGCCCGGGACAAGCTGAAGCTCCCGGGAGGCGAACACCTCGACGAGTGCGCGGTCGTGGGTCACCACGATAATCGCCTTCCCCTCGTCGCGTATGCCCCCCATGAGCTCGACCAGTTCGCGCCACGTATTCGCGTCCTGTCCGAAAGTGGGCTCGTCGAGGATGAGAACCTGGGGCGCCGTCGCCAGCACGGTGGCCACCGAAAGCCTCCTCTTCTCGCCTCCTGAGAGCGTGTACGGGTTGGCGCGGAGCAGGTGAGTCAGTCGAAGCCGTCCTGCCAGCCCCGCAACGATCGTCTCGATCTCCGCGTGCCCGAGACCGAGGGCGCGCGGCCCCGCAGCGATCTCGGCCGCAACACTCCCCGCGACGAACTGGTGCTCGGGGTTCTGGAAAACGCTGCCCACACGGGTGATGAGCTGGTGGGATGTCCACCTGATCGGGCGGGATGTGCTGATCCCTGCGCGCAATGCCTCGGAGGCATACACCTCGCCGCTTGCTTCCGGAAGCAGTCCGGCCAGGGTGAGCGCGAGCGTGCTCTTCCCGACCCCGTTCGGTCCCGTGATCGCCCACGCCTCTGCCGCAGCCACCGGCATATCCACCGGCCCGTACACGGTGTGCCCGCGCTCGCGCGCCACGCACAGCTCGCGGGCACTGAGCACCGTGTAGCCGGGTCGCATCGCGCTGAGCTGCACGGGTGGGATGCGCCCGGGCAGCCACACACCGGCCTGGTCGAGTTCGTCACGTACGCGACCACCGGCGGAGACGAGCTGGCGGAAATCCGCCACCGGGTAGTCTCCGAAGACGCTCCCGTGGTCGAGCACGATCACCCGGTCAACGACATCCAGCCAGACGTCCACCCGGTGCTCGACCACGACGAGCGTGTGGTTTCGCCCTGACACGAGGCTCTGAACCGCCGCAACGACGTCACGAGCGCCAGCCGGGTCCAGGTTCGCCGTTGGCTCGTCCAGCAGCAGGAGCCCGGGGCGCATCGCCAGCGCACCGGCTAACACCAGGCGCTGCTTCTGCCCGCCCGAGAGCGCAGAACTCGATGCGTCCAGGGGGAGCGCACCGAGGCCCACCGCGTCCAACGCCGGGGACACCCGCCTCCAGATCTCCTCGCGGGGGATTCCGGCATTCTCCATGGCGAATGCCACATCGTCACCGATACGTTGCAGGATGACTTGAGACTCCGGGTCTTGGAGGACAAGACCGATCTCATGTCGGACCTGCTGCGGAGGCACCCCGGCTACGCTGAGCGTCCCGCGGGACTCGCCCTCCTCATCCCCGCCGAGGATCCCGGCCATACCAGCAAGCAGGGTGGATTTTCCCGAGCCGGATGCGCCCAGCAACAGCACGCGCTCCCCCGGCTGGATGCGCAGCGTCACCCCATCCACGGCCCAGCGCTTGCGCCCCTGATGCCGCCAGCCCCAGTCTGTGGCGGCGACGCCCCGTGGCCGAGCCGGTGCCACACCCACCGTTACTCGATCTCTGCGGTATCCCGACCAGCGGCGAATCGGGACAGGGCGCCGATTTTGGCCAAGCCGCGCATAATCGCCCACGAGCCGAGGCCCGCGATCACGGCCGCACCGATCGCACTCGCGATGATGTAGATCGTGATGAATGCCGGGCTTGCCCCAACATTCCACACGATCGAGTCGTTGATGCCCATCGCAAGCCCGGCGCCCACACCGGCAAGTGCGGCGATCCCGATATTCCAGAACCGATAGGCGAACACCGCGAAGATGATCTCCGCGCCGAGGCCTTGGACGACACCTGCCTCGATTGTCCAGAACCCACCCCACTGGGCACCGATGAGGGCAGAGACCACCGCTGCGATCACTTCCACGTAGATGGCGGCACCAGGTTTACGGATGACGATCCCACCGAGGACCGCAGGGAAGAGCCACACCGCGTAGAGGCATGCCTGCACCCCAGGCAAGGCTGCCTCCAGCGGAGCGGTCAGCGGTGTGTACAGCTGGTTCCACACGAAGAAGACGAGTCCGCTGGCTACCCCGAGAGTGCTGGCCACGACAATGTCGACGACGCGCCAGGTGAACCTCCCCGAGTGCGTATTCGATGCGGATGGTGTTGTACTGGTAGACATTTTTCTCCCTCCCTGCGCTGGCATTACCCAGTTCAAGTTCGACGGTCGAAGCGGCTTGCTTCCTCTCAGCCCGGCCAGTTCCCGAGCTCCCGTTGGTTTCCTGAGGATTATATCCGGTTCGCACCCAGCTGTGTCGCGACGTCCTCGTCGAGCTGCAACGGTTGCAGGGACAGCTCGGATGCGCGGAAAACCGAC
>DGEZ01000063.1:0-143 GCA_002391425.1 Micrococcales bacterium UBA3913 | reverse complement strand
GCTCGGATGCGCGGAAAACCGACACGGCCTCGGACAGGCTCGGCGGCAGGCCCAGGGAGCACAGCAAAAAGGCGACCACCTGGTCTGCATCCACGCCGGACACGTGGAGCCGTTCCAGGGTCACCGCACCATCGCGCTTGGCT
>DGEZ01000085.1 GCA_002391425.1 Micrococcales bacterium UBA3913 | reverse complement strand
GTGGCCCGGGTGCGGTTTCGGCTGGGGGCCGTCGAGGCGGGCGCGGGTGCTCGCGTCGAGATGAGCGCGGGTGATCGCCGCCGCCTGCTCAGGCGATTCCGCGCCGCTGACGTCGAACCGGCGCCGGGCCATCGCCCACTGGTTCGTGTGCACGTGACGGTCCCACAGGCCGGGGATGAGCACGCGACCCTCACCGTCGATCCGCTGTGCATCCTGCTTCGTCAGACCGAGACCTGCGGATGCCCCTGCGGGCGTGATCGCTGCAACGGTGCCCTGCGAAACCACGACGTCGAAAAGGTCAGGGGTATCGGGGTTCAGAAGGCGCACATGGGACAACACAGTCATGTGATTGAGCCTAGACCGGAACCCCCCAGTGCGACTGGGCCTTACTCAATGCGTTCCAGCACAGCCTTCCGAAGCTGTCTCGCCTACAGAACTCATCTACCGGCTCTGCAGTGTGTTGCCCACTTAGTCAGACATCGGCGATGACGCGCAGTCCCCGCTCGAAATTCTCGGCCATCTCGGCCCGGGTATTGGAGGGGATTCGACACCTGTCCGCACATTCCGGCCATTTCTCGACCACGGCGGCGATACGTTCAAACTCGCGGTGTGGGTCTCTCACCCGATAGTCTGCGGCGGCATCCTGCAACACGGTGAGGCCGCCCACATCCACACCTGGGGCGAGCTCAAGCGAAAGCACCTTCGTGCTTCCGCCAACCGTGGGGTTCAGATCGAACGCAGGGCTGAGTCTCCAGCCGAAATTCGTCCAGAGCAGGCCATGGTTGCGCAGGTGATCATCCGTGTTGCCGATGACTAGGGAGAACACTATGCGTCTCCACAATTCGGGAAGATCAGTATCTGGGTCGGCTCCGCTTTCCTCCAGAAAGTCGCGAATATTCGCATAGGAGCCCTCCTCATTGCGCGCCTCTAGGGCTGTGCGGGCGCTCCAATAGGGGATCCGTTGCCCATCTGGACCTCGGTCGAAGCGCCGCGACAGGAAGGCATCGTATGCCGTCATCGAGTACAGCCTGTGCTCCGGAACCGTGATGCCAGCCTCCTCCGCAAGTTCGGCCGCAACCATCTCCCAGTTGGTTCCATAATTGCCCGTCACCTCGTCCAGCCGGGGAAATTTGGCCACGTGCAGCACCCCGGCGTCCTCGACAGCGACTTTTGGCTGCATGCCCCCGCCCGTTCCTCCCGCGGCGACAAGCCTGCTCGTTACCACCACGGCGTCGTCCCCACTGGCCAGCGCCTCCGCGGATGCAGCGAGGTCCTCCAACAATGCGACACCGGGGATCTCCTCTACAACCCCAGAAATAAAATGATCCCCGTCGAGGATGCGCAAGGCCCCCTGCCTTGTGGCATCGCTCGCCTCAAGTACGTACAGGGCATCGGTGAACTTGGGCGTCGCCATCCCCTCGTTCTGAGCTCGCTGGGTGAGATAACGCCGAATCAGATGTTTGCCCCACCTATCCGGCCCAGCATCGAGCAGAGCGAGAGGGAGCCCCTGCTGGGTGAAAGGCGCAGAAGAGTCACGTGGCATCTCTGGCGACAGAGGCGGCAGCCCTGGCCTCGCGAGATATTCCTGGTCGTACTGAAAAATGCTTACCGTCTGCGCCCCACGGCCGGTGTCCAACGTCAGCTTGCCCGCGTGGATGTCTTCCCCCTGGGCAGACAGAAAGATCTCAACGGTGCGCATACGTCACCGCACTCGCTGCGGAATTTCCTGGCCGATAAGGAACTGCCCTGATGGGGTTTCCCGATAGTTGAAAGCCTCCACCACTGCGTCGGCATATCCGAGAGCGCGAAGGATGCGCAGCATCACGTCGAGACTCGGATTCGACTCTCCCCGTTCAAACTCCGCGAGGGTCTGTACAGAAACCCCTGCCCGAGCCGCCACAACCCGCTGCGGAAGTCTCTGAAGCAGCCGCGCTTCCCGGACATCCCGTGCGATCTGCGTGATCTGCCTCTGTACCGCCAGTGGTCTCTTTGTCTTGGGCACAATAGCCTCCTCTCCCTGCTCACAATAACGTGTTGCATCCTTTATAACAAGTAATATATTTTCATTTTTTTGAGCTAACTAATACTATAGTGGCTGTTATAAATCAGCGGAAGTCGCGCGACACAGCGCCAACGCCCGCATCCAGCGGCTCGAACCAATCGGCCACCACGTTCGCGACCCCCTCGGCCGAGCGCTCCAGCATGCCGCGTACCACGAGCGCCGCGCTGCGGCGGGCCACCTGCCGGAACCGCGTCCACGCCCCCGCCGAGCAGATCACGTTCACCATGCCGGTCTCGTCTTCCAGGTTGAGGAACACCACCCCGCCCGCGGTCGACGGACGCTGCCGGTGGATGACCCCCCCCGCCACCTCGATGCGTCGACCCGCCTCCACACGCTGCAGGTCGGAGGCGCGCACCACACCGCGGCGCGCCAAAACCGTCCGCAGATGGCGCATCACGTGATCATCCGCAGAAACACCCGTTGCCCAGAGATCCGCAGCAAGCAGCTCACGCTCACTGGGCATCTCGAACAGGGGGACCGGAACGCTCGCCACCGACCCCTCCAAGAACTCCGGGCGGTCCTGGGCGGCAGCGCCCGCCTGCCAGAGGGCCTCCCTGCGCCCCACCCCCAGAGAGTCGAAGGCCCCGGCCGTGGCCAGCGCCTCCACCTGTGCCTCCGACAGTCCCGTGCGCCGCACGAGGTCAGACATGGATGCGAAGGGGCCGTCAGCTTCGCGGGTGTCGACGATACGCTGCGCCAGCTCACGGCCGATTCCGCGAACCGCGGCAAGGCCCAGGCGCACCACTGCTGCCGTATCGCAGCGGTGGGCGGGCAGATCATTGGGGTCCGCCTGGCA
>DGEZ01000091.1 GCA_002391425.1 Micrococcales bacterium UBA3913 | reverse complement strand
GACCGGACGGAGTTCGGTCTCGGCCGGGGAGAGGGTCAGTTGGGCCGCTGGATCTCCGGGATACGGACCATCCCCTCTTGTACGACGGTGGCGATGAGCTCTTTCTGGCGGTTGTAGATCCGCCCCATGGCGAGGCCGCGGCCGCCTTGGGCAGTGGGGGACTCCTGCACGTAGAGCAGCCAGTCGTCGACGCGCGCATCCCTGTGGAACCACATCGCGTGGTCGAGGCTTGCCGAGTTCAGACCCCGGTGCGTCCAGGCGATGCCGTGTCGGCGGAAGATCGGTTCCAGGATGGTGTAATCGCTCGCGTAGGCGAGAGCAGCGCGCTGAAGGGGGGCGTCTCCGGTGAATGCTCCCAGTGTTTTCAACCACACCGCCTGGTGTGCGGTGTGCTCGCCTTCCACGCTGAGGTACACCGGAGAGGGGATGTGCCGGATATCGAAAGCACGGTACCCGTCGAATGCGAGTTGCGCGATCGGCGGCGCACTGGCGAGCAGGCTGGCCGCGGTGGGCAGGTCCTCGGGGGAGGGCACGTCGAGGGTGAGCGGCTCCTGGTGCTCGATCCCCACGTCTGGGGTCTGGAAGGACGCGATGAGCGTGAAGATCGCCTTGCCGTCTTGTGATGCCTGCACGTGGCGTTGGCTGAAGGACCTGCCGTCGCGCAGCACCTCGACCTGGTAGTGCACCGGCTTGCTCAGGTCCCCGGAGCGCAGGAAGTACCCGTGGATGGAGTGCAGAGCGCGACCGGGCTCGATGGTGGTGTTAGCCGCGATGATGGCCTGCGCGAGGATCTGCCCACCGAAGACGCGTCCGGTGGGCATCCAGTGGGACGGGCCGCTGTACCGCTTCTCACCGTTTTCGGCATCCGGTTCGGGGGTGAGGGTGAGTACCTCGTGAAGTCGGGCCATGGGGTCCAGCTCGTCGAGCATCGACCCGAGTTTTTCAGTCATGCACTCTCTTTCCTGTCATGCTCTCGCTATTTTAGAGGGGTGCCTGATGCTCTTTTCTGTGTGCCGGATCCTCGTGCCATCTCGGACCTCGCCACCTTCACCTCGCGGGCGGAACGTCTGGATACTGAGGGGATGATCCGCGTTCAGGGGTTTGCTGGCGGTGTGGCGTGCTTCGTGGCGCCGCTGTACCCGGCGGGCCTGGACGACGCCACCCCGACGGTTCTGGGCGTGCGCACCGTGCGTGCGGTCGTTGACCAGGGCCTGGACGTGGTGTTGCCTCTCGCGGAGTTTCGGGAGGTTGTCGCCGCCGCCGGTGGCAGTGACGAGGGGCGGTTCGTCCTGCCAGGGGAGGCGCGCACCGCCGTGTGGACGGCAATCTCTCCTCCGCGCGCGAACTGGCGCAGCATGGGGCACGTTCCGGTGACCGTGCTGCGGGCGGCCCTGTCTGAGGGGATTCGCGAGGTGACCACGTCGGCGGGTTCGGGCGACGGGGACGCACACGCGGGCGGGCCGATTGTGCACCGGGTGCGCGCCGCAGTGTGGGGGAGGAAGCTTCCGGGGGCCGCCGGCGTTCCCGCCGGGTGCGCCTGGGCACTGGACGGGCTGGGTTTTTTCGGTGCGGAGACGTCGGTTCCCGTGTGGCGCAGCGGTCCGTGGTTCCGCCTCGCCGCATCCTTTGGTGATGTTCTGGCGCGGTTCCGCCCGGGGCAGTGAACTGGGGATGGGATTCCGGGCCTAACTCGCGAGTGCGTCAGGGGCGCGAACCGGGCAGCGGGACTGCTAGCCGCGGGCGTTGATCATTGCGTCTGCTGCCCTCGTCACGTAGTCGACGAAGTCCGCGTGGTGCTGGGTGTCCAGCTCTGCGTCGTCGATGGCCCCGAGCATGCAACTGAGCCAGTGGTCGCGCACCTCGGGCGTGATCACATAGGGCATGTGCCGCATCCGCAGCCTCGGGTGCCCGCGTTCCTCGGAGTACGTTGTCGGGCCTCCCCAGTATTGGGCGAGGAACAACTCTAGGCGCCGCTGGGCGGGAGCGAGGTCACGCTCTGGGTATAGCGGCAGGAGCACCGGGTCGGCCGCGACCCGGGCGTAGAAGCCCCGTGCGATGGCGGCGATCGTGGACTCGCCGCCAATCTCGTCGTAGAAACTCACTGCCTACCCCCGATAGCGGTCTTCGATGGGGGTGGTGTCGTCTCCAGTGTCGGTTGTTTCCGACTTCTCCGCCTGGCCGGGCGCAACGGAACGGGATGTTCCCCCGGGCAGGGGCGTCGGCTGCGTCTTCAGCTTGGGCGACGACCCGGTGGCCGGACGAGAGGAGGACCCTTTGGGGGCCTTGGATGCGCTCGAGGTCGCCCTCAGCGTCACTGGCCGGCCGTCGGTGGTGATCAGGGGGATGCCTGTGGCCGCGAAGCGGTCGTGGATGGCCCGGCGCAGGGCCCGGGACAGGTCCGTCTGCTGGGCGGGGCGCGTCTTGACGGCCAGTTTGAAGACCATCCCCACGCCGGTGAGCGTGTCCAAGCCCCACACCTCGGGCTGCCCCACCACCTTGCCCTTCCACTGCACGGAGGTCGTCACGTCGGTCGCAGCCTCAGTGAGCGCATCCTCGACCGTGCTGAGGTTCTGGTCGCTGGGCACGGTGATCTCGACGACGGCACGGCCCCAGCCTTGGGATTTGTTTCCAACGCGAATGATTTCGCCGTTGCGTACGTACCACAGCGTCCCATCCACGTCACGGATCTTGGTGACCCGCACGCCCACGGCCTCGACGAAGCCGCTCACGGTCCCCACATCCACGATGTCCCCGACACCGAGCTGATCCTCGAACACCATGAACATGCCGGCGAGCAGGTCCTTGACAATGTTCTGTGCACCGAAGGCGAGGGCAGCGCCGATGATCCCGGCACTGGCGACAATCGCCCCGACGTTGAAGTTGAGGATCGCCAGGATCGTGCCGAGCGCGATGAAGACGAGTATCCAGGTGAGGAAGTTCTCCAGCGCGCTTCCGATTGTCCGGGTGCGCTGGATGACGCGTGCCTGGGCGAGGGGAGACACGAGGATCTGCGACGTCTCCTCGATGTGACTCTTCGTCTTCGCCCCGCTGACGATTCGCGTGACGGTCCGCCGCACGATGAGTATCAGGATGCGTTGGATGACGAAGGTGCCGATGAGTACCCCAAGCACGCCCCCGATCTGCTCCCAGTTGATGACGGTGGCGACCCACGTCACCACCGTGTCCCACCAGCTGGATGCCGCCGGAGCCTCCTCTGCGAGGATCATTACGCATCCCTGCTCTGGACGTCCAGAGCGCGCTGCACGCTGGCCGCGCCCTCAATGATCATGCGCCGCAGGGCACTGGGCTGGTCGGGGTTCTCATCCAGCCACTGCTGTGCCCGGTCGAGCAGTTCGCGTGTGGCCAGGGGAGCAGGGAATGCCCCGTCGATGATCTCTTCGCTGATGTGGAAGCTGCGCGCATCCCACACCGGCACGATGCGCTCGAAGTATGGTTCCACGATCGCTTCGAGCAGGGCCGGGTCATTGGCGCGCAGCAGGCCGCTAGCGGTGTTCCGCAGGATCAGGTTGGGCAGGGTCTCGTCCTGGGTGAGCCTGTCCAGTGCGGCAAGCTTCGCCTGGACGGTGGGGATGCTCGCCAGCGCCCGGGCAGCAGCCTGGCCACCGGTGGCGGTCGGGTCCTTCGTGCGTGCCGCCGCAATATCGTCCTCGCCTGCCTCGCCGAGGGCGACCAGCCCAATAAGCAACTCCCAGTCGAGGTCGGTGTCGATCTCGAGGCCCGGCAGGGTGATCTCCCCGGAGCGCAACTGGGCCAGGATCGCGCCGTGCTCCTGCGTGGAGGCAGTAAACGCGAAGTGCCGCACGAACTGGAACTGCCGGTCCGACCCTCCCGGTGCCGTGCGGGCGAGCTGCCAGAGCGTGTCTGCCACCTGGCGCAGGGTGCTCTGCCGTTTCTGCGGGGAAACGTACATCGTGGCAGTGGTGAGTAGCTGCCCCAGGACGGTTCGCACGACGGTGGACTCGGTTTCGGCACCGATGTTCTCCAGGACGAGGGTCACGAAGTCGCTCGCGGGTGTCTCCGCGTCGCGGGTGGCGTCCCACTCCGCACCCCAGATGAGAGCGCGGGCCAGCGGGTCCGCAATGCGGGAGAGGTTCGTCAGGGAGAACGCGTGCGAGTCCGCATCCAGACGGATCTTCGCGTACGCGAGGTCGTTGTCGTTGAGCAGGATGAGTGCTGGGCGGGTCTTCCCGACGAGTTCGGCGATCTCGGTGCGCTCGCCGTCGATGTCTACCTCCCAGCCAGCGGAACGCACCACCTGGTCGGCCTCCGTGCCGTAGAACCCGATCCCGAGGCGGTGCGGGCGCTGCACCGGGTGCTCCGCGGGGGTGGTCTGCACCACCGCAGCAGAACGAATCACCCCGGCATCGTCGACATCGAGGTCGAGCCGGAGGGTATTTACCCCGGCGGTTTCCAGCCACAGCTTCGACCAGGACGCAAGATCGCGCCCACTGGCGGCGGCCAGCTCGGTGAGCAGATCATTCAGCTCGGTGTTCCCGTGCGCGTGCGCGAGGAAGTACTGGTGCACCCCCTGGAAGAAGTGGTCACGGCCCACCCAGGCGACAAGCTGCTTGAGTACGGATGCGCCCTTGGCGTAGGTGATCCCATCGAAGTTGACCTGCACATCGTTCAGGTCAGTGATCGGGGCGACGATCGGGTGCGTCGAGGGCAGCTGGTCCTGTCGGTACGCCCACGACTTCTCCGAGGAATTGAACGTGGCCCAGTTAGTGCTCCACTCGGTGGCTTCCGCGGTGGCGAGCGTGGACATGAACTCGGCGAAGCTCTCGTTCAGCCACAGGTCGTTCCACCACTTCATAGTGACGAGATCGCCGAACCACATGTGCGCGAGTTCGTGCAGGATGGTCACGACGCGGCGTTCGCGCATCGCATCCGGCACCTTGGAGCGGAACACGTACGCCTCAGTGTGCGTGACGCATCCCGCGTTTTCCATGGCCCCGGCGTTGAACTCGGGGACGAACAGCTGATCGTACTTCTCGAACGGGTACGGCCAGTTGAACTCTTTCTCGAAGAAAGCGAAACCCTTCCGGGTGATGTCGAAGATGTACTCCGCGTCCAGGTGCTCGGCCAGGGATGCGCGGCAGTACACGCCCAACGGGATCGTGCGCCCATCGGTGCTGGTGAGCTCGCTGCGGTAGCCCACGTACGGGCCGGCCACGATCGCGGTGATGTAGGTGGAGATGCGTTGCGTGGGCTGGAAGCGCCACACCAGAGCGTCTTCTCCCGAGGGTTCCGGCTCGGCGGCGGGGGTGTTGGAGACGACCACCCAGTTCTTGGGTGCGGTGATTGTGAACGTGAACTGTGCTTTTAGATCCGGTTGCTCGAAGTTTGCGTACACCTTACGCGCATCCGGCACCTCGAACTGGCTGTACAGGTATACCTGGCCGTCGACGGGGTCAACGAACCGGTGCAAGCCCTCGCCGGTGTTCACGTACCGGAAATCGCCGTCGACGACGACCTCGTTCTCACTCTCCAGGTTGTCGATCTGGATGCGCGCGCCGTCGTAGTTCTCCACCGGGACGGATCGCCCGTTGTGCGTGATGCTGTGCAGCGTCGCCCCGACCGCATCCAAGAAGGTCGATTCTCCCGGGGTTGCCGTGAACCGGATCACGGTAGTGCTGTGGAAGGTCTGCTCGCCGCTGGTCAGATCCAACGCGATGTCATAGCTCTCCGTGGTGACAACGCTGCGACGCTGCGCCGCTTCGACTCTGGTGAGGTTTTCTCCGGGCACGATGTACTGCTTTCTCTATCGGGCTCCCTGAACTGGGACTCTCCGACAGTCTAATTGGCTCGGTCCGTGTGCACGCTGGTAGCGCGGCTCGGTGCCCGGATTTCTGCGTATGCTTGGGGGAGTGGACTGTGCGGCCGTCCGCTGTGCAGGGAAGATGATGAGCGAGGATTTTCGATGGCGAAGCCGACTATTCACATTGCGACCGATCATGCGGGCCTGGAGTTCAGCCACAGCATCATCGATCACCTGCGATCTCAGGGCTTCGACGTCGTCGACCACGGGCCGGTCAGTTACGACCCCCTGGATGACTATCCCGGCTTCTGCATCGCCGCGGCCGAGGCGGTCGTGTCGGATACCGCCCTTGGGCGAGCTGCGTTCGGTATTGTTCTTGGCGGGTCCGGGAACGGGGAACAGATCGCGGCGAACAAGGTGGATGGGGTGCGGGCTGCCCTCGTGTGGAACGACTCGACGGCGATTCTCGCGCGTCAACACAATGACGCGAATGTGATCTCGATCGGGGCCCGCCAGCACCCGATGGAGGATGTGCTCCGGTTCGTGGATCTTTTCCTTGCCGAACCGTTCTCGGGCGACGAGCGCCACGTTCGGCGTATCGCGCAAATTTCCGCGTATGAGAGGGATCGTCACCGCGGCTAATTCCGGCCGAGCCGGTTAGGCCCGCCCGGGACGGGGTGGGGTGTCCGGGTGCGTTTGTCTGAGGTCAGGTTCGGTTCACGAGGCGTGTCGAGGGGCTTAACGAGATCGGGCGGCCCCTTTGTGGGGGCCGCCCTGCCAAGCACCGTTGCTTTCTCTGTGCGTCGTGCACGTTCTGACGCGCTACTCCTCCGCGATGTGCGCGTATAAGAACCAACGATCCTTGTCCAGTCCACGTTGTATCTCTATAGAGACATCCTGACTCGCCGGATCGATATCACCGAGAGCATCAACTGCTCGCGTCACCGCTTCTCGAGCAACATCGATCTGGGCCAGCACTTCCCGAATAATCTGATCAGCAGGCGCAAACCCCGCTGTCAGTGCTGTGGACTGTGTTTGTGCAGCGACCGTGCCCACCCGTGCATCAATGGGAAGTCCGAGCGCGACGACACGTTCAGCTGCGAGGTCTGTCCACTCGTGTGCGTGGTCGACGATGCTGTCCAACAGTTCGTGAACGGGTACGAAAGATGTTCCGCGAACATGCCAATGGGCTTGTTTTCCGTTAATCTGCAGGGCAGTCAATTCGATAACCACGGGGCCCAGGAACTGGGCAACCGCTGCAGCGACATCGGCATTGAACGAGGGCTTTGCCTGAACGGCTGTATGTGTCATTGCTTCTCACCTCCATTGCTGAGTTGCACGTATGCGATCGGATCGCCTTACGTGGTATTCACGCTAGCCCGTCTAAGGCATCCGTCAAGGCGCTTAGTACCTTTGCTACAACCGGGGATGCACCTGGGTGCGGGGTTTTGGACGGGAGCCCTTCGCCTGTCGGCTCAGGTTCGATTGCAGTGTTGGTATTTCATGAGAAAAGACCCACCCTGACGGATGGGTCCTTCTCCTGAGGGGCCGACGGGAATCGAACCCGCGTAGCCAGTTTGGAAGACTGGGGCTCTACCATTGAGCTACGGCCCCACGTTGCGTGGGCAACGACAAACGAGTCTAGCGTGTTTTGGGCTAGACTTGCACGGGTTGCCTTCGAGTCACCGCTGTTGCCTCCCGCGTATCGGGCGGATGGGCGCTGACGAGGCAGATTCGGGGTGTAGCTCAGCTTGGCTAGAGCGCGCGCTTTGGGAGCGTGAGGTCGCAGGTTCAAATCCTGTCACCCCGACGGATGGGACACGGACGTGAACCGCTATCCATGGACGTCAGGCCGTCGGCCTGCCCAACAGGAAAACAACACAGGAGTCGTTGAAGTCGTGAAGACCACCGTTGAGAAGCTTGACCCGACCCGCGTCAAGCTGAATATCGTGATCGAGCCCGCGGAGTTCAAGTCCGCCCTCGATGAGGCTTATAAGCATGTCGCTCGGGACATCTCTATTCCCGGCTTCCGCAAAGGCAAAGTCCCGCCCCTGGTGATCGATAGCCACGTGGGCAGGGGCTACGTTATGGATCATGCGGTGAACGACCACCTGGATGAGTACTACCAGAAGGCTCTGTCGGAGCACGAGCTTCGTCCGCTGGGGCGCCCGGAGGCCGAGGTTGTCGAGCTTCCTGACCCCGCCACGCTGGAGGGCGACCTGGTCGTCAATGTCGAGGTCGATGTCCGGCCCGAGATCGTGATCCCGGAACTGAGTGAGATCACCGTCGAGGTGGACAACGCCGCAGTGGAGGATGCGGACCTGGATGCCGAGATCGATCGGCTCCGCTCCTCGTTCGGCACCTTGATCACGGTGGACCGCCCCGCATCCGACGGGGACTTCACGAGCATCGACATGGAGGCGAAGATCGGCGACGAGGTCATCGACAACGCCTCGAACATCTCCTACGAGATCGGCTCGGGCCAGCTCCTTGAGGGCATCGACGAAGCGTTGGACACCCTCACTGCGGGTGAGACGACCACGTTCACTTCGAAGCTTGTGGGCGGGGACCACGCCGGTGAGGATGCAGAGATCACGGTCACCCTGAATGCGGTGAAGGAGCGCCAGCTGCCGGAGGCGGACGACGATTTCGCGCAGATGGCCAGCGAATTCGACACGATCGCGGAGTTGCGCGAGAGCTTGAAGGACGAGGTGGCCAAGGTGAAGAAGTATGATCGACTGACCAAGGGGCGCGCGAAGGTC
>DGEZ01000065.1 GCA_002391425.1 Micrococcales bacterium UBA3913 | reverse complement strand
AGATGTGTATAAGAGACAGATATAGGCTCGCGACCGCACGTCCACGAGCAGCTCGCCGGTATCGACGAGGGCCCGTCCTGCAGCCTGCGCGAAGCGCCTGCGCAGACGAGCATCCCCCACCCGGCTTCCCGCACTCATCCGGTAATACGGGATGGGGTCGAAGGCCCGGATCGGGCCGAAAAGTGCGGACTGGATGATCACGCGGTCGCGCAGCCGCTCAACCGCCGCAGGCGAGAGGGTCGCATAGTCGAGGCCGTCATACACGACCCCGGTGTACCGCTGGATCGCCGGGAGCGTGGGAGACTCCTCCACCAGGCGATTGGCCAGCACGTCCCCATGCTGACGCGGCCCGAGGGCGAGAGTGCGCACGGCCCGGTCGTCGTCCTGACACAGGCTGACCAGCTCTGCGAGCAGCTCCCTGCGCACGCCGGTGAGTTCCGGGAAAGCCAGCGATTCCAGGTGCAGTGCATGCGTCGGGTCTCCGCCGCCCCGTTTGCCCTCAGAAGGGGGCAGCAGGATGAGCATTGCCGCCGACCGGTCAGTCGACCAGGTTCGCGCGCAACGCCACGATCCGGGTGATCGTCTTCTCCACGGAGAGGAACCCGTCCTCTGCGTAGGCTTTCACCACGCCACCTCCGTCGTCGGACAGCTTCGTGATCCGCACCTCACCGGGGGCGAGGAGCGCGAGCATCGGCTCGTGGTGACGCAGCACGCCCACTTCACCGTCCATGGTCGTGGCCACGACCGACTCGGCGTGCCCGCGCCACAACAGTCCGCTGGCGGAGACGACCTCGACGGTCATCTTCTTGCCGTGCTCATCGGCGGCCATCACTCACCCAGATCCTTCTTGATCTTCGCCCACTTGCGCTCAACGTCCTCCAGGCTGCCGACGTTGAAGAAGGCCTGCTCGGCGACGTTATCGAACTCGCCGTCACAGATCGCGCTGAAGCCCTCGATCGTATCCTTGATCGGGACCGTCGACCCCTCGACGCCGGTGAACTTGGTGGCCATGTACGTGTTCTGGGACAGGAACTGCTCGATACGCCGTGCCCGGGCGACAACGATCTTGTCCTCCTCGGAGAGCTCGTCCACGCCGAGAATCGCGATGATCTCCTGCAGTTCCTTGTTCTTCTGCAGGATCTGCTTCACGCGGATCGCCGTCTCATAGTGGTCCTTGCCGATGTAGCGCGGGTCCAGGATCCGGCTCGTCGAGGCGAGCGGATCCACCGCCGGGTACAGGCCGCGGGCGGCGAGGTCACGAGTCAGGTTCGTGGTCGCATCCAGGTGGGCGAAAGTGGTCGCCGGGGCCGGGTCGGTGTAATCGTCGGCGGGCACGTAGATCGCCTGCAGCGAGGTGATCGAGTGGCCCTTGGTCGAGGTGATGCGCTCCTGGAGCACACCCATCTCGTCGGCCAGGTTCGGCTGATACCCCACCGCCGAGGGCATCCGACCCAACAGCGTCGATACCTCGGAACCGGCCTGCGTGAACCGGAAGATGTTGTCGATGAACAGCAACACGTCCTGACGCTGCACATCGCGGAAGTACTCGGCCATGGTCAGGGCCGACAGCGCCACGCGCAGACGGGTTCCTGGCGGCTCATCCATCTGACCGAAGACGAGGGCCGTCTTGTCGAAGACCCCGGCATCCTCCATCTCGTGGATGAGGTCGTTGCCCTCACGGGTGCGCTCACCCACACCGGCGAACACCGAGACACCCCCATGATCCTGCGCCACGCGCTGGATCATTTCCTGGATGAGCACCGTCTTGCCGACGCCCGCACCGCCGAACAGGCCAATCTTGCCACCCTGCACGTACGGGGTGAGCAGGTCGATCACCTTGATGCCGGTTTCGAACATCTGAGTCTTCGACTCGAGCTGATCGAACGCCGGGGGCTCACGATGGATGCTCCAGCGCTCCGTGAAATCGATCTTCTCTCCCGGCTTCGCGTTGAGCACGTCTCCCGTGACGTTGAACACGTGGCCCTTTGTGACGTCACCCACGGGCACCGAGATCGGAGCCCCAGTGTCGAACACCTCCTGGCCGCGCACCAGGCCGTCTGTGGGCTTGAGGGCGATCGCACGCACCAGGTCGTCGCCGAGGTGCTGAGCCACCTCCATGGTGATGGTCAGTGCCTCACCGGCCACCGTGACCTCGGTGCGCAGAGCCTGATAGACCGGCGGGATGGAGTCATGGGGGAACTCGACATCCACGACGGGTCCGCGCACGCTTGCCACGTGTCCGACGTTCACCTTCTGCTCGGGAGCGGTCTTCGTTGCTGCCTGTGCCATCTCGTTTCTCTTCTCTTCTACTCGTCTTCGTTCGTGGCGAGCGCGTCGGCACCGCCGACGATCTCGGTAATCTGCTGGGTGATCTCTGCCTGGCGGGCGTTATTTTGCAGCCGGGTGTACGTCGTGATCAGCTTGTCCGCGTTGTCGCTGGCGGACTTCATCGCCTTCTGCGTCGCCGCATGCTTCGCAGCGGAGGCCTGCAGCAACGCCGAGAACAGCTTCGCGGTGATATACCTCGGCACGAGCTTGTTCAACACCGTCTCGGGGTCCGGCTCGAACGCATACAGGGGGAACACCTCGTGGGGGTAATCCGGGTCGGTGGACGAGGTGTCCACGATCTTCAGCGGCAGGAGCCGCACCACCTCAGGGGTCTGCAGCATCATGCTGACGAACCTGTTGCCGATGACGAAAATCTCATCCACACCTCCGGCCTCCCCGCCGGTGAGGTAGGACGGCATCAGCTCCTTGCGGATCTCGATAGCCGTATCAATCGTGGGGGCGTCCGTCATCCCGGTCCAGGCCCGCACATAGGACTTGTTGCGGAACTCGAAGTATCCGACCGCCTTGCGCCCCACCAGGTAGAAGTCGATGTCCTTGCCCTCTGAGCGCAGCAACGCCTCGAGTCCCTCAACCTCGCGGATGACGTTCGCGTTGTAGGCACCCGCCAGGCCGCGATCTGAGGTGATCACGAGCACCGCGGACCGGCGGATCTGTGAGCGCTCGTGGAACACCGGGTGGTCGATCCTCGACGAGAACGTGACCAGGGCCTGAACCGCACGGGTAATCGACCGCTCGTACGGATACGCTGCATTCGCCGCGTTCAGCGCACGCTGAATACGGGATGCGGCGATGAGCTCCATCGCACGCGTGATCTTCTTCGTCGTCTGGGCAGAGGTGATCTTCTGCCTATAGACCCGAAGTTGCGCTCCCATATCTCTCCCTCACCACTCGTCCGCTGGCCGTCACCGGCCCTGGCGGACGACCTCCTTCTGCTGGATGTTGGACGGATCGATGGGCTTCTCGTTCACGGCCCCCGGAGAGTCGATACCCTTGGCGTCGCTGGGAACGAACGTCGCGATGAACGCGTCGGTCTCCTTCTCCATCACGGCGAGGATCTCATCTGTGAGCTGCTGCTGTTCGCGCAGATCGGTCAGCACGCTCGTGTTTCGGCGCAGATGGTCGAGCAGCTCACTTTCGAAACGCAACACATCCTCCACCGGGATGGTGTCCAGCTTGCC
>DGEZ01000083.1 GCA_002391425.1 Micrococcales bacterium UBA3913 | reverse complement strand
GAGAAGACGGCATAGGATTTCTAGTACGGTCTCGGGGGCTCAGAGATGTGTATAAGAGCCAGGGCCAATCCGATCCCATCGCAAGCCGAGCCCCCGCGCGGGCGAGCGACCCAAACGGGTACTGGATCCGATACCGGTCCTCTCCAAAGATGGGCAGGTTGAGTTCGCGCATCTGCTGGCTGTTCGCCGCCCACAGCGCCTGGATGTTCGCGATCGCGCCAGAGGCGACAAAACGGGGGATGTCGGCGAGATCCATCTGCTGCAGGTGCGCAATGTGGTGGTTGAGCCCCGGGTTGGCTCCCGCACTGCGTGCGGCCTCGATGACGTCGATCGCGTTCGAAATCGCGCGGTCGCCAATCGCGTGGAAATGCAACTGGAACCCGGCGCAGGCCAAGCGAGGCAGAATCGCCAGCAGGACGTCCTGGGTGAAGTGCGTCGTCCCGGAGTTCTCCGTCGGGTGTCCGCACGGATCCAGATAGGGCTGCTTCAGCGCGGCCGTCTGGCTCTCGGGAACACCATCCATCATGATCTTGATCGAGGTCGCCCGCAGACGGTACTGGGGATGCTCCGCGCTGCGGTCCCCGAAACGCGCGCGCTGTGCGAGGTATCCGGAGATCGCCTCCTCCATTGTGTTGAGCGTGATGTCACGGCGCAGCCAGAGCGCTGCGGTGACGATGTGGTTGAGCACACCGCGGTCGACGGCGGCCAGGTATGCGTCGGTCGAATCCGTAGAGCCCGCATATTCTCCGACAATCGCATCCTGCCAGCCGACGATGCCGAGGCTGTGATAATACTCCTGAGCCTCCACGAGAGCAGCCACGCGTTGATCCAGATCGGGTTCCGGCAGCAGGGGCTGGAAAATCTCCATCGCCCCCTCCTGGAAGGTGCCGTGAGGCGTCCCATCCGGGTTGCGGTCAATGATCCCGTCCGACGGATTCGGTGTGTCGCGGTCAATCCCGGCGGCGGCCATCCCAGCGGAAGACACCCACGCGCCGTGATGGTCTGCGTTGACGAGGTAGATTTTCCGTCCCGGCGCGATGGAATCGAGCAGCTCTGCTGCGGGCATCCCCCCGGGGAAGTGCTGCATATGCCAGCCGCCGCCCACGATCCACTCCTCGTCTGGGTGGCTGTGTGCATAGTCGGCGACCATGTCCAGGGCACTCTGTGCACTGGTGGAGTCCGTCAGGTCGCAGGACAGGCGCTCTAGTCCCGCCTGCATGGGATGCACGTGGCAGTCCAGAAAACCCGGGGTGACCAGAGCGCCGTGGACGTCGACGATCTCAGGGCTGGCGCCCAGGAGACGGCGTACCGTAGGCGTGTCGCCGATGCCGACGATTCTGCCACCTGATACGGCGAGGGACGTGAGCCCGGGGATGAGTGCGTTTCCGGTGAAAACGGTGGCGTTGGTGATCAAGATGTCGCTGGTCACGGTGGGGTCCTTCGAGGTCTGGCGTGTGCGATTTCAGTGGAATGAGAAAGATTTGCATGCGGATTTATTCGCAAGTTTTCCCAGATTCTACGATTCCCGTGTTTCGTTGCTGTGAACGGCAGCACAGATCGCGGTTCCCGCATGGAAACATCGGCTCGCTAGGATGAGCCCACTGCGCTGCGCCCGTCCCGCCTGCGGAATCCCGCATCCGGGCTCGGTCAGGCGGGGATGCACACCCGGATGTGAGAGAGGCTCGGAGGCATGACCAGGCTCAAGAACTTTATCGGTGGCGAGTATGTGGAATCCGTATCACCGGACTCGATGGAACTCGTCGACCCGGACACAGAACGCGTCTATGGCGAATCGCCCGTGTCTACCCGGGAGGACGTCGACACCGCCTACCGGGCGGCCGCTGAAGGCGCGCGCGTGTGGGGCAAGCAGATGACTCCCGGGCAGCGGCAACTGGCGTTGTTCCGGATTGCCGACGAGGTGGAACAGCGTGCCGACGAGATCGCCCAGCTCGAGTCCGAAGATACCGGCAAGCCGTTGGCCTCTCTCGTCGCCGATGAGATCCTTCCCTCGGTGGATCAGATCCGCTTCTTCGCAGGTGCGGCGCGGAATCTGACTGGTTTGGCCTCCGGTGAGTACATGCCCAATCACACGTCCTCCATCCGCCGGGAGCCGTTGGGTGTGGTCGGGCAAGTCACGCCGTGGAATTACCCCTTCAATATGGCCACCTGGAAATTCGCGCCCGCCTTGGCCGCGGGAAATGCCACGGTGCTCAAACCCTCGGACACCACCCCGCAGAGTACTCTGCTGCTGGCCGAGATCGTCGCTCGGCATGTTCCCGCCGGAGTTCTCAACGTTGTTCTGGGGGATCGCACGACCGGAGAGCACGTTGTGACGCACCCGACGCCCGCATTGGTGTCCATCACCGGGTCGGTTCGGGCAGGCACCGAGGTGGCCATATCCGCGAGTGCGGACCTGAAGCGCCTCCACCTGGAGCTGGGGGGGAAGGCGCCGTGCATCGTTTTCGCGGACGCAGATCTGGATGCGGCAGCGGAGGGTATCGCCGCGGCGGGGCTGTTCAACGCCGGGCAGGATTGCACAGCGGCTACCCGAGTACTCGTGCATGCGTCCATCGCAGAGGAGTTCGCCCAGCGGCTCGCATCGGCGGCGAGCTCGCTGAGAACGGGCGAGCGTCACGACCCGGACGCGTACTTCGGGCCGGTGAACAATGCGCACCAATTTTCTCGAGTGATGAGCGTGATCGAGGGCATGCCGGAGCATGCGACGGTGCTCACCGGAGGGCACCGGGCCGCCGACCGGGGGTATTTCATCGAACCCACGGTCGTCACCGGCTTGCGTCAGGATGACGACCCAAGTCAGAAGGAGATCTTCGGCCCGGTGATCACCATCCAGACCTTCGAGACGGAGCAGGAGGCGCTCGACTGCGCCAATGGCGTGGAGTATGGCCTCGCTTCATCGGTGTGGACGCGGGACACATCGATTGCCGGACGGTGCGTCCGAGATCTGGATTTCGGATGCGTGTGGGTGAACACGCACATCCCCATTGTTGCGGAGATGCCGCACTGCGGGTACAAGCACTCTGGGTACGGCAAGGACTTGTCGATGTACGCGTTCGAGGAGTACACGCGTATCAAGCATGTGATGACGTACATCGGCTGAATCGGTCGACGGTGAGCGGGGTAGTAGGGTGGCGATGTGACAGTTTTGGGCAAATCTGATGGCCAGATGACGGGTGAACAACTGGGGGATGCCGAACTGGTCCGTCTCGGGCTCCAGGTGACCTGGGCTGTGCGCAGTGATATCGGAAAACGTCGGGCGCGAAACGAAGACAGCGCGGTCTGCACGGGCGTGCTCTTTTCCGTCGCCGATGGCGTGGGCGGGCATGCGGCAGGTGACCTCGCCAGCGCTGCCGTTGTGGAGCAATTCGCCGCCGAGCACCTCAGCTATCCGGTCTCTGCGGAAGCTGTGTACGGTTCGCTCACGCGGGCATCCGAATCAGTGGCGCGCATTTCCGCAGCGGCGGCGCGCGATGCGGGAACCACAGTGACGGGTGCCGCACTGAGCGTGCAGAATTCCGTCCCGTCGTGGCTCATCTTCAACATTGGGGATTCGCGCGTGTACGCGTTCGCCCAGGGCGAGCTCGTGCAGGTCACGCGCGATCACTCCGTTGTCGGTGAACTCGTCGCGCGAGGCAAGATCACGCCAGCGGAGGCCGAAGTACACCCGGACAGAAACCAAATTCTCAAGGCAATTGGATTCGACATGGACCCGGTGCCCGACTTTTGGGCTACCCCGCTGAATGATGGGTTACGGCTGTTGGTGTGCAGTGACGGTCTCTCCAAGGAAGTTCGTGATCCTCAGATCGCGCACATCCTCGGTTCCGAGCAGACCCCATCTGCGGCGGCGGATCGACTCGTGCAGCAGGCTCTGGATAATTCCGGAAGCGACAACATCACCGTCATCGTCGTGGATACGGCCACATCGGCACCATCGATGGAACCGATTCTCGCGGATGGTGACACCGACGAGGAAGATACTATTCAGTGACGGATGCGTCACAGGGGAGATCTAGGATGGAACATCACGGGTAGCTGCTCACCCGGGAGATGTATCGCTGAACGGGGGTGACGAATGGTCAGCACAGCGCAGAATGTGACGCCTCCTGTGCTCAGCGGGTACACGTACATTCGGCCGCTCGGATCCGGGGGATTCGCGGACGTGTACTTGTACGATCAGAGCATGCCGCGGCGGCGTGTCGCCGTGAAGGTGCTGCGTACGACGGACCTTGACTCTGAGGCTCTCCAATCGTTTCGCGCCGAGGCGAACGTCATGGCCCGGGTGAGTTCGCATCCAGCCATCCTGACGATCTACGAGGCGAGTATTTCTGCGGACGGCCGTCCCTACATTGCGATGGAGCACTGCCAGTCGTCCTATCGCGCGCGATGCAAGAGCGGCCCGATACCGATTCTCGAGGTGCTCAGCACGGGCGTACGCATTGGCGGTGCGCTGGAAACGCTTCACCAGTCCGGGTTGTTGCATCGGGACATCAAGCCGTCGAATATTCTCCTCACCGAATTCGGCCTGCCCGTTCTCGCAGACTTCGGAATCGCGACCTCGGTGGAAAGCTCGGGTACTGATGTGGTCGGGATGTCTGTGCCCTGGAGCGCACCGGAGGTGCTCCGCGAAAGCACGATCGGGACGGTTCAGTCCGAGGTGTTCTCTTTCGCTGCCACGATCTTCACGATGGTGGAGCAGCACTCACCCGCGCAGATTCCCGGTGGGGACAACTCTCGGGAGGCCATGAGCGCACGCGTCATCGCCGGGCGTCTGCAGCCGATAACGCGTCAGGACGTCCCCGCGCAGTTGACGGCAGTTCTGAACCGGGCACTGTCTCGGGACCCCCGCGGCAGGCAGCAGACCATGGCGGAGCTCGTCTGGGAGTTCCAGCGCATCGAGCAGTCGTTGGGGCGTGTGCCCACCAACGCAGAGGTAACGGTGATCAGTGCTCCCGTTGACGGTCCGGTTGGGGACGTGCCGAAGCGTGTCTCCGTGGACTATCAGAGCCGTCGCCCGGCGGGCCGCCCGAGCTTCGAGGCGCCGCGCGCAGAAGAGCCACCGTCCGAGCGCGCCTCCTCGCATGTCCCGTGGAAGGCCGTCGTTCTGATCGCAGTGAGTGCGGTGGCCATGGGTGTGATCGTGGGGTTGAGCATAGCCCTGTGGGGGAGCTGAGTCATGACGGGGGAGAAGCGGCGATTCATCCGGCGACGCGTTGTGCCCTCGCTGGGTGCGCTCTGCGTGCTCAGCTTGGCGTTCAGTGCGGCATTCCTGACCTCGGGGTTCAGTCCGGTCGAATCGGAGAGCTCTGTTTCGCAGGTGTGGATTACGCGCGGAGGATCTGCGACGTCAGCCGGCGGTGAGTTCGCGCGGGTGAACCTCTCCGCCGGTGAATTGGACTCGTTCTCCTCTGTGGAAAGCTCCAGCGAGGTGTCGGTGTGGCAGATGGACACCTTCACCCTCGGGGTATCCGGGGCGCGCATTTTCGCTGTGGACGAATCAGCGCCTGCCTTTGATGTGGACGGCGGCGAGATCACCGATGACCTCAGCCGCGATACGGGTGCCGCGATCACGGCAGTCAGCGCTTACGCCGGAACAGCGGTATTCGTCGATACCTCCGAGGGGACGGCCTATGCCGCATCCAGCGAAAACTGGACGGCGCTGTCTGGCAGCTTTGCTCCGATCGATGTGAGCGGTGCAGTCCTCGCCGCTGCCGTCTCCGTAGACGGGCGCATCTACCTGCTGGAGAAATCGGGCGACGGTATGCGCGTGGAGACATACAGCCGGGAGACATCAGAACTGGACGAGGTAGGGACGATAGCAGCAACAGCGTCCGACAACGCGCGCTATGCGATCGCCACCACAGGCCAGGATTGGTTCGTGCTGGAAACCGGCAACGACGCGGTGACCGGGTACTCGAGTTCTGCCCCAGACGGCGTCGTGCTCGACTCGTCACTGTTCGGGGAGGATCTCGATGCGGTGTCCCTCCAGCAGGGGTCGGTCGCATCTGCGCGAGTACTCGCCGTCTCCTCGAATGCGCTCGTGAGCATTCCGGTGGACGACCCGGCTCAGGCGCAACTCGTGGAGGTGGAAGGGATCTCCGCAGCGGTTTCGGCAGCGTCCCCGGCAGTGACAGCCGAGGGGTGTGTGGCCGCCGCGTGGGTGAATGATGGCGCGTCCACGGGCACCGCCATGACGGTGTGCGGCGATGAAGACCCGTCCGTGTACTCCCTGTCTGCTCCCTCGGGCGCCACGGACAGTGCAGACACCCCGGTGCTCGCGCTGCGCGGCTCCGGGGAGGAGCTGATTGTCAACGACGTCGTCTCTGGGCACGCGTGGATGCTCGAGGGGGAGCCGATCGAGTCGTCGTGGACGTGGAATAATCCAGACGACTCGGTCGAACGCGAGCAGGAGACAAGCCAGGACGAGCAGCGTGCGGAATACCCGATGGCACCGGTCGCAAACGACGACACATACTCGGTGCGGGCGGGTTCGACATCCACAATCCCCGTGCTGCTCAATGACACGGATGCCAACGGTGATCCATTCGTCCTCGTCAGTACTGGGGAGTCCGCTCCGACTCTCGACTCGGGCCCCGACAATATGACGGTCAGTGTTGTCAACGACAACCAGCAGCTGTCCGTCACCGTGCCCGCGGGAGTAGAGGTCGGAAATGCACGGCTGAGTTACACCCTGACCGATGGCACTTCGAGCAGCGGTGACGGTGGCCTCTACTCGAATCGAGCATCGGTGATGCTGAACATCATCGATTCCGACGAGAATACGGCCCCGACCCGCGTCCTTGCCGGCTCGTCCGTGATCTCCGTCGCGGCCGGAGGCACGGCCACCGTGAACGTTCTGCAATGTTGGGCGGATGCCGAACTCGACCCCTTGGTCATCTCCTCCGCCGAGTTCACCGATTCCGCGAGCGCCTCGGACGCCGCCGTTGTCGTGCAGGCGGACGGCAGCATTGTCTTCCGGCATCTGGGGACATCGAATACGGGGCCATTCGATGTGGAATATACCGTCGAGGATGGGCATGGCGGCACGGCGACCGACGTGATCAGCTTCCAGATCACTGGACAGCTCAGTGCCACCAATTTCGCGGTGACGACGTCCGCGGGCACGGCTACAACGATCGATTTGAGTATGTGGGTGTATGGCGCATCCTCTGAGGCGACGGTTAACGTCACGGGGGTGGATGGGGTCACGTTCCGGGACGGACTATTCGGGTTCGTATTCACCCCGTCGGAGGCCGGAACGTACGTGATTCCGTACACCGTGGTGGACGGTTCGAGTGCATCTGGGCGAGTGCTGGTGAGCGTCAGTGAGGCGGACGCCGCTCTCTCGGTGGCGCCGTTGACGGTCAAGTTGCGAGCGGACGAGTACCAGACGGTGTCCATTGCGGACGCCCTCTCCGGTGTGGGCACCGATGTTGCGCTGGTGAATGCGGTGTCGGTGCAGCAGAAGAAAGTGGATGTCACAGTTCTGGACTTCAGCAGAATCCGGATGATCACCAACGACTCACTTGGTGCTGACGATGTGGGAACGGTGATCGATACGATCACCTATACGGTGGTCGCCGGGGAGCGCACCGCAGTCGGGGTCATCTCCGTGTACCTGCAAGCGAAGAACACCTCCACCAGTGCTCCTGTGGTTGTCAACGATACTGTCGCCGTGGTCTCGGGCGCCCAGGTGGACATTCCGGTACTGGACAATGACCGGGATTCCAATGGGGGAGCTCTCAGTCTCAATGCGGGGTGGACGAGCGAGGACACGGACGGAGCTGGCGGTTCCGCGTGGCCGAGGGAGAACGGCGTGTATTTCCCCTCCGGGAACGTCATTCGCTATCTGGCTCCTGAGGTTAGTGACACCACGGTGGTGTCCTTCTCCTATGACGTCATCGGGTCCAACGGGCAACATGCGGAGGGGACAGTGACCGTCACGATCGTGCCGGCGGACAAGGTGACGGCCGGCTCAGCGCCGACGCTTACCGCGCGTACCGTGTCGCGGGGAACGGTGGAGATCAGCGCGCCAACCTCCCTGGGGAGTGTGCAGCAGAGCCTGTACTTCGTGGCAACGAGTGGCCTGGACGACGCATCCTCCGGTGTCGCCACCATCGGCTCCGACCGCACGACGATCAGCTACGTGGCCCCTCTGGTGAGCGCAAGCACGACCATCTCGTTCTCATACACCGTGCAAAACAGTTCCGGCGAGCAGTTCACGGGAACGGTCCAGGTGGGGGTGTCCTCCGTTGCGGGGAATCTCGATCCGGTCGCCCTGACTGACTTCGTGACCGTCACATCGGGGCAGCAGGCTCGTGTGGACCCGATTGCGAACGATATCGCCACGGACGCCGCGGATGAGCTCACGCTCGGAGAGATCGAGCTTCCGGATGGCTCCCTCGCCTACGCCTACGAGGTGGGCAGTGTCGATGACCCGTTCGCTCAGACCTCCGACCGCAGGGACCCCACCGTGGACATTTCGGTGTCGGAAGACTCGGACCGGACTTTGGTCATTACACCGCTGGATTCTGCAAGTACGCAGACGGTCACGCTTGGCTACCGGGTTGTCGAGACCGGGGGGTTGGAGAGCTACGGGCGGATCATCGTGAGTTATGTGGATGGTGACGTCAACCTCTACCCGGTGGTGGCCGATACGACGGTGACCTCGCGTGACTACGCTGACGACGACACCTTCACGGTGGATGTCGTCTCTGGGAAGGTGTCCTGGGCCAATGGGGATGCGGCATCGCTGAGCGTGGCGGCGGTGCAGGCCGATTCCAGCATCTCTATTTCCGGACATACTGTCAGCGGTACGCGGCCGGACTCGACCGTGCGCATCCCGATGAGTTTCACGGGAACGACAACAGATGGCACATCCGTGGTCGGCTATGCCTTTCTCATCATTGTGGGGTCGACAGATGAGGTTCCGACGGTCACCTCCACCCAGGCGGTATCCGTGAATGCGGGAGAATCCCACACCTTCGATATCACCACCGATGTGAGCGCGCCTCGCGGGAGTTCGATCAGCATCGCCCGGGTGACGGGGGAGACGATCGAAGGCACGGTGACGCAGGACAGCGATACAACGCTGACATACACGGCGAACGACGACGGCGGGGGAAGTGACTCTGTCATCTTCGTCTTGAGCTACACGATGAAGGGCACCACCAGTGAGGTGACTCTCGCGTTCCCCGTTTTCGTCGTCGCGCAGTCACCCGAGGTGAATGTCACGAAGGGGACCAGCGGGGAGCTGGCCCCCGGGGAGAGCCTCTCGCTGTCCTTCATGGGCCTGGTCTCTCCGTGGACGGGGACAGTCGAGCAGAAGCAGGAGCTGACCTACACCATCACTGCAGAGGATCCGTCGTCGGCGAGCGCGCAGCTCACGGCCATCGGGGAGGGGAGCTCCCTGACGAACAGCTGGATGGTCACGGCCGCGGAATCGGCGAAGGTGGGGACGGTCCTCCGATTCTCCCTTGTCGTCTCCAGCGCAGATAAGAGCTCCACCCCGGTGACCGTGGAGGTGACGATCGTCGGGACGAACCGTGACCTTCCCGTCCCTGCGCAGTGCACCGCGAGCATTGACCTCACCGGCTCTGCGGCCATCACGCGCACGTTCGGTGTGGCGAACGGTGCCAGCGGGGGATCGAGCTGTTCGGGCGGGTTCAACCCGTTCTCCAGTGACCTGACCGTGGTGGATGCGTCCGCATCGTCATCGGCCGCAGGGTTGGCCGTCACGGCTCAGGGGGGAGACATCGTCGTGAATATCCCCAATCCGGAGTCCACGGACATCCCATCGATGGTGACGGTTCAGTATCGGGTGGAGGATGTGCAGGGCCGTGTGTCCTCCACCGCCGAAATGGGAGTGTTGACGATCACCTTCAACGCTCGGCCGCAGGCTCCCACGCTGAGCGTTTCCAGTTACGACTACTCGAGTGTGACCTTCCACATCACGCCGAACGCCATTGGCGGATCCCCGGAGGAGTACGTCGTCGAGAGCAAATCCGGTTCGGGAAGTTGGCAGACGGCGGGCACTATTCAGGGGTCCGGTCAGAAGAGCTTCACCTACAGCACTTTCGGAGGCGCGGGCACGAGCGTGGCGAGGGACTTCCGCGTATACGCGCAGAACTCGGTGGACCGTTCCTCCGACAGTGAGGTTATCTCCTCCGTCTACCCGCAGGCGCAACCGAGCGCCCCGGCCTCACTTGCGTGGACCGCGGGGGAGGGGAAGGTGACCGTTCAAATCGGCACAGCGGGAACGAGCGCGGAGCAGTGGGTGATCGAGGGCACTGGGGTCAGCACGCAGACGGTCGCGAATTCCACCAGTGGTGCGTCCGTTGCGGTCACTCTCGACGTGTCCGATTCC
Organism: Micrococcales bacterium UBA3913; assembly: GCA_002391425.1. Lineage (GTDB taxonomy): Bacteria > Actinomycetota > Actinomycetes > Actinomycetales > Microbacteriaceae > UBA3913. Next base: position 7,365 of record DGEZ01000083.1, on the reverse strand, counting down.
ACGGTCGTGACGGTGACCGGGAAGACGGAGCCGTGCACGGCCTGTCGTGCTGCCACGGGACCCGCCTACGACGCCGGCAGCCAGAGCGTGACCGCGATACCGTATGGCACCCCGGTTATCTCAGACCTCCTGGTCACCCGCGCAGAGAACTCCTCCACGGTGACGATCACCGCTACCGTGGATATGAACTCGCCCTATGCACAGGCCGCGGACTACGCCGGGACCGCGCCGAACTGGGCTTTCACCTGTACGAAACAGCGGTCCGGGTCGTCCAGCAGCTTGAGTTGTGGCGGACCGTCCTCCTCCGCAGACGGACAGAACGTGACCCTGAGCTGGACCACAGACGCTGTTCGGGGCAACGGGGTGTACGCGATCGCCGTCAGCAATGGGGTATCCCAGGCGACCGCGTCAGGGTCTGCGCTGCGGTGGCCCACGCAGAACGAGGTCGATAATGCCTTGAGCTACACGATTGAAGCCATCCAGGACGGCAAGGCATATGTGCCGAAAGTCACCGGCGAGCTCACAGACTATGACGGTGTCCAGTTCAAGTGGGGGAACTCAGAGCAGTCCTCGGGGGATGCATGGGTGAACGCAACGACCCTAGACGCGGGGCTCTTCAGCTCATCAACGGTCCAGGTGCGCTTCACTGCCGGGGGCGAGACCAGTAGCTGGTACACGCTCTCGCCTCCGACGAGTGGCTACACGCAGCCCCTCCTATACGAGGGGCACGTGTCGTGGCCGTGGGATAGCGCGTCGGGCGATCCGGCTTCACTGTGTTCCGCGGTGGATGGCTCGACCGTGAGCGTGCCTGTGCAGCACGCGCTGCGCACAGCCAACACCCAGACCACTGTCTCGACTACGCTCACCGGTGTCGTCACGCTGGCGGTGAGCGAGACCGGCGGTGAGGACCCTGCAGAGACCGACCCGACAGAAAGCCCGGGCACGACCGAGCAGTCGGAGGTGACCGCCGTAACGGTGGACACGAGCGAGACAACAGTAACCTTCGCCTATTCGGTCGGCGGAAGCACATACACCTATTCACCGCAGGTGAGCGGCCAGACGTGGTCGTTCTCCTGTACCGGTTAGATCGGGCATGACGGACCCGGTACCAACAGCAAGGAGATCATGATGACGGCAAGCCCAGAACAGGCGGCACAGTTCGCCCAGCTGTTCCACACTCTGGTAGCGAATGTGGAGAGGGCGATTCTCGGGAAAACGCACGTCGTTGAGCTCGCCGTCACCGCGATGATCAGCGAAGGGCACCTCCTGCTGGAGGACTTTCCGGGCACCGGCAAGACCTCCCTGGCGCGTGCTCTGTCGCAGAGCGTCGGGGGAACATCCTCCCGTATCCAGTTCACTCCGGACCTTTTGCCTGGGGACGTCACGGGCATCACCGTGTACGACCAGAAAAGTGGCGAATTCGTCTTCCACAATGGCCCGATCTTCGCGAATATCGTGCTGGCAGACGAGATCAACCGCGCCAGTCCGAAGACCCAGTCCGCTCTCCTGGAGGTCATGGAGGAGGGCAATGTGACCGTCGACGGCGAAACGCGCAGGGTCGCGGATCCCTTCATGGTGATCGCGACACAGAACCCCGTCGAGCAGGCCGGCACCTATCGGCTTCCGGAGGCACAGCTGGACCGGTTCCTGCTCAAGACGAGTCTGGGGTACCCGGATCGCAACGCCATGGCGAGCATCCTCGAATCTGCCGGGACGCGGCGGCACAGCACCGTTCTCACGCCGGTGATGACACCCCAGACCCTTGTGGGCATGATCGAGATGGCCAAGACCGTCTACATCGATCCCGTCATCATCGACTACATCACCCGTCTCGTGGAAGCAACCCGGTCAGCGGTTCAGGTGCGTCTGGGGGCCAGCGTGCGTGGTGCGCTCGCCCTGACTCGGAGCGCGAAGACGTGGGCAATCGCACACGGGAGGAACTACGTGCTTCCCGACGATGTCAAAGACCTCACACAGGTGGTGCTCGCGCATCGCCTGATCCTGGACCCCGAGGCGGAGTTCGACGGCGTGACGGCGGATGCGGTGATCGCCCGCGTCCTCACGGATGTGCTTCCGCCGGTGCAGAAGGCGGGCGTGTGACTCCACAGACCCAGCGGGGAGCATCCGCGACAGCGACCAGCCACACGGGGACACGTACCCGTGCGAGCCGGTCCACGTTGCGCGGATCCACGGGCTCGGCGTCCGGGCTGACGCGTGCAGCGGGGGTGGGATTGCGCTCGTGGCGCGCGGTGGCGCGAGCCTCCCGGGGCGCTGCGGCGTGGGTGGCGAACACGGTAACACCCGTGGGGTGGTTCGCCGTGGTCGTCTGCGGGTCTGGCCTGTATGCGGGATTCGCCTGGGGGTGGATGGAGGCGCTCGCGGTGGGGAGTGCGGCGGGCATTCTCATCCTCGTGTCTACGCTGTTCCTGCTCGGGAGCAAACTCTATGAGGTCGAACTCACCCTCGATGATGATCGCGTCGTCGCGGGAGAGTCCTCGGGATTCGCGCTCACGGTGACGAATCCGCACAGGAGGCTGATCCTGCCGACGCGGGTGGAGATTCCCGTGGGACCGGGACTGGCGGAAGTCACCCTCCCGGTCGTGCTCCCCGGGGGGACGGTGACCAAGCACCTGGAGTTGCCAAACTTGCGCCGAGGCGTGCTGCCGGTCGGCCCGGTGCGAGCGATCAAGGGGGATCCGGTCGGCATTATGCGTCGCACGATGGAGTTCACGCAGCGCAGGACGCTCTGGGTGCATCCCCAGGTCGTCACGTTGCCGAACGCCACGATTGGCTCGATCCGTGACCTCGACGGAGTGCCCAGCAGCACGATCGTGTCGTCTGATGTGTCCTTCCATGCATTGCGGGAGTATCAACCCGGAGATCCGCAGCGGAACGTGCACTGGAAGAGCACCGCGAAGACGGGCGTGCTCATGGTGCGTCAGTACGAGGAGAGTCGACGCTCCACCCAGGCGGTGGTGCTCTCCCGGGCAGAGGCGGACTACGCGAATGACGAGGAGTTCGAACTCGCCGTCAGCGCGGCAGCATCATTGGGTGTCCAGGGTATTCGGTTTGGGAGAGACACCGCTGTGTCGGTGAGCCCCCTGATCCCCGAGTTCGCCACCACGCCGCCGCGCCAGCTGTCGACGCTTCCGGCCACGAACATCCACGGGCTTCTCGACGCGGCCAGTGGCGTGCAGCGACACCCCCGTGGCGCGCGCCTGGCCCAGACCGCGGAGCTGACCGGGGCACTCGTCGAGCGGATGTCTGTCGCATTCCTCGTCGCGGGCACAGGCGCCACGGTGGCCGAAATGCAGGCGGCGGCGCTGAGAATGCCGGTGGATGTGACTGTCGTCATCGTCCTGTGTGATCCGTTGAGTCGTCCGCGCATGCAACGCATCGGGTCCGTCGATGTTTTCGTGATCGCGTTGATCGATGACCTCATGCAACTCGCACGCCGGAGCATCCGATGAGCGGCACTCGGCGCGCTGCGCGCGCGGCACGCAACGCGGGCACAGGTACGGGCACCCTGTGGACCGCGGTCAACGCGAGCTCCGCCGTGCTCCTGCTCGTCGTGAGCGCGTGCTGGGCATGGCCGATCTACGCAAGCACGCAGTACATCGTGGCCGCCGCCGTCGCCATCGTGCTCGGGGTGGGGATTGCGTTGATCCGGCCACGAGTGGGGACGCTGTCATCGCTTATGCTCGCGGTGATCGTGTATGTGGGAGCCGGCGCGTGGGTGGCGATCCCCCGTCTGCGCATTCTTGGGGTGTTGCCCTCCCTGGAGGCGTTCGGATCGTTCCTGCGTGGTGTCGTGACGTCCTGGCATGAGCTCGCCACGATCGCGACGCTGCCGGTGGGGAGTTTCCAGGCACTCCTGGTGCCAGCCTTCACCGTGTTTTTCTGGGGTGCGTTCGTGTCTGTTGCCGTGTCGGTCGGATCCGTACGCGCGGGGATGCTCGGGGTGCTTGCCGCATGGTCAACGACTCTGTTCCCCTCCGCCTTCGGCTGGGCCCTCGGCACCCCACTTTCCGTGGCGGGGATTGGCCTTCCCCAGGGACTCCAGTGGATGTGGGGCGTGGCCAGTTTTGTGGGTGCGATCGCCTGGTTGACGTGGCGGTCCGCCTATCAGCGTTCACGGCAACTCGCCCAGGTGTCGGGGTCGCGTCGGCAGCGCACGCGTGCGCAGCGCACGGTCATGGGGGCGGCATTGGTGGTGGTGACGGTACTAGCGGGCAGCACCATCGCCTGGGGCGTGACCGGCCAGAGCCGGGATGTCCTGCGCACGGCGATCGAGCCGCAGGTCGACGTCTCATCCTGGGAGAGTCCGCTGTCGGATTTTCGCAGCTATTTCACTGATGAGCTCTACCAGGAAACCCTGTTCACGGTGACCGGGGCGGATGCGTCGATTGTGGGCCGAATTCCGCTGGCCATCCTCGACGCCTACGACGGGGTCACCTACCACGTGAGCGAGTACGCCGATGGAGGATCAGCAGACAGCTACGAGTTGTTGCCGGGATCCCGACCGGTAGACGATGCTGGCCAGCAGGTCAGCTATCAGGTCACCGTGAATGGGTATTCCGGCTTGTGGCTGCCGGCGGTAGGCGCGGTGTCCTCGGTGAATTTCGGCTCCGATGAGGACCTCAACAATGCGATCTTCGTGGGCAGCAGCACGGGAAACGTCGTCGACCTGGCGGAGCGCGGGGGAGTTCTCGGCATCTCCAGCGGGGATACGTTCACCTATACCGGCGTGCTTGCCCCAGAGGCCTCGAAGGGGCAGCTCGCCGACGGCGCGACGGTAACCGTCACGGAGGAAGAGTATCCGGAACTGACCTCCTGGCGCGATGCGCTCGTCGCGGCGGGGTACGACCTGTCCACCCTGTCGGGGGTTACTCAGGCGATCACGCTCCTGACAAATTCGGGATACCTGAGTCACTCCGTGGATGTGGGCAGTGGTGACGAGCAGCCGATGTGGACTCAGGAGTTAGGAGCTGAGGCACAGGCGAGTCGCGCAGGCCATTCCACGGAGCGGATCGAGGCCTTGTTCGGGCAGCTCAATGAGGTGGTCTCGAGCATCCCTGACCCGGCTCAGGCGGGGTCGGACGAGGTGTCGGTGGCGGCCCTCGGGGATGACGAGCAGTTCGCGACCGCGGCTGCACTGCTGATCCAATCCACTGGGAAGCAAGCCCGGGTGGTCGTTGGTTTTGAGCTTCCCGAGGACGGTACCGTCCTCGGCCAGGATATGCGGGCCTGGGTTCAGGTGCGACTCGATGACGGGTCTTGGGTGGATATTGCGGCGACGCCGCAAAGCCAGCGTCCGCCCACGGAGGTAGAGACGGAAACCCAGCTTCAGCAAGACCCAACCACAGTCCAGCCTGTGCTGCCGGAGGTTGAGCCGCCCAGTCAGGTGAACCCGGAGGCGGCCGACGATCAGAGCGACCAGGACGTCGTCTCAGAGGAGGGCTTCGCCTGGCTGGATCGTGTCGTCAAACCCGTCCTGCTCGGCCTGCTCATCGCGGTGGTGCTGTTCGGTCCGCCGTTGCTCATCCTGGCTGCAAAGAGTGTGCGGCGCAGGCAGCGCCGACAGCGGGCGCAGCCGGCTGCGGCGGTCATCGGGGCGTGGGACGAGTTCGTTGACCGAGCGGTGGATGCGGGCACGAACATTCCCGCATCCAGCACGAGGCGTGAAACTGTGCGCGCCCTGGGGTCTCCTGAGGTCCTCGCGAACATTGCCGACACCGCCGCATTCAGCGATGCGGCCGTAACTGGGGCGGATTCTTCCCGATACTGGGCTGCCGTGGATGAGGAGCTCTCTCGCCTATGGGCACGTGAAAAATGGTGGACTAAACTGAACGCGACGCTGCGTCTCAGGTCGTTCGTGCGTCGTATCAGCTTAGGTCAGGCGGTTACCGGCCAGAAGGCATCGAGAGGGGATCACACATGAAGTGTCCAGTCTGTCGCTCGCGTGTGGGACGTCATGACACCTTTTGCGGTGCATGCGGTACGCCGTTCGTCGCATCGCCGCCGCCTCGTGTGATCGGTGCGCCGCCGGTACCCCCTGTGCCGCCGGTGCCGAATTCCGCAGCGTATCCCCTCCCTCCCGTGCCGCCGTCTTCCGCAGGGTTCGGCGCGCCGGTACCTCCTGCTCCTCCGGCCCCTGTCGGGGCACCGCTGCTCGGAAACGATCAGGCGCACGGCGTCGTCTCGTGGGGCGGATCGGAATACCCGCCAGCTCCTCCGGCGCCTCCTGCACCTCCGGGTCCGGCTCATGATGCGGGGACCCCCGCCGACGAAAACCTTCGTGCCGCCGGTCCCGCGTTGTGCACGTACTGCGGTGCGGTGCTGTCCCCGGGGGACATCTTCTGCGGCAGTTGCGGGAATGTGAATGCCGCGGCAGTTGCCCCTCCTGAGGCCTTTCCTCCTGCTCCTCCTGCTCTGCCGGAGCCCGCATGGGCGGACGCGTCGGCCGCCGGAGCGGGCGCTGCGCATCCCGAGCCTCCTGTGGGGGAGACCTCGTCGTACTCGACAGACTCGTTCGCGCCCCCCGTGGCGGCGGACGCTCCCGCCCCAGTCATCGATCTGCCTGCTCCCGCTACCCCGGTCGCCGCCGATAGTGTCCCTGAGGTGGCCGATGATGGAGACGAGACCGTGGTGGTGCGTCGGACAGTCCCGGTCGTAAGCTTCGATATCGAGTTCTCGACCGGCCAGACCGAGACGGTGTCGGGGCCGACCATTTTCGGTCGTAACCCGAAAGCCCCCGCTTCGGACGCGGGCAGCGTGACTCGGGTCGTTATCCAGGATGTGACCAGGTCCGTGTCGAAGACTCACGGAGAGTTCTCCATCGTGGATGGCGCGTTGTACTACCGGGATCTGGGGTCTGCGAATGGGTCCGAGCTGGTTACCAGCGGGGAATCTCAGCTGCTGGAGCCCCAGCAATGGGTTGAGCTCACAGCAGGGTCAGAGGTCGTCATCGGGGATCAGCGGTTCACTGTTCTCTGAGAGGTGCCGAACGGGTACGAACACCCGCGGTATTCAAATGGACAGGGAGTGTCATGCACAACGGTGGAGTCTCTTTCTGGTGGCAGCAGGTGGGCATCCCGGCTGCCAGGCCCGCGCTGGACGGGCCTGAGAGCGCAGACGTCTGCATCGTGGGCGCGGGATATACCGGGCTCTGGACGGCCTACTACCTGAAAACGCTCAAACCTGACTGGACGGTCGTCGTGCTCGAGCGCAGGTTCGCGGGCTTTGGTGCGTCTGGGCGTAACGGAGGATGGCTGACAAACTCCGTGACAGGAGGCCGCGGACAGTTCGTGGCCCAGCACGGCCGGGCGGCTGCGGAGGCGCAGCAGCGGGCCATGAACGAGACCG
>DGEZ01000017.1 GCA_002391425.1 Micrococcales bacterium UBA3913 | reverse complement strand
AGATGTGTATAAGAGACAGACTCAGCACCACGCCGCCCGCGGAGCCCGGCAAAATTCCGTTCCAAAACACCTTCTCGGGGCTCACCGACAGCCAGGCCAAGTTTGCGGCGGCTCTCAAGCTGCCTGGGCAAGGCTGATCCGCAGGTACTGCGGACGTGCGATCGCTGCGACTGTGGGACCGGGAGCACTGATCGTCACTTATCACCCGCAAGGATGCTGTCATGACTCTGCCTACGTTGCTCGATATCGCGAAATCTCGCGGCAGTGAGGGCCTGTCGGCTCTCGTGGACGAAGTCCAACTGGCGGTGCCGGAGATCCGGATGGGGGCGTCCCGCCCCATCAAGGGGATCCAGTACAAGCAAAACGTCCGCACCGCCCTGCCCGGAGGCAGCTTCCGCAATGCGAATGAGGGGACGTCCCCTGTCAAATCGAATTTCGAGGAGCGGCTCTTCAACTGCTTCATCGCCAATCCCATCTGGACCTGTGACAAGGCCGTCGCCGACGCCCACGAGGACGGAGCTGCGTCCTACATCGCGACCGAGGCCTCGGGCATCACGATGGGACAGTTCATCCACGTCGGCAAGCAGTTCTATTACGGCACCGGCAACGATGCGAAGGGGTTCCCCGGGCTCCTGGCGATGTACAACGCCGACGCGATGACGGTCGATGCCACGGGCAGCACGGCCAACACCGGCTCCAGCGTGTGGTTTGTGAAGTGGGGTCCGATGGGTGTGCAGTTCCTCTACGGGAACAACGCCGAACTGAAGCTGTCGGACGTCAAGGAGGTCGTGGAGACCGACTCCAACGGCAAGAAGATGACCGTCTATCACCAGGAAATGCTGGCGTGGATCGGTCTCAAGCTGGCGAGCCTCAACAGCGTGGTGCGGATCAAGAACCTGACGGCCCAGGCCGGCAAGGGCCTGACCGACGCCCTGATGGCTGATGCGATGGCCAAGTTCCCCGTGGGCTGGAAGCCGGATGTGATCTTTGCCTCGCGCCGCTCGATCACGCAGCTGCGGAAGAGCCGCACGGCGACCACCGAAACCGGCAAGGAAGTGCCCACGCCGCAGGACTTCGATGGCATTCCCCTCGTGCCCACGGACTCCATCGTCGACACCGAAGCCATCGCCTGATTTCGGCGTCATCAGCGGACTCTCTTTGTTCCTGTAACTTCCCGTGACCGGTGGGCAACCGCCGGTCACCTGGCCACCTGAAAGGCGATCATCATGGAATTCGGTGTGCGTGACGCGCAACTCATTCAAACCAAGGCCCTGCCCAACGGTGCGGGCTCCACGTCGACCGATGGCTTCGATCTCGGACACGGCAGCAAGGGGGATTTCCTGGCTCCGTGCGAACTGCTAATTGAGGCTCCCGCATTGGCGACGGCCGACCTGGGCGATGCCGACACGATGAAATACTCGATCGAGCATGACACTGACCCGGCGTTTGGTACGGCGGTCGCCATCGCGAAGGAAGTCCTGGTGCAAACCGGCGCTGGCGGGGCCGGAGCTGCGGCCGCCTCGGCCCGCTTTCGACTGCCCTCGAACGTGAATCGCTACGTGCGGGTGAAAGCCACCAACAGCGACGCCGGCGACGCCTCGGACAAGTCGTTCACCGTGTCGCTCATGTTCTGATCGGTCCGGCCGCCTGGCCCCGGGAGTCTGTGTCATGTCGCTGGATTTCTTTACCGAAGGGCCGCTCCGCACGCTGCTGCGTGTGGGCGGTCTCGACGTGGTCCTGCAGCGCGGCGAACTGCAGGCGGAACTCCGCCTGATGCCCGCCGACCAGGACAACGCCGCCCAGGGGCAGCACGGTTACACGCGGCAATGGGGCGAACGCGACTGGATCGGCTTCCTGGCCGATTACGTGCTCGATGGCGAGGCCACGCAGCCCGAAGTGGGTGACCTGATCCTCGTGGGTGTCGTGGATGGTGTGCCGACCGAGACCTGGATGGTCTCGCCGGGCATGAATGACCACGTCTGGGAGCCGCTGGCGAGCAACCGCAGCGGCTTCCGTCTCCATACGGTGCAGCGATGAGTGAACCGATCATCGATATCGCCGAGGCCTTGGTGACCGCCTTGAACGCTCATGCGTTTTCGGCGGAGTTCACGGCGGTGCGTCGGTACCTCGAGCGCAAGCAGTTGACTACGTCCGAGGAGCTGTCCGTCACGGTGCTGATGGTCGGCACCGAAAGCGAGCTCGACACACGCCAGGCGGACAAAGAGACCCACGGCCTGATGATCGCCGTGCATCAGAAGGTGAGCAACGCGACCACGGAAACCATCGATCCTCTGATGAGCCTGGTGCGTGAGATCCACGACTTCTGCCGGGAACTCCGGCTCGCCGGTGCGCGGGTCATTCGGCGGAGCATGGTGCCGCGTTATGACCTCGAAGCCTTGTCAAAGACGCGAGTGTTCCTGGCCTTCGTCAGCGTGGAATGCCTGCTCGGCTACAGCCCGCCGGAGGAGACGCCATGACGTTTTTCTCCGGACAACTCGGCAACCGAGTGGGGGCTTCGGTCGGGCGGTTTTTCTTCGACCGTGAGCGCGTGATTCGCAGCCTGGATCGGGGCGAGAAGAATCGCCTCAGCAAGGCGGGGGCCTACGTCCGCCGCCGCTCCCGTAGCAGCATCCGCAAGGCCCGCCGAAAACGGGAATCGGAACTCGATCCGCAGGAACGGATCGCCTACTACGCCGCTGTCGATCGTGCCCAGCGTGAGGGGCGAGCCAAACCCCGCATCTGGTGGTTTGCTCACAGCAAGCCCGGCGAGCCGCCGCGCTCGATCTGGGGCCTACTCCGCGATCACATTTACTTCGTCTATGACCCCAGCCGCCGCTCCGTGGTGGTGGGACCGGCCAAGCTCAATGGCACCTCGGGATCCGCTCCGCAGGCCTTGGAGTTTGGCGGATACGTGACCAGCCAGCGTCTGGGGCGGCAGGTGTACATCGAGCCGCGGCCTTACATGCGTCCGGCCCTGGATGCCGAGATCGATAACTTTCCCGAACTCTACCGCAACTCAATGGAGTGAAGCCGTGTCGACTTACTTCAAATCGTTCCTGCTGGGACTCTCCGGCGTGATCGCGACCTACGTGATTCAGTTCTTTTCGTCGACCGATTTTGGACCGTCGTGGACGCCGATCCTCGCGGCCGGCATCCCTGTGCTAGTGAATGCCGTGCTCAAGACCGTACAGGGTTATCTGGGGGAATCGATCACCACGGCGGCGCTGAAGGCCCTGCTGCCTGCTCTGTTGCTGTGCGGCCTGGCGAGCCAGGCAATGGCCGCGACAATGGAAGTGTACGTGGCAGGCCCAAGTGGCGTCCCCGTCGCCGGGTTCCCTTGTGAGCTCTATGTGCAAGGGAACATTCCCGAGGGCACGAAATTCACCTGGGACTACCAGCCGCAATACCCGGGTGTCCCCTTTGTCGAGCCGCTGAACGGTGGACGAATGGCCCGCCTCAACACCCTGCCAGGCATCTATAAAATCATCGTGAGTGTCACGCCGCCCGGGGAAGAGCAGGGCGTGATCATTTATAAGGATTTCACGGTGCCGGGTACGCAGTACGTGCCCACGCCTCCCCCTGCTCCCACTCCGCAGCCGCTGCCGACTCCTGCCCCGCAACCCGCCCCGCAGCCCACCCCCACTCCCGGTCCCGCCCCGCCGGCCCGACCCCGCCCCCCGCCGGGGCCGGAGGCCCCCCGCTGCGACGGTGGCAGCGGGGGCGGTGCGGGCACCTCTGACCGCGAGTAGAGCGGTGAA
>DGEZ01000089.1:2640-9378 GCA_002391425.1 Micrococcales bacterium UBA3913 | reverse complement strand
AGATGTGTATAAGAGACAGGCTCGACATCTTCGGCGAAGAAGTGCTCCCCGTGCTGCGCGCCGAGACCGAGCGCCGCCAGGCACCGGGAACCCCGGACGCCCCCACGCACGCCAGCCTGGTGCAGGCCACCTGGGGAGACCAGCCCCCACGGCAGGCGAGGCCCAATCGCAACCGCGGCGACAACGTCACGGGAACATCCCCCTACGAAGACTCCGACCCGAGTGTCGACGTCCACCTGCCGAAGCTGTGACCGCCCGATGACAACACCGGTGACACATCCGCGTCTGGATGCGCGACGCGCTACCCAGGCGTGGGAGAAACTCATGCGGGTCCACGCCCAGCTCCTACGTCAATTCGCCGACGACGACATCTGGAACCCCGTCAGCCTGGCCGAGTACGACATCCTGTACGCACTCGAGACGGCCGGGTGCCGCCTCCACGCCCGCGACATCCAGAAGGCGGTACTGCTGAGCCAGCCGACCCTGTCCCGCACTGTCGAGCGGCTCGAAAAACGGGGGTTCGTTGAGCGGGACCCTGACCCGCAAGACGGGCGGGCTGCCCTGGTGTCTCTGACCCCAGCCGGCCGAAAGGCTCGCACCGTGGTCGGCCGCAAGCACGCTCTGGCGATCACCCAACGCCTGGGCGCAGCACTACGCCCCGACGAACTCGACACTCTCACCGAACTCCTCGACAAAGTAGAGAAGGGGAACACACCATGACGGACTCCACAACACCAGAGGTAAGCATCGTCGCTGTGACGGCGGGAACCAGTGAGTCCTCGACCACGACCCGGCTCGCCAGTGACATCCTCACGGCTGCTCAGACCCGGGCTGCGCAGGTGGGGATGCGCGCGCGCATCCACCTCATCGACCTCAAGCCCCTCGCCCAGGACATCGCCACGGCGCTGGGCACGGGCTTCCACACCGACTCCCTGCGCGCCGCCCAGGATGCACTCGGAGCAGCGGATGCCGCCGTGCTGGCGACGCCAGTGTACAAGGCGTCCTACAGTGGTCTGTTCAAGTCTTTCCTGGATGTCGCCGACGACGATATCGTGACCGCCACCCCGGTCGTGCTCGCCGCCACGGCGGGCACGCCCCGCCACGGCCTCGTGCCCGACACCGATATGCGCGCCCTGTTGTCGTACATGCGTGCCGTCATCGCCCCCACCACGGTGTTCGCTGCCACCGAGGACTGGGCGAACCCGGCCGCGCTGTCGTCCCGTGTTCGTCGTGCCGCGGCCGAACTCGTTGCCCTGGTCGCCGCAGGGATTCGCCCTGCACTGATCGAGGCCGCCGGGAAAGACTACACGCGCACCTTTAATGGGTCATCTCGGACCGCGCCGGGTGCGGCGGAGGAGGTCGACTTCAGTACCGACCTCATGCGATTGGCCACCGGCGGCAGGGCCGCGGCCCCTATCTCAGCGCAGCGCACCCGCCCTCACGGCGACGCTCCCGCTAGGGGTGCCCGGCACCCCTAGGCACGCCCGTACCGGCGTGCCTCACTGCTGAGTGTCGCCGCCCGCCTGCGCAGGCGCAGCGGCGGGAGCTGGCTCCCCCGGCTCCTCAGAGGTCGGTACCTCCGAGGCGTCATCGGCCAAAGCGGTGGATCGCTGATAGTCCTCGATTCCTCCAACCAGCCCGTTGACCTCGGTGAGGAAACTCTGCAGCGACTGCTGCTGGGCGCGCAGCGACCGCGCCCGGTCCTCGGCATCCTGCCCGGCTGCCTTCGCATGGGCCACCACGGTGTCGATGATCGCCTGAGCGCGAGCACGGGCACCTTCGATGATCTCACCGGCGCGCGTGCGGGCATTCGCGATCACAGAGTCGGCCTGAGCATGAGCAGCCGCCTCGAACGCCTTCGCGTTCGTCTCGACACGCTGCGAGTGCTCCAAGGCACGCTGAACTTTCTCGTTCGCATCCTGAATAATGCGCTCCGAGTGCGCGACCGCCTGGTTGTGCAGGGCGAGGAACTCCTGCTGCGCCTGGTCTTCGCGCCGGGTCAGGGCCGTTTCAAACTCAAGCTGGCGGGCGCGAGCCTCCGCGGCCTGACGCTGCGCCTGCTCCGACACCTGCTGGGCGTCCGCCTCCACGCGGGCCCGAATGGCCGCCGCATCACGTTCGGCCTCGCTGTGCGTGGCCGCCGCCTCCTGCTGCGCCTGCTGTACCTCCTGAGCGGCCACCGCCGCATCCTGCTCGATCTGGGCCCGTGCGGCCGTCTGTTCAGTCTCGATGCGGATGCGCGCCTGCTCCAGCTCGTGCTGGGCCTGCTGCCGGATCTGGCCCGCCTCGTCCTGAGCGTCCTGGATGATCTTCTCGGCCTCGGCGCGAGCCTCCTGGGTGAACTTCTCCCCCTGCTTCACCGCATTCGCAATCATCTCATTGGCCTGGTCTTCCGCCACACGGAGAATCTGCTCGAACTCCACCCGTGGTGCGGCGTCCTCCTGCTGCCCCTGCTCCAGGGTGTGCACCTCCGCAGCGAGGCGCTCAAGACGACCCTCCGCGTCGTCGGCACGCGCGTTCGCCGCCATCACCTCGCCTTGCAGCCGTCGCACATCCTCAGAGACAAGCGAGTTCTGGGTTTCCGCAAGGTCGATGCGATCCTTCAGCTGACGGATAAAACGATCGACGTGTTCCTTCTCGTAGCCGCGGAACGCGAGCGGGAAATCATCAGCACCATACTCAGACATGGACAATCCTTGGCGTGGGGGAAGACAGCGGAATCGCGAACATCATATCGCGCATCCGTCGTGCACAGCGCACAGGATGCAACACGCTGGGGTTCGTCACAGACCGTGTGCGCGGCCTCGGTCACGACCACGGTCGCATCAAGGTCGTATTCCCTGGCACGCGCCCTGATGACCACCCGACAGCAGCCCCTGCTGGAACAGCACGGAGCATCCCCCGGCGCACCAGGACGACCAGCGTCCCCACGCTCACATTGGTCTGGCGGCGTTGCCGCGATAGGGTCAGAATCGGCACCAACACCGCGAAGGAGGCTACGACGATGGGATTCTCGAGAACTTCGCGAGACAACGGGCGCGTAGTCGTCCTACACGGCTACGGGGCATCCCCCTCCAGTCACTGGTTTCCCTGGTTACGTTTGGAACTGGGCACAGACGGCATCGATGTGGATGTCCCCCGTCTCCCCGACACGACCGCCCCGAAGGCGGGAAAGTGGATAGAGGCTGCCCGCGCCGCTATCGGAACGCCCACACCGAGCACCGTCGTCGTCGCGCACAGCCTGGGGACGATCACCGCGCTCAAAGCACTCGAGGGACTGCCCGGCCCGTGGAGTGCCGCCGGTCTGATCCTGGTCGCCCCCTTCGACCGTCCCCTGCCCACCCTGCCCGAACTGGACGACTTCACCCGGACACCTCCCGATTACCGCAGGATCACCACGCGCATCCCGTCGCGTCACGTTCTGGTGTCATCCAACGACACCACCGTCGCACCAGGTTTCGGCCGCGACGTCGCCGCGCGTGCCCAGGCCGTGCTCCACACCGTGACGAATGCTGGCCACTTCTGCAGCAGTGACGGGTTCACCCGCCTGCCGCTGGTCGCAGAGCTCGTTCGCAGTTGCCTACACGCTTAACGGAAAACCGCCTATCCTGGATGCAGTGCCCACAGTCCTGAAGGAGGGTCCGTGCCGAGAACACCGCGCGAGCCGCGACGCCCATTGCGAGCCTATCTCGCGGATGTGATCGATGACGTACACGACCTGTGGAGTGCTCTTTCCGCGATTGCACTGTCGGAGACGAAGTCGGCGGCCATCCGCGTCGGGATCGCCCTCGGCCTTTTCCTCGTGGCACTGAGCGCCATCGGATTTGCCCTGTTGTTCCTGTCCCTGGCCGCATGGTGGGGGCTCGGGCTTCTCATCGGGAATGCATGGTCCGGCCTCATCATCGGGGTGGCATGGATCCTCATCGTCGCCGGGCTCATCGTCGCCGGGATCGCGTTGCTCAAGAGACTGCGCGGGTTCCCGGAGACGTCGCAGGCACTCCGTGAGGTTGCCGCTGGCCTTCGGGGCAATGCCGCACCCGAGGGGACGACGGCACCGAGCGAGGGAGGCGACGAATGAGCACGCGCGATGAGGATTTCGCACGCAACCACGAGACGGTGCGGCAGGTCAGCGCATCCCTGGCGGCCCGTTGCGACGACCTCTGTGAACAGTTCGCGCCACGGGAGCTCGCCGCGCGTATTCTCACCCCCGCACGAGTGGCGGTTGTCGCGGGCCTGCTCGTGGGCCTCGGCGTAACAGCGGTCATCGTGCAGCGCCTCAAGCACTGAGTCCCTAAGGAGGCCCATGGGCTCGGCACAGGCATCAGCACAGCAGCAGCGCAGCACGCGCTCGTCCGTCCAGACAGATTCGCCCTGGCAGACGATCGTATGGAACGACCCGGTCAACCTGATGAGCTACGTGACGAAAGTGTTCCAAAGCTACTTCGGAATGACACAGCCGGTCGCGCATCGGCACATGAAGGAGGTCCACACCACGGGCAAGAGCGTTGTCAGCCAGGGTTCTCGGGAGCGCATGGAGATCGATGTGCAGGCAATGCACCGATTCGGACTGTGGGCGACCATGGAAAAGGTGGACGAATGAGTGGTTTCCTCCGGGAGGGCTCCTACGCTGTGGCCGACCTCGAATTCGATGAGCGCGAGGTGCTGGCTGGGGTATGCCGGGACGTCGCATCGCTGCTTGACGAGGACCCGGAAGACAATCCGCACTGGTCGGAGCACCCCCTGCCCGTTCCCGAAGACCCGGCTGTGCTGCGCCTGCTGCCCGTCGGCTCGCACGATGCACAGGCCGCCCAGGAGTATCGCAGACTGACCGAGCTTGATCTGCGCTCCGAGAAGGCACGACGTTTGCTCAATCTGGCGGAACAGCTGGAGTCGGACCAGCGCTGGCAGGTGGAGCAACCGCATGTTCTGGATGTCGCGGCCGCCCTCACGGACGTGCGCCTCGTCCTCGCTGCCCGCCTGCGTATTGAGGACGAAGCCCAGGAAGAACAGCTGTTCGGCCGCCTGGAGTCAGCACCGGACCAGCTCCCTGCGGAGTTGCGCTGGCTCGCCACCCTCTACATCCTGCTGGGCTTTCTCGAGGAAAGCTTGTTGCAGGTATTCGACGCTTGAGGACGACGGGAACGGCCCCCGCAGATGACGCTGGCACGCTGCTAGATGCTCAGGTCTCTGAATCGCCCCGCTGCCGGTTCGCGAACGCCTCGTCGAGGTCGCGCAGAATCCGCACACAGGCATCGACGTCCTCCACGGTTCCGGACAGCTCGAATTCGAAGAGAATCGGCCGCCGTGAGGTGCGAGACAGCTCCCGCGCCGCCGCCTGGTAGTACTCCCCGAAGTTGCGGTTACCAGACCCGACGATTCCGACCAGGTGTCGGCGGTTCACCGGCGAGCGCAGAAAGCTCCGTACCGCAGCCGGGAGGGTGACATTCGCATCGTTTCCCGCTTTATAGGAGGGGGTGAGCAGCACCCAGGGTCCGGATGTCTCGCTATGGCGCACCTGCGCATCGGAAAGGTCGCGCACCACCCGGCCGTGCTGCTCAAGCGCCTCCGCGAAGCGTCGGGTCAGGTTCGACACCGACGAGTAGAAGTACACCGGAACTGTTGTGGGGGACGACACCATTTCATTCTCCCGCATTGGCTTGGGGACGGGGTCAGCGGATCGCCGCAGAACCGAGAACGGACTCCCCCGTTTCCCGCCCGGGCAGTGGCCGCACAGTCAGGATCGCACCAGGCGCGCGATCGCCTCCGAGGCCTCACGCAGGTGAGCATCCAACGCTTCCGGGCCGGCGTCTGCCGCCTCGATCACGCAGTGTTTCAAGTGATCATCCAGCAAGCTGAGGGCAACCTTCTCCAGGGCGTTCGTGACCGCCGAGATTTGGGTGAGGATGTCCACGCAGTACTGCTCCTCATCCACCATGCGCTGAATGCCACGCGCCTGCCCCTCCACGCGTTTGAGCCGGGTGAGGTAGGCGCGCTTGTCGTCGATGTATCCGTGGTGGTGAGTCTGCTCGTCCACCCCGCTGGCGGCACAGCTACCGCCCGCGCTGTGATCGGCCATGTTCACTTCCCCCCTTTCGATACGGACGCGGAATCGGTGGTGAGGTTCACCCGGCGCAACAGCTGGGCGTTCCCGGCGACGATCACCGTCGAGGCGGACATGAGCAGCGCACCCACCGACATCGGCAGCACGAACCCGATCGGGGCGAGCACACCCGCGGCAAGCGGGACGGCCACAAGGTTGTACCCGGCGGCCCACCACAGGTTCTGCTTCATGGTGCGCACCGCGGCATGGGACAGGGCGATGGCGCTGTCCACCGCGCGTGGATCGGATCCGGCCAGCACGACCCCCGCTGAAGAGATCGCCACATCGGTGCCGGCACCGATGGCGATACCCACATCCGCTGCGGCGAGCGCGGGCGCGTCGTTGACCCCGTCACCGACCATCGCGACGACGTGACCGGCCTGCTGCAGCTCGGCGATCGCCTGTGCCTTGCCGTCGGGGCGCACCCCGGCGATGACGTGATCGACGCCGAGCTCACGTGCCACCCCGTCGGCGGCAGCCTGCGTATCTCCGGTGAGGAGCTCCACGCGCACCCCCCGACGGTGCAGTGCCGCGATGGCTGGGAGGGACTCGGGGCGTATCGCATCGTGCAGTTTGAGGGCGGCCACCGCTGAACCGTCGACGAGCACGTGCAGCACGGTCGCCGCGTCGCGGCTCCA
>DGEZ01000089.1:0-2375 GCA_002391425.1 Micrococcales bacterium UBA3913 | reverse complement strand
CCCACGCTGACCGTCTTCCCCTCCACGATGGCCGTCACTCCCTGGGCTGGTTCAGCTCGAAAGTCTGATGCAGGCGCGAGGTGCAACCCGCGGCGCTGTGCCTGGGCAATGATGGCCTGCGCCAGGGGATGCTCGGACTCGTGTTCAGCCGAGGCCGCCCAGGCGAGCGCCTGGTCGTCCTGTACCCCGTCGGCCACCGCGATGTCGACGAGCGCCGGCTTGCCCTCGGTGAGGGTTCCGGTCTTATCGAACACAACCACGTCGACGTCGCGGAGTCTCTCGAGCGCCAACCGGTCCGTGATCAGGATGCCGGCTCGCGCCGCACGCTCTGTCGAAATGGATACGACCAACGGGATGGCCAGTCCGAGCGCGTGCGGGCAGGCGATGACGAGCACGCTGATCGCCCGTGTCAGCGCATCCGCGGGGGCACCGAGCGATGTCCAGACCACCACGGTGATCAGTGCGCTGCCGAGGGCAAACCAGAACAGCATCCCGGCGGCGCGGTCAGCGATGCGTTGCGTCCGTGTGCGCGTCGCCTGGGCCTGAGCGACCAGGTGCTGGATTCCAGCCAGTGCAGTGTCCTCGCCGACTGCTGTGACCTGAACACGGATGGCGGAATCCGTGGAGACGGTGCCTGCCACGACGGTGTCCCCCACTGTCCTCAGCTGTGTTCTCGACTCACCCGTGATCATGGACTCATCAACGCCGGCGGTTCCCTCACGGATTATCCCGTCTGCCGGGATACGCGCGCCGGGACGTACGAGAACGACGTCTCCGACGACCAGCTGAGATGGGGGGACCTCATGAAGCATGTCGCCGTGGACAAGGACGGCGGTGTCAGGCAGCAGCGCCGACAACGAGTCGAGGGCAGATCCTGCCTGGGCGAGGGAACGCATCTCGATCCAGTGTCCGAGCAGCATGATGTCGATGAGCAGCGCAAGCTCCCACCAGAAGTCCATATCGGTTCCCAGGATGCCCACGCTCGCCCCCACGGAGGCGAGGAACGCAACGCTGATCGCCATGCCGATCAACAGCATCATCCCCGGCGTGCGTGCCCGGAGTTCGCTGAGTGCTCCGCTGAGGAAAGGTCGCCCACCAATGATGAACATCACGGTACCCAGCACCGGGGAGACCCAGCCGATCCAGGCCTGGTCTGGCAACGGGTATCCGATCAGGGAGGCGAACATCGGAGAGAAGGCGGCGACGGGGATGCTCACCGCGAGCATCCACCAGAACAGCCGTCGGAACAACGCCGCGTGGCCTGCGTGGTGCGCGCTCATACTCATGCCGCCAGGCATCTGCATGTGGTCATGGGACATGTCCATGTGACCCATGTGGTCCGTATGACTGTGAGACGCATCCGCGTGGTCCACGTGCTCGTGAGACATCCCCTCATGACCCATGTGGTCCATGTGCTCGTGAGACGCATCCGCGTGGTCCACGTGCTCGTGAGACATGTCCATGGGATCGCCGCCATGCGTGCCTTCAGACTGCTTCATGTTCTGATGGGACACTTCCCCGTGCGCTCGACTGTCTGGCTCAGACACCTCAACCATCCTCCCTATACCCCTTAGGGGTATGTATGCACGGGATACAACCGAGCACAACACGGGACTATTCCCCCACCGTTTCGAGTTAGACCAGGAGTGGGTAGGGTGCTCCCGCATACCAGGTGCACCCTACCCAGATACCGTCCACCAGTTGCCAGGAGATACCCATGAACTCAGACCGCGTAACCGCCAACAGCTACGCATTCGCCGGGAAAAGCGTCCTTGTCACGGGGGCGGGAAGCGGGATAGGCCGTGCGATCGCCCGCGGATTTCTCGACAATGGCGCCCATGTCGTCGCCGCAGGCCGGCGCCGCGGACCGCTCCTCGATACTCTCGCCTCCGCTTCCCCTGAGCAGGCGCTGGCGATCACGGCAGATGTGTCCGACCGCGCCTCCGTCGAGAACCTCGTTGCCCAGACCGTGGAGGCGTGGGGCGGCCTCGACGTTATCGTCAGCAACGCGGCGATCTACGAGTCCGGGGAGTTGGCCGCAATGTCCGAGCAGGATTGGCACACGATGTTCGCGGTGAATGTGGATGGCCTCTACCACCTGGTCTGCGCAGCAGCACCACACCTGGAGGCATCCCAGGGCAATGTTGTCGCGGTCTCGTCCGTCTCCGGAGACTTCGGCGACTGGGGACAGGCAGCATACAACTCCACCAAGCATGCCGTCACCGGCCTGATCCGAAGCCTCGCCCTGGACTATGGGCAGCGTGGGGTCCGGTTCAACGCTGTGGCGCCCGCCTTCACGATGACAGACATGACCGAGGGCGTCTGGGAGGGCGGAGCTGACCTCACGGCGTTCACCAACCGGATTGCCCTGGCCC
>DGEZ01000053.1:3117-4103 GCA_002391425.1 Micrococcales bacterium UBA3913 | reverse complement strand
TCGAGGTTGCTGGTGGGCTCATCCAGTACCACAATCGGCGCCCGGCTCAGATACGCGCGTGCCAGCCCGATCCGTTGGCGTTGCCCACCGGAGAGGCCGTGACCTCCGGGCCCGATAACCGTGTCGATTCCCTCCGGCAGGCTACGCACGAACTCTGCGGCCTGGACCGCTTCGAGGGCAGACCACACCTCATCGAGTGTTGCCCCGGCGCGGCCGATCCGCACGTTCTCCGCCACTGACTCGGTGAACAGGAACGTCTCCTGTTCCACGAGCACGATATGGGCGCGCAGTTCGCTCAGCGGGATGCTGGTCAGCTCGCGCGTGCCGATCCGGATGGCCCCGGACTCAGGGTCGTCAAAACGCAGCAGAAGGTCGAGCACGCTGGTCTTGCCCGCTCCACTGGGAGCGTCGATGTGGGTAATTCGTCCAGCGCGGACGGCAAGGCAGCAATGGTCGAGGACCGGTGTCCGGGAACCCGGGTAGCGGTACACGACGTCATCGACGTGGATGTCCTCATGCCACGAAACCGGATCCTGGCGCGCATCCCGGTCGGTCACCCGCGGTGTGAGCCGGCGCAGTTCGCAAATGCGACGCGCAGCGGAGAGGACACCGTCCAAGGTCATCGTCAACCGTCCGACGGCGAGCGTCGGACCGAAACTGGACGCTGCGATCGCAGCCAGCACGATCGCACCGGCTCCCAGTCCCCAGCTTGTCAGGAGGGCCAGCACGGGCGCCACGGCGACGCAGATGGCGCCGACGACACCCGCGATGCTCGATCGCATCGCAGCACGCCGCTGCAGCGCATCCAGCTGTCTGCCGGAGTCCCTCACATCGTTACGCACCCGCTCGTCGGCGCCAAGGAGGACGAGGTCGCGGACTCCGCGAACCGCATCCACGACCTGTGCCTGGCTCTTCCCGCGCAATGTGCGATACGTGGCACCGACGCCCCGGGTCCGACGGCCCAGCAGGCGTGGGATGACGAGAAC
>DGEZ01000053.1:0-2858 GCA_002391425.1 Micrococcales bacterium UBA3913 | reverse complement strand
ACCACAGCGGCGATCGTCACCGGCACGATCGTGTGCGCAAAGAAGACCTCCACCACCTCAACATCGTCCATCACGCGTGAGGCCAGCTCTCCAGTGGGCATTCCGGACACGCGCGCGGGCGCAACAGCCCGCACCGACGCGAATGCTTGCTCGCGTAGCAGCGCAAGGCTCCGGAAAGCAATATCGTGGCCGGCGTACTGCTCGATGTAGTGCAGCAGACCGCGCGTGACAGCCAAGCCCAGGAGGGCACCGATGAACCACCCGGAGAGCACGCCTGTGCTGAGTGCCGCAACGAGAGCCGCTGCTCCCACGGCCATGAGCGCGATAGCACACAGGTGCCCGAAGACACCGGCGAGGATCGAGCGCAGCAACAGCGGGTGTACGGGCTTGACCAGGGCAAGCAGTTCCCGGATCAGGGACACATCATCACGCCACCGTGAGCCACCTTCAGTGCGCATGCGCGCCCACCTCCTCGTTCACGGGTGTCCGGGCCAACCTGCGAAATGGCATGCACCGCTGGTCGAGCTCTGCAGGGCTCCCGGCATCCACGATCTTTCCGTGCTCCAGGACGATCACCTGAGCATCCCCCCAACCCGCCGCGGGTTCGAGCAGGCCCGACACCCGGTGGGTGACGACGATGACCGTCCTGTCTCGCGCCAGCTCATGCATCACAGCCAGCAGGTCTGCTTCGGAATCCGCGTCAATATTCGATGTCGCTTCGTCGAAGATCATCACGGGCCTGTCCTGGAGGAGGGCGCGCGCCACGGCGAGCTTCTGTCGTTGCCCCCCCGGAGAGGCCCCCGCCTCCTTCTGCGATGGGGTACGTCAGGTCCTCAGCGCGGACGACCTCGTCAAGCCGAACCTGGCGGCACACCGCAACCATCTGCTCAGCAGTGGCATCCGGGAGGGCGAGGCGCAGGTTACTCGCGATCGTGCCGGAGAAGATGTAGCTGCCCTGGGCGACGACACTGACCCGCCCCACGGTGACCGTGCCAGCACATGCATGACGCAGCCCGGCGATGATGGCCACGAGCGTGGACTTTCCCGAACCGGACTCCCCCACCACCGCGGTGATGCGTCCGGGCTGGGCACTCATCGTCACGTCATCGAGCGCATCGGCGCTCGCATCCGGATACCGAAAGCCCACGCGACTCAGTTCCACCCCCGTCCCGGTCATACGCTCGGCCAGCTGGGCCGCCTGGACTGCCCCGGACCTGTTCGCCTCGTCCATGAAGGAGAACAGACGGCGGCTCGCCACGACACTCGTCATCGCAACGTGGAAGGCCGAGCCTAATGCGCGGATGGGCAGGAAGAACTCGCTGGACAGCAGCAGCACCGCGAAGGCCGCCCCGGGGTCAAGGTCGCCTCGTGCCACCTGGGCGACCGCCACGAGCATCGTCGCGGCGGCGCCTCCGTAGGCGGCCAGATCCATCACCACGATCGAGGACAGTTGCATCTGCAGCAACCGCATGGTGGCTCGCCGGAAGTCTTCCGAGAGCTCGTTGAAGCGCCGACCGCGTTCCTCATCTCGCCGATAGAGCACGAGGGTGGGCAATCCCTCCATGCTCTCAACGAAAAACCGGCCGAGCTTGCCGAAGGTGCGGAAGTGCCCTCCGGCGCGTTTGCGGGCCACCGTGAGCAGCCCCCCGATGAGGATGAACGTCACGGGCGTGATCGCGAGCATCGTCCATGCTGTTGCGGGGTTCAGGGTGAGAACTACCCCGAAGAGCACCAGTGGTGCGGCGACCGCATACGCCAGTTGGGGCAGGTAGGAGGCAAAGTATGCCTCGAGGGACTCGATGCCCGACACGACGAGCTGCGACGCATCAGCGGGAAGACCAGAAGACTCTCTACTTACGGCAGCCCGGAGCGCCGCGCTGCGAAGTTGCGCTCGAGCCGCCCCGGCCGCCCGGCTGTGACACTGATCTGCCCCGGGGATGCTCGCCGCGCGCACCACGACCGCAACCGCAATGGTGACCAGTGCGGAGAACACCTCTTCCACGGTGCCACCGCCAAGCAGTACCGCGACAATGTCGGCCACAGAAAACGCCACGACGACCGTGGCTGCCAATCCGATCATGCGCAGCACGAATCCCAGCGCCACCCAGGCCAGTGCTGAGGGAACCGCGCAGGTGAGACGGCGATCGACGAACATGGAGGCACCTCTCCGTCCGGTAAATGAAGGCAAGGCTTACCTTACTGACGTGGAGGAGGTTTTCCAACAGTTGTTGGAAAACTCGCACACACTGTTGGATGACCCGTACAAGATTCCCGACGATACACACCCACGGTGCAGGAAAAGGGAAAAGGCCGACCGTTACGCCGGGTTCTGTCACCACGCTACGCGTGGGGGCGACCATCTATCTCGGCGCACTGTTGCCAGTACGCTCTAGCAGCCTACCCGGGAGTATGGACGAGCAGCCCACTCCCTGTCTGGCCTTGCTCCGAACGAGGCTTGCCCAGCCGACGACGTCACCGCCGCCGCTGGTGGTCTCTTACACCACCGTTTCACCCTTACCGACAGTGTCGGCGGTCTGCTTTCTGTTGCGCTTGCTCGCGGGTTTCCCCGGGTGGGCGTTACCCACCGTCCTGCTCTACGGAGCCCGGACGTTCCTCGGCACGACAATACGTGACGCGGTCGCCTGGTCGGCCTTTTCGCTCCCATCCTACGGCGCGGAGAGCACCCCGTCCACGCGCACGAGGCACAGCGAGGTCACCTCCTGCCCGACGGCCTCACTCGGCGGAGCGCACGAGTATCGCACCACACGAGGGACACTGGGTGATCTGCGTGACCGGAAGCTTCGAGATCTGGGCGAAGTCGGTCGGTCCCAGCCTGTCTCTTATACACATCTCCGAGT
>DGEZ01000001.1 GCA_002391425.1 Micrococcales bacterium UBA3913 | reverse complement strand
AACCGCACCGGGTGGCACGCTATCTGGAGCAGCTGGCCGGAGACTTCCACCGGTGGTACGACACCTGCCGGGTCATCCCGCTGTCGAACGGCCCTGTCGAGGACGTGCATCGCACCCGGCTGTGGCTCAATGACGCCACCGGGCAGGTACTGCGCAACGGGTTGAGCCTGCTCGGTGTGTCCGCGCCCGAGCGGATGTGACTGAACCGGGAGGCGCGGTCCCCCGCCCGAGCGCTGTGGGAGACTAGAGAGCATGTTGGACACACCTCCTGCCCCCGCGTGGCTGACCAGGCCGACGGATGTGAACGCTCTG
Organism: Micrococcales bacterium UBA3913; assembly: GCA_002391425.1. Lineage (GTDB taxonomy): Bacteria > Actinomycetota > Actinomycetes > Actinomycetales > Microbacteriaceae > UBA3913. The sequence continues at coordinate 13,701 of DGEZ01000001.1, read as the reverse complement.
GACCCGGCACTGTGGCCCGATTCGATGGCGCGCGAACCCGATGGCGACGTAGCGGTCGATGGCGTCACGGTCGCGAGCCTGCTCGAGCAGCACGGCAGCCCGCTGTGGGTGCTTGACAAGGGCACGGTCGTGGCCCAGGCGCGCCGCATCCGGGATGCGTTGTCGGACGCCTTCGCCCCGCTTGGGGTGCGTACGCAGATCAACTACGCGAGCAAAGCCCTGCTCACCGCTGAGCTGTTGCGGTGGTTGGTCGCCGAGGGACTCAACGTGGACGTGTCCACCGGCGGGGAACTCGGGCTTGCCCTGGCAGCGGGTATCCCGGGGGAGCGCCTCGAGCTGCACGGCAACAACAAGAGCGACGCGGAACTGGATGCCGCGATATCCAGCGGTGTCGGCCTGGTCATCATCGACAGTGCCGAGGAAGTGGACCGTGTCGCCGCGGTGGCGGCCCGCCACCGGGTGCGTCAGCGCGTTCTGCTGCGCGTGGTCACCGGGGTCTCAGCGCACACGCACGAGTTCCTGCGCACGGCCGGTTTCGACCAGAAATTCGGGGTCCCGGAAACGGACCTGCCGAGTGCCGTACAGCGGTTGCGCGCCGCGGAAGAGGCAGGGACGCTTGAGTTCGTTGGTCTACACAGCCACATCGGCTCGCAGATCTTCGATACGGCGGGCTTCTCCGACGCCATCGACGTGCTGTGCGGGGTACTCGCGGAGATCTCCCCAAGCCGGGGGCTTCCCCTGCTGAACCTCGGGGGCGGCTTCGGGATTTCCTACACGCCGGAGGACGATCCCACCCCGATTGAGACGATTATGACCGGCTTCGCGGATGCACTCGCTCGCGCATCCCGGGCACACGGTATCCCGGTGCCGAGCGTTTCCCTGGAACCGGGACGCTTCATCGTGGGTCGTGCGGGCATCACCCTCTACGAGGTGGGCGCAATCAAGGACGTTCCCGTCGACGAAACCGGTGTCACGCGTCGCCGGTATGTCGCTGTCGATGGCGGGATGAGCGATAACCCCCGCCCGGAGCTGTACCAGGCCCAGTACAGCGCAGTGCTCGCGTCGCGGACAAGCGATGCGCCGCCGGTGCTGTGCAGGGTCGTGGGCAAACACTGCGAGACCGGCGATATCGTCGTGCACGACTGCTACCTGCCTGAGGATGTCCGACGCGGCGATATTCTGGCGGTGGCGGCTACGGGGGCGTACACGTTCGCGTTGAGCTCCAACTACAACATGGTGTCCCGCCCTGCGGTTGTGGCGGTCGCCCACGGTCAGAGTTCGGTGCTCATCCGGGCGGAGACGCTCGACGACCTTGTTGCCCGCGATGCGGGTGTGCACGGTCCGGCACAGGCATGAGTATTCCAGAGGCGGAATATAAAGGAGGCACGGTGACAGGTCAGGATCGCACTCTGCGTATCGGGGTGCTGGGAGCGGGAACTGTCGGAACACAGGTGATTCGTCAGCTGCTGGAGCGTCAGGACGAGCTGGAGCAGCGCATCGGCGGCCACTACACGATCAGCGCCGTCGCGGTGCGCTCCCTGGATGCACCCCGGGACCCTGCCATCCCCACGGCCTTGCTCACCACCGATGCGCAATCGGTGGTGGATGGCGCGGATGTCGTCGTCGAGCTCATCGGCGGGATCCACCCGGCGCGCGAACTCATTGAGCGCGCCCTGTCCGCGGGCAAGGACGTCATCACCGGGAACAAGGCGCTGTTGTCCGAATACCAGACCGAGATTTTCGCCACCGGGCGCCGCGGAGGAGCAGAGACGTACTACGAGGCGGCGGTCGCTGCGGCCATCCCCATCGTCCGTCCGCTGCAGGACTCCCTCGTCGGCGACAAGGTGAATCGCGTCCTCGGGATCATCAACGGCAGCACGAACTACATCCTGGACCAGATCGACACCCGCGGCATCACGATGGAGCAGGCCCTCACCGAGGCGCGCGAGCTCGGATACCTGGAAGCGGACCCCTCGGCGGACGTGGACGGTTACGATGCGGCCTCCAAGATCACGATTCTGGCTGGGCTCGCCTTCCACACCCACGTTCCCGTGGAGTCGGTCTACCGGGAGGGCATCGGGGCGGTGACCCTGGAGCAGATGCAGGCCGCCCAGGCGGCAGGATACGTCATCAAGCTGCTCGGCATCGCCGAGCGCCTCGTCGAGGGGGAGGACGAGTCCGTGAACGTGCGGGTCTACCCGGCGCTGATCCCGCGGAGCCACCCGCTGGCGGCGGTGCGCGGGGCGAAGAATGCGGTGTTCGTGGAGGCTCAGGCTGCCGGGGACCTCATGTTCTACGGCGCGGGCGCGGGGGGAGCGGCAACGAGTTCGACGGTGCTCAGCGACATCGTGCTGGCCGCCAAGCGAATCCTCACTGGTGCGCCCCCGCAGTTCATCACCTTCGAGGCGCACCTGCCGATCGCTCCCATCGAGCGGATCACCGCGCGTTTCCAGATCACCATGCGGGTCGCCGACCGGCCCGGCGTGTTGGCGAAGATCGCCGAGGTGTTCGCCGCGCAGGATGTCTCTGTGGCGAGAATGTCCCAGGAGCAGGCAGTCGAGGGCGCTTCGGGCGCTACGCTGATTGTCGTGACGCACCCGGCCACGGAGGGCAGTCTGGAACAGACCGTCGAGCTGCTGAAAAACTCCGATGTGGTCTCCGAGGTCGTCTCCGTGTTGAGAGTTGAGGGTTGACATCATGGCTAAGCAGTGGCGCGGCGTTATCCGCGAATACGCCGACAGGCTTCCGGTGACCGCCGATACGCCGGTTATTACCTTGGGAGAGGGGGGCACGCCGCTCATCCCCGCCCCCGCTCTGTCGCGGAGAGTCGGTGCAGACGTCTTCGTGAAATTCGAGGGAATGAACCCGACCGGATCGTTCAAGGACCGCGGCATGACGGTCGCCATTTCGAAGGCTGTGGAACGCGGCGCGAAGGCCGTGATCTGTGCGTCGACGGGAAACACCTCGGCCTCGGCCGCAGCGTACGCGACGGCGGCGGGGATCACGGCGGCCGTTCTCGTCCCCGACGGCAAGATCACGATGGGTAAACTCAGCCAGGCGGTGGCCCACAACGCGAAGATTCTGCAGATCGACGGCAATTTCGATGTGTGCCTCACAGTTGCTCGGGAGCTTTCCGAGCGCTTCCCGGTGCACCTGGTCAACTCGGTGAACCCCGACCGCATCGAGGGGCAGAAGACAGCGTCCTTCGAGGTGATCGACGTTCTCGGCCGCGCCCCGGACATCCACATCCTCCCAGTCGGGAATGCGGGGAACATCACCGCCTACTACAAGGGGTATCGGGAGGCCCTCGAAGCCGGGGAGATCTCCCGTGTCCCGGTCATGTGGGGCTTCCAGGCCGCCGGTGCCGCCCCCATCGTGCTCGGTCACGCCGTGGAGAACCCGGAGACGGTCGCGACGGCCATCCGCATCGGGAACCCAGCCTCGTGGCAGTTCGCCCTGGAGGCGCGCGACGCAACCGGCGGCTACATCGGTGCGATCGACGACGAACACATCCTGGAGGCGCACCGCATCCTCTCAGCCGAGGTTGGCATCTTCGTGGAGCCCGCCAGCGCGATCAGCGTCGCGGGTCTGCTGGAGCGTCACGCGGCCGGTCAGGTTCCCGCCGGTGCGACCATCGTGCTCACCGTCACCGGTCACGGCCTGAAAGACCCGCAGTGGGCGCTCCATGGCCTCGACGGGGTGGAGACGCGCCCGACGGAGATGTCCTCCGACGTGGACGAGATTGCGGCAGCACTGGACCTGGCATGAGCGCACGCCCGCGAGTGCTCGTGCGGGTGCCTGCCACGAGCGCGAACCTTGGCCCTGGCTTCGACACGCTGGGACTGGCTGTGGAGTATTACGACGAGGTCGAGGTCGAGCTCTCCCCGGATGCCCACACCCGTGTGGATGTCACCGGGGTCGGCGCCGGGGTGGTGCCCACGGATGAGGCGAACCTCGTGGTGCGCGCCATCCAGCGGGTGTACGACGAGTACGCACGACAGCGCCCGGCCCTGGTGCTGCGCTGCCACAACGTCATCCCGCACTCACGGGGTCTGGGCTCGTCGGCATCGGCCATCGTCTCGGGCGTGCTGGCCGCACGCGAGCTGTTGCGCGGAGACGTGGAGATCTCCGATCAGGAGGCGTTCCGCCTTGCCCACCTCCAGGAAGGGCATCCCGACAATGTCGCACCAGCCCTGGTCGGGGGACTGACGATCTCCTGGGTGAACTCGGACACCCCGCACACTGTGCGGGTGCCCGTGCACCCGGACATCCTGCCCCTGGTGCTGGTACCCGACTACACCTCGTCCACGCGTGAGGCCAGACGCCTGGTGCCGGACGTGTTCCCACGCGCTGATGTGGTACACAACCTGTCCCGGGTGGCGTTGCTCGTGGAGGCGCTCACCCGCAGCCCGGGGATGCTCCTGGACGCTACGGAGGATGTGCTGCACCAGCCGTACCGTGAGCCGGTGATGCGACCGAGCGCGGCCCTAGTCGCCCAGTTGCGTGACGCGGGGCACGCCGCGGTGATCTCCGGGGCGGGTCCGAGTGTGCTCGTGCTGTGCACGAGCGAGCAGGAGCGGGCGCGCGTTGCGGCGGTGGCGCAACAGCACCCGTCGACACGGTGGGAGCGGCTGATGCTCGCAATAGATCACAAAGGTGCTACAGTAGAGACCCGTTAGGTCGCTCGATAGCGAGTTTCAGACCGACCGTGTTGGTTTTTCACTGAGAAGCATCCCCATTCATGGCATGTGCCGCAGTAGGGAATGATCAGAAAGACGATACGAATCAAGAGAGCAGGACAGCGCTGCAAGCGCAGTCGTGCATAGTCATGAAGCTCTCCACCTCAGCAGTGGGGAAAGGAACATTACCGTCGTGACAGACGCGAATACCCACGAGACAACCGTGGACACTTCCAGCGATGAGACGTCCCGCAAGTCTGCGGAACTCCAGAAGCTGGCAGAAAGCCTAGACAAGGTGGTGGCTGCGGAAACCGCCGCCGAGCCTGCGAAGAAGACCACCCGCCGGGCGCCACGTCGCGCCACGAGCGCGACCGTGGCTGCGGCCGAACAGGACAGCCCGGCCGAGTCCGCCAGCGCACCCGGTGACGAGGCGGCGGCACCGAAGAAGACCACTCGGCGCCGCAAGCCGGCAGCCACGGAGCAGCCTGCGGAAGCCACGGCGGCGGCCGCCGCGGAGGCTGCCCCAGCAGCCGCACCGGAATCCCAGCAGTCCGAGCAGAAAGCTCCCGCCGCGGATACCGGCGCAGAGCACGCATCCGGCTCCGACAACGGACATGGCGGCCAGAGCGAGTCCCACCGCCAGGGCAACCGGAACCGGAACCGGAACGACCGGTACCGGGACCGCAACCGCAAGCGTCGCGGACAGCGCGACGACGTCGAGCCCGAGATCAGTGAGAACGACATCCTCATCCCGATCGCCGGAATCCTCGACGTGCTGGACAATTACGCGTTCGTGCGCACCAGCGGATACCTGCCTGGTTCCAGTGACGTCTACGTGTCCCTCGGACAGGTCAAGAAGTACGGTCTGCGCAAGGGCGATGCGATCGTCGGCGCGATTCGGCAGCCCGTTGAGGGAGAGAACAACGGACGGCAGAAGTTCAACGCGCTCGTGAAAATCGACTCCGTGAACGGCCAGACCGTTGAGGAAGCGAAGAACCGGGTCGAGTTCGGCAAGCTCACCCCGTTGTACCCGAACGAGCGGTTCCGCCTCGAGACTGAGCCGAACAAAATCTCGGCGCGCATTATCGACCTGGTCTCGCCCATCGGCAAAGGCCAGCGCGGTCTGATCGTGGCACCCCCGAAAGCGGGCAAGACGATCATCCTGCAGCAGATCGCCAACGCGATCGCACACAACAATCCCGAGGTGCACCTCATGGTCGTGCTCGTAGACGAGCGCCCCGAGGAAGTCACCGATATGGAACGCTCCGTCAAGGGAGAGGTCATCGCTTCGACCTTCGACCGTCCCGCTGACGACCATACCACGGTGGCCGAGCTTGCCATCGAGCGTGCCAAGCGCCTCGTGGAGCTGGGGCACGACGTGGTCGTACTGCTCGACTCCATCACCCGCCTGGGTCGCGCCTACAACCTCGCCTCGCCGGCATCCGGACGTATCCTGTCCGGTGGTGTGGACGCCTCCGCCCTGTACCCGCCCAAGAAGTTTTTCGGGGCGGCGCGCAACATCGAGAATGGCGGCTCGCTGACCATCCTGGCCACCGCTCTCGTGGAGACGGGCTCCAAGATGGACGAGGTCATCTTCGAGGAATTCAAGGGCACCGGCAATATGGAGCTGCGCCTGTCGCGCCAGCTCGCCGACAAGCGCATTTTCCCGGCCGTCGACATCAACGCCTCGGGTACGCGCCGCGAGGAGCTGCTCATGGGCGCCGACGAGATGAAGATCGTCTGGAAGCTGCGCCGGGCGCTCGCCGGACTGGAGCAACAGCAGGCCATCGAGGTCGTGCTCGGGCGTCTCAAGGAGACGCAGTCGAATGTCGAGTTCCTCATGCAGGTCCAGAAGTCCGCATCCCTGGGATACGGGTCACAGGAGGGCTAACACCACATGTTTGAGTCAGTAGAAGCGCTGCTGGCTGAGCATGTGGAGCTGGAGAACAGACTCGCCGACCCCTCGGTTCATGCCAACCCTGCGCTCGCGAAGAAGCTGAACCGACGCTACGCGGAGCTGTCTGCAATAGCCAAGGCGTACCACGCCTGGCAGCAGAGTGCAGAAGACCTCGAAGCGGCCCAGGAACTCGCCTCGGAGGACGAGGCGATCGCCGCGGAGGTGCCTGCGCTCGAGCACGCCCACCACGAGTACGAGGAGAAGCTGCGTCGGCTGCTGATCCCGCGCGACCCGAATGACGGCCGCGACGTGATCATGGAGATCAAAGGCGGCGAGGGCGGCGAGGAATCCGCCCTGTTCGCCGCCGATCTATTCCGGATGTACAGCCATTACGCGGAGTCCCGCGGCTGGAAGGTCGAGGTGCTCGACAAGACCGAGTCCGATCTGGGGGGCTTCAAGGACATCTCCCTGGCGATCAAGAGCCACGCCAGCGACCCCGCGGAAGGTGTGTGGGCGAGCCTGAAGTACGAAGGCGGCGTCCACCGCGTGCAGCGCGTTCCGGTGACGGAGTCGCAGGGGCGCATCCACACCTCGACCACCGGGGTACTGGTGTTCCCCGAGGTGGACGAGCCCGAAGAAGTCGAGATCAACGCGAAGGACATTCGTGTGGATGTGTTTCGGTCGTCTGGTCCGGGTGGGCAGTCGGTGAATACGACGGATTCCGCGGTGCGTATCACGCACTTGCCGACGGGCATTGTCGTGTCGATGCAGAACGAGAAGAGCCAGATCCAAAACCGTGAGGCCGCGATGCGCGTGTTGCGGGCCCGGTTGCTGGCCATGCAGCAGGAGCAGCTGGAGGAGGAAGCCTCCCAGGCGCGCAAGAGCCAGATCCGGACGATGGATCGTTCCGAGCGCATCCGCACCTACAACTTCCCGGAGAACCGGATCGCGGACCACCGCACCGGGTACAAGGCCTACAACCTCGACCAGGTGATGAACGGGGCACTCGGGCCCGTCATCGAGTCGGCGATTCAGGCCGACGAGGAGCATCGTTTGGCTGAACTCGGGCAGAAGGACGACTGAGGTGTCCTCCGCCTCCCTGATCGACCAGACTGGTGCCGCGGATGCCGCGCCGGGCGGGGCCCGCGCACTGCTGGCGGAGTCGGCACGGGTGCTGGAGCGCGCCGGCGTGCCCACCCCGCAGGCGGATGCGGAGCTGATCGCCGGTTTCGTGCTGGGGAAGAGCCGGGGCGAGGTGAGCGCCGCCGTACTCCTGGACCGTTCCGTGTCGACCGCGCACGCCCAGCAGATTCGAGAACTCGTCGAGGTGCGTGCCCGGCGCATCCCGCTGCAACACATCACCGGGGTGGCCCCGTTCCGCAGCATCGAGCTCGCCGTGGGACCTGGGGTGTTCATCCCGCGGCCAGAGACCGAAGTTCTGGTGGAGGAAGCTCTCCGGCGCACCCCGCAGGGCGCTGTGGTGTTCGACCTGGGGACCGGTTCTGGTGCGATCGCACTGTCGGTAGCAGTCGAACGCCCCGATGTGACCGTGTTCGCCATCGAGAAGTCGGGATGCGCGTTCGTGTGGGCCCAGCACAACCGGCGCACGCTGGGACTGGAGAACGTCCACCTCATTCACGCCGACTTCACCGCAGGCGAGGTGCTCAGGGAGCTGCCGACCCCGGATGTCGTGATCAGCAACCCGCCCTACGTGCCGGAAGGCGAATGCCCGCACGACCCGGAAGTGTACCTCTTCGATCCCGAGGTTGCGCTCTACGCGGGTGCGGACGGTCTGGACGCGCTCACCGCGATGGTTCCGGTGGCGGGCATGGTGTTGCGTTCGGGCGGATTTTTCCTGTGCGAGCACGCGGAGGGCCAAGGGGATCGGGTACGTGCCTTGCTCGGCTCGGCGTGGTGGCGCGACGCGTCCACGCTGCCCGATCTCACCGGCAGAGACCGGTTCACGGTCGCCGAGAGGGTCTAGATGCGCTCGAGGCTCTCAGCCGGTCAGATGCCGGTCAGGAGCTGGCCCAGTGCAGCTCGGCTGAGTCTGTGTGGGCAAGGGGCTCGTTCTCGCTCTGGCTTCGCTGAGGATCCTCGCGGCGGGCAGGAGCCGGGGGAAGCTGCCCATACAATGGGCAGGGGTCAACCGAAGGAGCACATCAGATGTCTGAGATTGTTCGGTGCGAACATCCAGAAGACCTGCCGCGGGCATTGCGTGAGGCGCGTCGAGCGCTCTCTGCGGGTTCGCTTGTCGTCACACCCACCGACACCGTCTACGGTGTCGCCGCTGACGCGTTCGCTCCGGCGGCCGTGCAGCGCCTGCTGGACGCGAAAGGACGCGGCAGGGACTTCCCGCCACCGGTCTTGATCCCTGAGCTCGCCACAATGGATGCGCTGGCGGCGGACATCCCGCAGCTGGCCCGTACTCTCGCCGAGAAGTTCTGGCCAGGTGCGCTCACCCTGGTGCTCACCATGCAGCCGTCCCTGTCCTGGGACCTGGGCGACACCGGAGGAACGGTGGCGCTGCGCATCCCCGATTTGGAGGTGTGCCGCGAGCTGCTGCGGGACACCGGACCGCTCGCGGTGTCGTCGGCGAACACGCACGGCCAGCCCGCGGCGATGACCGCAGAACAGGCCCAGGCGATGCTCGGGGATGCGGTGGAGGTCTACCTGGATGGTGGCCGTGCCCCGGGCGGCACCGCGTCGACCATCCTGGACCTGACGCGCGTGAACGACGGCGGTCCGATCCGCGTGCTGCGCAGGGGAGCGATCCCGGTGGAGGAGATCCGTGCTGTCGCGGGCGCCACCGAGGTTGACGGCTAGTGCGCGGGTACATCCTCATCGCCGCGATCACGGCGGTCGTGTCTTTCGCGATGACCTGGGTCGTGTGGCGGGTGGCGATGCGGTTTAAGCTGTACCCGGCCATCCGTGCGCGGGATGTGCACAAACGTCCCACCCCGCGGCTGGGCGGGATCGCGATCTTCGTCGCCTTCGCGGTCGCGATACTCGTCGCCTCCCAGATCGGGTGGTTTTCCCGGCTGTTCGAGGGGTCCCAGCTGTGGGCGCTTCTGGCGGCGGCAGCGTTCGTGTGTGCCCTGGGGATCGTCGACGACATCTGGGACCTGGACTGGTACACGAAACTGGCCGGGCAGTTCCTGGTGGCCTGGTGGCTGGCGTGGCGCGGGTTTCAGATCGTGTCGCTGCCCATCGACGGGGTCGTCATCGGCTCGGGCCTGGGGCTGTTGATCGTCACGATGCTGGCGATCGTGCTCGTGATGAACGCGGTGAACTTCATCGATGGCCTGGACGGGCTCGTCTCCGGTGTGGTGCTCATCGCCGGCAGCGTGTTCTTCCTGTACAGCTACATGGTGTCGGTGCAGACGACGCCGAACGCGGCGAACAACTACTTCACGATGGCCTCCCTGATCGCGGTGGTCACGGTGGCGGCGGTCGCGGGTTTCCTGCCGTTCAATTGGCACCCGGCGAAGATCTTTCTCGGTGATTCCGGTGCACTGCAATTGGGCATGTTCCTGTCTGTTGCGAGCATCGCGGTCACCGGCCAGGTGGACCCGTCGTTCCTGGAGAAGCGGTCCCTGTGGCTGCCCACCATGATGCCGATGATCGTTCCGTTGGCGATCCTTATCGCCCCGCTGCTGGATTTCACCCTCGCGGTGGTACGCCGGCTGCGTGCGGGCAAGAGTCCGTTCGCGGCTGACCGCAAGCACCTGCACCACCGGATGCTGGACATCGGGCACGGCACGGTGTCCGCCGTGTTCGTGTTCTACGCCTGGACGCTGCTGGTGTCGTTGTGCTCGCTGGCGTTGATGTTCTGGCGCTGGCAGGAGGTGTTCCCGTTCGCTCTGATCGGGCTGGTGGGGTGCGTCCTGCTGACCATGCGGCCGGTGATCGAACGGTGGATTCGTCGCAGAAGGAGGGCCGGGACATGACGGCAGGCAAGGTGCTACATCGGGCGCTGTGGTTGTCGGTGTGGCTGGCCGTGGCGGTGGGCGTCGGCGGCGCCATCATCGGGGGGATGCTCGCGGGCACCCCTGGGGTGTGGGGCGCGCTGTGGGGGGCCGGTCTCGCGGTCGTGTTCTCTGCGGTGACGATCGCAAGCATCCGCCTGGGCGCGCACTTTTCGCCCACGACGTTCTTCGCCGTGGTGATGGGGTCATGGCTGGTCAAACTCGTCGTATTCCTGGTCGTGCTGTTCGCCCTGCGCGACTCCGAGACGGTCGACGGCCCGGTCCTTTTCTTCTGCCTGGTGGTGGTCGTGGTGGGGCAGCTGACGATAGACGTTTTCGTCGCCCTCACATCACGGCAGCCATACACCACCGATTCTGTGGACAAAGACGCAAAGGATACGTGATTCTCATCGGGTTTCCGCTATTTTTCGTCCTCCGTGGCAGGGATGCGAATCTTGTCATGTACACTGGTGGACGTTGTCTGAGGTTGCGTCACGTCAGCGGCGCTTCCCGGATTCCCGACACAGGCGTGGGAGACAAGTCGAGGGTAGGGCAGATTGTTCAGTGAACTGGTGGCACCGGCTATCGGCGTCGTGGTGCGCGCTGAAGACAGCGGAGAGTTTCACGGACCGTCGATCGAGGATTTCTTTCCTCCGGCGATCTTCTTCGAGGGCACCCCGTTCGAGATCAACCGTCTGACGATCATCCGCTTCATCGTGCTGGCGGCTATTGTGCTGGCATTCTGGCTGTTCGCCCGGAATCTCAAGGTTGTCCCCGGGCGCTGGCAGAGCGTGGGGGAGATGTTGCTGTCCTTCGTCCGTGTGAACATCGCCGATGACATGTTGGGTAAGGCCGATGGCAAGCGGTTCGCGCCCCTGCTGACCACAATCTTCATCATGGTGTTGGGGATGAACCTCACCGGCATCATCCCGGGTCTCAACCTGGCAGGCACCGCGACGATTGGGATGCCGTTGCTGCTGACGGTAATTGCCTATGTGGTGTTCATCTATGCGGGCGTGAAAAAGTTCGGTGCCGGACACTACTTCAAGGCGGCGTTGTTCCCCGCGGGCGTCCCGAAGTGGCTGTACCCGCTGATGACCCCGATCGAGTTCCTGAGCACGTTCGTGATTCGCCCGGTCTCGCTGACCCTCCGTCTCCTCATGAACATGGTGGTCGGGCACCTCCTGCTCGTGCTGTGCTTCTCGGCCACCTCGTTTTTCCTGCTCGAAGCACCCGACCTGTTCAAGGCTCTCAGCGGGGTGACGCTCCTGATGGGGTTCGTCTTCACCCTGTTCGAGATCATGGTCGCCGTGCTGCAGGCCTACATCTTCGTTCTCCTGACCACGGCCTACATCCAGCTGGCTTTGGAAGACGAACACTGAAAACCCGGTTCGAGTGACCGCTCGAACCAGAACCAAAGGAAGGAATCCCTCGTGGACGTTTCGTACCTGGCAGAGATCACTGGAAACATCGCGACTGTTGGTTACGGTCTCGCCGCCATCGGCCCGGGCATCGGCATCGGCATCATCGCCGGCAAGACGGTTGAGGCGATGGCTCGTCAGCCTGAGCTCTCCGGCAAGCTTCAGGTGACCATGTTCATCGGTATCGCATTCGCTGAGGCGCTGGCCCTGATCGGCCTGGCCGCAGGCTTCATCTTCTAGGACTGTGACGGTGAGCGCTGTGGTTGTGGCTGAGGAACAGAACATCCTGTTCCCGGCGTCGTACGATCTGGTTGGTTCGGCGATCGTCTTCGTCGTTCTCCTCTTCTTCTTCTGGAAGTACGTCCTTCCGAAGTTCCAGAAGATGCTGGATGCGCGCGCCGCGGAGATCGAGGGCAACATCGAGGATGCGCAGAAGCAGAGGGAGCAGGCCGAAGCAGCACTGGCCCAGTACACGGCCCAGCTGACGGAGGCTCGCCGCGAGGCAGCGCAGATCCGCGACCAGGCTCGGGCCGAGGGGCAGCAGATCCTCGCCGAGTTGCGTCAGCAGGCTCAGGCCGAGGCGCAGCGCATCACGGACACCGCACGCGCACAGATCGAGGCGGATCGGCAGGCCGCGTTTACGGAACTCAAGTCAGAGATTGGCCTGCTGGCCGTGGACCTCGCTTCCAGCGTCGTGCGTGAGTCCCTCACCGACGACACGCGGTCTCAGCATGTGGTCGACCAGTTCCTCGCAGATTTGGACGGAGCGGCGAAGTAGCAATGGGCAGTGCGACACGGGAATCTCTCAACGGCGCGATCGGGGCCATCCGATCCGGCGACGTACAGTGCTCGGTGGATTTCGCCGAGGGACTGTTCAGCTTCGCAGATGCACTCGAGTCGGTTCCCCAATTTCGCTCCCTCCTGACGGACCCGGCGGTGGACGTGTCGCGCCGCGAAGTCCTCGTCGACGCGGTGTGCGGGAAGGCGCTTCCTGCGGACGTGGTCGCGTTCATTCGCTCCCTCGTGTCCGTCCCGTGGTCGAGCCCGCGTGAGTTCGTGCGGGGTGTCGTCGACCTGGCGGTGTCTGCGCTCGCTGAGGTGGCGCGCACCTCCGAGGGGATCGCGGCGTATGTTGCGGAGCTGTTCGCGATCGGTCAGGTGTTCGCCGGCAGCCACGAACTGCAGCTGGCGTTGCCGCTGTCGGGGGATCGCACCGGTGTGGATCAGCTGATCGACGAGCTGTTCGAGAAGCGAATTTCGGCGGAGGCGCTGGCCGCTGTGCAGTATGCGGCCACGCATCGCCGCGGCGGGCAGATTGCTCCGACGATGGTGGAATTCGCGCGAGTCGCCGCGCAACTGGATGGTCGGCATCTGGTCACGGTCACCACGGCTGTTGAGCTAACGGATGCACAGAAGACCGCGATGGTCGCCGGACTGGAGAAGCAGTTCGGGTCTGCTCTCTACCCCGGATTCGTTGTAGATCCCAGCGTGATCGGTGGTGTCCGCGCTGAGGTCGACTCAGAGGTCATCGACGCCACAACACAGACAAGACTTGGCGAGCTTCGGTCCTCGCTGGTTCACTAACAAGGCATCCCAGAAAGGACAATGATGGCAGAGCTATCAATCAGTTCCGAGGATATCCGCGAGGCCCTTCAAGACTTCGCGAAGTCCTACGAGGCTTCCACGCCGGAGCGCGCGGAAATCGGCTACGTGATTGACGCCGCGGATGGGATCGC
>DGEZ01000058.1:2675-4201 GCA_002391425.1 Micrococcales bacterium UBA3913 | reverse complement strand
GACACCCTTCCGGACACCCTCCGCGGGCGGGACGTCCTGGGTCGGGGCAAGACGGGGTCGGGCAAGACCCTCGCCTTCTCCCTCCCGTTGATCGCGCGCCTCGGCGGCGAGCTGGCCGGCGGGTCGCGCCGCCCCGGGCACCCGGTGGCGCTCGTGCTGGCTCCCACCCGCGAGCTGGCCACGCAGATCGACTCCGTGATCGCGCCCCTGGCCGCGGCCTATTCGCTGCGGTCGACCACCATCTTCGGTGGGGTCAAGCAGAACCGTCAGGTGGCGGCCCTGAAGTCCGGCGTGGATATCGTCGTCGCCTGTCCGGGGCGCCTCGAGGATCTGATGAAGCAGGGCTTCGTGTCCCTCGACGCGGTCGAGATCACTGTCATCGACGAGGCCGACCACATGGCGGACCTCGGGTTCCTACCGATCGTCACCCGCATCCTGCAGGCCACGCCGCAGGGCCGTCAGCGCATGCTGTTCTCTGCGACGCTCGATAACGGCGTGGACCGCTTGGTGAAGCGTTTCCTCTCCAACCCGGTGCTGCACTCGGTGGATGAGGCGAACTCGCCGGTCTCTGCGATGGTGCACCACGTCTACCAGGTGCGAGGAGTGGACGAGAAGAAGGCCCTCGTCGAGGCGCTCGCCTCCGGGATGGGTCGTCGGATCCTGTTCATGCGCACCAAGCACACGGCGAAGCGGCTTGCCCAGCAGCTCAACTCCGCTGGAATCCCGGCCGTCGACCTGCACGGGAATCTCTCGCAGGCCGCGCGCGACCGCAACCTTGCGGCCTTCGACGCGGGTGACGTCCGGGTAATGGTGGCCACGGATGTTGCGGCCCGGGGGATCGACGTTCCGGATGTGGAGCTCGTCGTCCACGTGGACCCGCCCACCGAGCACAAGGCATACCTGCACCGCTCTGGGCGCACCGCCCGGGCTGGGCATGCCGGCGAGGTTGTCACCGTATGCCTGCCGGAGCAACGCCGCGACGTCGCCGACCTGATGCGCAAGGCCAAGATCTCGGTCACGCCTGTCACGGTGACGGCAACATCCCCGGAGGTCGTCGAACTGATCGGCGAGGTCGCCCCCAAGGTCGCACCGAAGCCGGTGACGGCTGGAGACCGGGGTGCGGGCTCGCGCGGCACCGGTTCCGCGGGCTCGCGCGGCGGACGGTCGCGGGGAGGCTCCGCGCGCGGAGGCCGGAATGGTTCCCGCGACGGTGCACAGCACAGCCCCCGCAGCAGTTCCCGTGACAGCGCGGGCAACGGTCGTGGCAGTGACCGCGACCGCGGTGGTGAACGTGACCGCGGGCGTCGGAACGGTGCACGATCGGGCAGCCAGGGATCAGAGTCGCAAGCGTCGGGTCGTCAGGGATCGGGCCGCCGTTCCGGCGGAAACCGTGGGAAGGGCGGTGCTGCAGCGTTCTCCTCGGGCAGCCGGGTCGGCCAGCTGGCGGGAGTGCGCGGCACATCCCGTCGCTCGGGCGGTCGCAACCGCTGAGCATGCACCCGGCGTAGGTGGCGCCCATGTATTGC
>DGEZ01000058.1:585-2497 GCA_002391425.1 Micrococcales bacterium UBA3913 | reverse complement strand
ACGCGTATCGCCTTGCAGGGCGGGCCTCGAGGTGACGGTGTGGAATCGGACGCCGTCGCGCGTCGAAGCGTTCCGCGCCGGTCCCGCGGCGATCGCGGCCACCCCCTCAGAAGCTGTTCGGGGTGCAGACGCAGTGGTCACACTCCTGTTCGACGCGGGGGCGGTCCGGGAGACGATGGCGACGGCTCTGCCCGCGTTGAGTCCCGGAGCGATCTGGATGCAGTCATCGACGATCGGCCCGGCCGCGGCCACCGAGTGTGCGGCGCGGGCAGAATCGGTGGGCGTGCGCTTCGTCGACGCTCCGCTGCTGGGTACGAGGGATCCGGCACTCCAGGGGCGCCTCACGGTCCTGTTCGCGGGTGCCCCAGACACTCGACGGGATCTCGCGCCGGTCCTGGATGCGGTGTCCATGCGTGTCGTGTCGGCGGGCTCGGCAGCTCCGCAGGCCTCGGCCCTGAAACTGGCCGCCAATGCCTGGATTGCGACCCTGACCGCCGGGATCGGTCAGTCCCTGACGATCGCGCAGAATCTGGGGGTGGACCCTGCCCTGTTTCTGGAGGCTATCCACGGCACCGCGATGGATAGCGCCTATGCACAGCTCAAAGGCGTGAACATCCTGAACCGCCGGTTTGCGGCACAGTTCGCGGTCGCGGGCATCCTCAAGGACATCCGTCTGGCCCGAGCCGAGACACCGCAGCTGCCTGGCGTCCTGCTGCAGGCACTGGAAGAACTCTACGACCAGGCGGTCGCCTCCGGTCACGGGGGAGAGGATATCGCTGCCGTGTGGTCGTCGTTCCAGCTGGGCCGGGATGCCCAGACCGACCATGCGGACTAGCCCAGCCCAGGCCCAGCCCAGTATCAGCAGGAGCGATGGCCTCACCACGTCATCGCGCGTCACACGGCGGAATACTGACGCCGCCTTTCCGTTGAACCAGCCATGACGCATATCGGAATTATTGGAGCAGGACACATTGGATCAGCCCTCGCACGGGGCCTGGTCGACCGAGGCTACGAGGTAACCCTCGCCAACTCTCGCGGGCCGGAGACACTCGCCGAGCTGGTCACCGATCTGGGGCCGCATGCGACGGCCGCGGCTGTTGAAACGGCTGCAACCGTTGGGGAGTGGGTGATCGTCACCATCCCCCTTGCCGCGATCGGAACGCTCCCTCCGGCGCCGTTCGCCGGCAAGATCGTCCTGGACACGAATAACTACTATTGGGAACGCGACGGGCACATTCCCGAGCTCGACGAAAAGCTCACCACCACGTCTCAGCTGCTGCAACGCCAGTTGCCGGACGCGCGGATTGTCAAAGGATTCAACCACATCCGAGCCTCGGAGATCCTCACCGACGGAACACCCGCGGGGACGCCGAACCGACGGGCCCTGGCCACGGCGAGCGATTTTGCTGAGGCGATCGGCTTCATCACCGCGCTTTACGACGAATTTGGGTACGACACGGTTAATATCGGGCCGCTGGCTGAGAGCTGGCGGGTCGAGCGCGACCAACCGGCTTACGTTGTCCGTCAGAACGCCGAGGAACTGCGGGCCAACCTCGCTCGCGCCACCCGCTGAGAGGCGCGCAGGACCGCTCACGGAATCCCCGCACGAACCTTTTGCTCACACAAGATAGTGATGGTCTGCGTTCAAAAAGGTAGCAACGGCGGCGGAGGGATCTGTGGGTTTGGGGCCTGCGCGGGTTGCTTGCTATGATGGTGCAGTTGCTTGTCGGCTGTTCAAGTCGGGGAGCACGCCTGGGCCTGTGGCGCAGCTGGTAGCGCACCTGCATGGCATGCAGGGGGTCAGGGGTTCGAGTCCCCTCAGGTCCACAAAATCAGGAAAACCCGCCGAGAGGCGGGGTTTCCTGATTTTGTGGCGCGTGGTGCGGGGGGTAACCGCGGGGCTCTGCCGGGG
>DGEZ01000058.1:0-458 GCA_002391425.1 Micrococcales bacterium UBA3913 | reverse complement strand
GAGATCTAGTAGGGTCGCGTGGGCTCGGAGATGTGTATAAGAGACAAAACCAGAGCCGCCCGCCGAGAGGCGGGTTTTCCTGATTTTGTGGCGCGTGGTGCGGGGGCTAACCGCGGGTCTCTGCCGGGGTCGAGCGATTCCCAGGATCGTGTGCTCGTCTCCCCTGATTAGGGTCGAGCAGTGGGGGAGTGCCTGTTGATGCGTGGGCACCTGGATGGTTTCTACGCGGTGGCGTGGATGGTGACGGTGTATCCGTCGGGGTCACGGAAAGCGAATTGGAGGCCGAAGGGTCCCTCGAATGGTTCTTGCGTAATGGGCACGCCGGATTCGGCGAGGCGCTTGTGTATTCCGGCCGCATCCGGATTATGGAACCACACCCCGATCCCCCTGCCCAGTGGCGCCGCATCGAGGTGGACGCTGGGGAACGGTTCGCGCACGGCGAAGGACACTCCGTTGCC
>DGEZ01000140.1:2176-5727 GCA_002391425.1 Micrococcales bacterium UBA3913 | reverse complement strand
AGATGTGTATAAGAGACAGGTCTACGAGCAAGATGCAAACAAGCCCCTACGGTCAGCCACGCCACAGAACTTGCTCCTCACAAGTTCAGTTCGAAAAGCGGAACTCCACCACGAGCGCATCAAACCTCTTTCAGAGCCGCTCGACGAATTCTGCCCAGCCCCCTTGCGACTGCAATGCTGAGATTCCCGGGGATGGACCCTCTGTGCACGATCTCTCCGCGCACTTCTGCGAGGGTGCCGATCTCGGTCAACACCTTGGAGTTGCCAAAACCCTGCCCGCTAACACTCGTGAGCGGCTCGAGGCCGAGTACCGTCTTACGCCGGCCAGTGAAGCCATCGGGGCTGGCGGTGTTGAAACCGTACCTCCCGCCATCTCCGTCAAAGCGACGGCTCAGTCGTGCCCGGATCTCACCCGTCCAGCCTTCACCCGCGAACGCCCATAGATCAGTCTTTCCGCTATCGGCCACCCGCTTCTTGAGGGTCTCAGGAAGTGAACTCGCGTTGTGACGACTCAGCAGGCTTTCAACGGGCTCTCGCAGATCTTCTTCGACGCAGACTCCCATGCTGTTGTAGCAAAGTGCCCCGCAAGCTCTCAGCAAGGAGTCTACGCCCGGCCCACATGACCGGTCGCCCTGGCCCGGCCGGCCTAATTGCCGGGTGATGCTCGAGTAGCGAACGAACGTCGTCAAGCAACGAATCGCTCGCATCGAGCGCTGATAGGTAACTCGTCATTTTCCGCCCCCAGGCGAAGCGCCCTTCTCTAGCCCATCGCCTGCTCCCTCATCGGTAGATAGCAATCGGCTCGAGAATGAGTGCCGGACCCTTAACCACTGATTCCTCTGGATCCACCTGCACGCCGAGCGCCTGCGCTGGCTCGACGTAATGGCTGACGACTTCCTTCAAAGTACCGATCTCCAGCGGAGTAGGTGTGACATCGCGCGTGAGGCGAAGGATTGGGTAGTCCTCGCCAGAGGGGACCACTCGCGTGACTTGAGCCACGATGCCGAAGTCACCCCCAAGTTGACCCAGGCGTCCAATAAGCCACTTAGGACTGACGGCCAGAACAACCTGTGGACCAACCGCCCCGACTGGGACGGCGATAAGGGGTACCTGGTCGTCGTCCTCGCTCTCCATTCCCATGGTGATCTTCATCATTCGGGCCGCTTGTTTCGTCTGCTTCAGTTGCTCACCCTTCTGCGAGAACGGCGTGTCTTGCTTCGCGGCCTGGTCCGCGAACCACAGGAACAACCTCAGGACCGTCTGGAGCGACCCCAACGACAGATCAGCCCGCAGTTCGACGGTATCTCCCGACTCAACACCATCGAGCGCCCCCGGCACCCAACCCGAGAACGTTCCTAGGCCCTTCTCGCGCTGCAGGTGGTCGTACCAGGCGTCAAATACGGAGAACCGGGTTCGAGTGCGCACCATCTCCTCCTCGATTTCGGACGAGGACTTCCTCCCACCACCTGCCGAAAGTCCCACGCTCGGAAGCGGAACACTCACCTCGCCGCTGAAGCCACCCTCGCGAGCGGTCGTGGTCCTCGAAACGATCTCGTCGACCTTCCCGGACTCGAGTGCTGACAACGAGTTGATGACAGCCTCGTCATTCAAATAGAAGAAGCCCTTGTGTGCTCGCTTCGTCGGTTTCTTGTATATCGCCACTGATTCACCCCTTCTAGAGGCGTCGGTGCAACAACGCGCTCTGGATCTCCAGCCCTACCTCTTGCCCTGCGCCGCGGAAGCAATTCCGTGCCGGAACTCCACATCGCTTCGTCTTCGTCAACGTTCAGTTGTAGGAGGCATGCCCGGCCCCACGATGCAACACGTACAGAACGGCCCGATGGGCGTCTCCGACGATTAACGGCTCAGTGACCTCTCAGGTCAAAGTTCTCAAAGAACCATCCCGGCCCGTCTCCCCACGCCACGACGACGAAGGTACCTTCAATACCCGCGTCAGCGAGGAAGCCACCAACGCCATGGAACCCCTGCACATCTTGCGCGGGAGTCACCGTTATCTGGAGCCCGCTCTCATCCTCTACCTCTGCGTAGAACTGGCGCAGTTCAGTAGCAGACTTGTCACTGTTGATGAGAAGCGCACCCAGGTATTGCATGCCATTGCCATTACCCGTCAGCTTTCCAGCTTGCGACATCGAGTCAAGAAGCTCAGCATCATCGGGGAGCTGGAACTCAAGAAGTTGAGCTTGAACGCGGCGCGCCGCCGCATCGTTCACCAGGGTGACGGCAACAGGAACTCCGACGAGTGCGAGGACCACGACTCCTGCAATGACCCACATGAGACCTCGCTTCCATTTCGCCGCATCGGCCTTCATCTCCACGAACTACCTCACTACCTAGCCCCTCAGCCCAGACACTTCTGAGACCGGACAATCGAAGATGCTCCCAGTAGACGTGTGCAACCACTTCTCACATCTACTCGCCACACTCATGATCGTCACGAGTGTCGGAACTCCACCACGTCCCCGTCCTGCATGACGTAGTCCTTGCCCTCCATGCGCACCCAGCCGTGTGCCCGAGCCTCCGCAACAGAACCGGCCTTCACCAGGTCGTCGAACGACACGATCTCTGCCTTGATGAAGCCCTTCTGGAAGTCCGTGTGGATGACCCCAGCAGCCTCGGGTGCGGTCCACCCCTTGTGAATCGTCCACGCCCGCGACTCCTTGGGGCCAGCCGTCAGGAACGTCTGCAACCCCAACGCATCGAACCCGATGCGCGCCAGCTGGTCCAGCCCCGACTCCTCCTGCCCCATGGATGCCAGGAGCTCGCGCGCCTCGTCGGCGTCGAGATCCTGTAACTCGCTCTCCGTCTTCGCATCCAGGAAGATTGCCTGCGCCGGAGCGACCAGATCAGCGAGCGCCTGCTTCCTCCCGGGCTCGGTAAGCACCCCCTCATCCACGTTGAACACGTAGATAATCGGCTTGTTCGTAAGCAACCCGAGTTCGCGCAGGGCCTCCGCATCCACACCGGGGGCCTGCGAGATTGCGGTTCCGGCGTCGAGTGCGGCCTCGGCCGCGCGCGCGGCTTCCAGCACGCTGGCGTCGATCTTCTTGTTGCGCGCCTCCTTCTCGAAACGCGGGATCGCCTTCTGCACGGTCTGGAGGTCGGCGAGCACAAGCTCGGTCATGATCGTGTCGATGTCGCGGGCCGCATCCACGGAACCGTCCACGTGCACCACATCCGGGTCGCTGAACCCGCGCGAGACGATCGCGATCGCGTCCGCCTCCCGGATATTCGCCAGGAACTGGTTCCCCAGCCCCTCCCCCTCGCTGGCGCCCTTCACGATTCCGGCGATGTCGACGAAGGATACCGGCGCAGGCACCACCTTCTCGGAGTGGAACATCTCGGCAAGCGTATCCAGACGGGAATCTGGCAGGTTCACGACACCGACATTCGGCTCAATCGTGGCGAACGGGTAATTCGCTGCGAGAACCTGATTCTTCGTCAAGGCGTTGAACAGGGTTGACTTGCCGACGTTGGGAAGACCGACGATTCCGATAGTGAGTGCCACGACATCCCATCGTACCGGGGCGGGA
>DGEZ01000140.1:0-1853 GCA_002391425.1 Micrococcales bacterium UBA3913 | reverse complement strand
CACCCTGCGCCACAATAGGAGTCATGCACCTTCTCGTAGCCGCGTTGTCCTCCGAGCTCCAGGTCTTCCCCGCACACATCCCGGGCTGGGATCGGCTCATCACTGGCCCGGGCAAGCTTCTCGCCGCCGTTGGGCTATCGGAGCGGCTGGGGCGCGGGGATGTGGACAGCGTGCTCGTGCTGGGCACGGCGGGCACCGTGACGGCAGGCACCACCGGCATCCACGAGATCGCCGCAGCCATCCAGCACGACGTCACCGACCTGGAGGGGGTGCGCGGACGCCACGTGGCTCTCCCGGAACGGGTCTCTCTGCCCGTTGAGGGCGTCACGATCGCCACCGGCGACAGTTTCGTGTCGGACGCCGCATACGGGCAGATGGTCCGCGGTCTGGGGGCGAGCCTGGTGGATATGGAATCCTATGCCTACGCGTGGGCTGCGCAGAGAGCGGGTGTTCCGATACGCATCGTCAAGGTGGTCTCGGACAGTGCGGATGAGGGGTCGGAGACACTGTGGGACCGTGTCGTGGCTCGTTGCAGCGCCGACCTGTGGCGCTGGTTCCAAGACGAATACCTGCAGTAATTGCGGATGCTCCCCCGCCCGGTCATCGTGTGATCCGGCAGCGCCCGGGCGCTTCGCGGGCAGAATGTCCGAGCCTGCTGGCAGACTTGCTGGCATGGATGCTCTGGTTCTGATCTCGTGTGGTGTCGCCTCCCTGGTGGTGGGTGTCGCAGTGGGCTTCGTGCTCGCCTCGCGCCTTCACTCGCGGCGGCCGAACCCCCTGCAGCCGGTCGTGGACCAGCAGGCCGCCCAGCTCGCCGAGCTCGCCGCCCAGGCCGAGCAGGTGGTGGATGCGCGCGAGCAGGCCGCGGCGGCCGCGGCCGCCCGGGACGCGTTGCGTGCCCAGGTCGATCAGCTCCTCGACCAGCAGCGGCAACGTCAGGCCGAACGCGAACACGCCACCGCCGAGCAGAACCGCGTGTTGCAGGAGCTCTCCCCCGTGCGCGAGAACCTGCGCGCCATGCAAACACGGATCGACGAGCTGGAGTCTCAGCGAGCCCAACAGCTCGGCCAGGTCGCCGAGCAGCTCAAGCAGTCGCACCAGGCGGACCGCGAATTGCGCGAGATCACCGGGAACCTCCTGGGTGCGCTGAAGTCCAACAGTGTGCGCGGTGCCTGGGGGGAAGCCCAGCTGCGCAATATCGTCGAGTCTGCCGGGCTGATCGAACACGTCGACTTCGACACGCAGACTTCTGTCACCGGCGACCAGGGCCGCCAACGCCCCGACATGATCCTGCACCTTCCCGGCGGCAAGACACTCCCGATCGACGCGAAGGTTCCCTTCACCTCGTACATCCTGGCCACGGATGCGAATCTCGCCGGAGCGCCCGACGAGGAGGCCCGACGCCGCAACTACCTGGCCCAGCACGTCAAGGCTGTGCGCTCACATGTGGATGCGCTGGCGAATCGCGCGTATTGGAAGGCTCTTCCCGGCAGCCCCGACTTCGTGGTGGCGTTCATCCCCAGCGAGTCCCTGTTGTCCGCGGCTCTGGAGGCCGACCCAACCCTCCTGGACTACGCGTTCGGCAAGCGCGTCGCCCTCGCCTCGCCGGTGGCCTTGTGGTCGGTGCTGCGCACCGTCGCCTTCGCCTGGCAACAGGATCTGATCACCCAGGATGCGCGCAAGCTCTTCGACCTCGCCCAGGAACTCTACGACCGTGTCCGCGTCGTTGGTGAGCACGCCGACAAACTGGGCAGGTCCCTCGAAAATGCGGTCGGCTCCTACAACAAGTTCGTGTCTTCCCTGGAAACCCGCGTGCTTGTCACCGCGCGGAAGTTCACGCGGCTCGACATGTC
>DGEZ01000154.1 GCA_002391425.1 Micrococcales bacterium UBA3913 | reverse complement strand
AGATGTGTATAAGAGACAGGGACCAGACCGTGCTCGCCAACGAGCAGGTCGTCGGCGGTTTGTGCGAGCGGTGTGATACCCCGGTGACGAAGAAGAAGCTCACCCAGTGGTATTTCGGGATCACCCAGTACGCGGATCGTCTCCTCGACGACCTCAACCAGCTTGAGGGCACCTGGCCGGCGAAGGTTCTCACCATGCAGAGGAACTGGATTGGCCGTTCCGTGGGTGCAGATGTGCAATTCGTGATCGAGGGACGTGACGAACCGGTTTCGGTCTATACAACGCGTCCGGACACGCTGTACGGGGCCACGTTCATGGTGGTGGCCCCGGACTCCGATCTCGCCGCGGAATTGGCGGCGACGGCGCCCGAGCAGACCCAGCAGGAGTTCGCCACCTATCTGGATCGCGTGAAGGCGATCACCGAGATCGAACGACAATCCACCGACCACGAGAAGACGGGGGTGTTCCTCAACCACTGGGCGATCAACCCGGTGAACGGTGAGCGACTCCCCATCTGGGCTGCGGACTATGTGCTCTCGGACTACGGGCACGGCGCGATCATGGCGGTTCCGGCACACGACCAGCGCGACCTCGACTTCGCCCTGAAGTTCGACCTGCCGGTGCGGGTGGTCGTGGAGACGGGACTACCGGATCCTGCGGACAGCCACATTGCCGCCACAGGCGAGGGACGTTTGATCAACTCGGGTCCGCTCAATGGACACACGAAGACCGAGGCGATTGACCTGATCATCCGCATCCTGGAGGAGAAGGGCCTGGGTCGTGCCGCGAAGAACTTCCGGTTGCGGGACTGGCTGATCTCGCGGCAGCGGTACTGGGGCACACCGATCCCGATCATCCACTGCCCGCAGTGCGGGGAAGTGCCCGTGCCCGACGACCAGCTCCCCGTTGAGCTGCCTCCGATGTCCGGCGACGAGCTCCGTCCGCGCGGGATCAGCCCGTTGGCTGACGCCGAGGACTGGGTGAACGTCCCGTGCCCGCAGTGCGGTGCCGCGGCGAAGCGTGACACGGATACGATGGACACCTTCGTCGACTCCTCCTGGTATTACCTGCGATTCGTGTCACCTCACGACGATACGGCCATCTTTGACATCGCAGAGGCGGAGAAGTGGGCGCCGATCGACCAGTACGTCGGTGGGGTGACACACGCGATCCTGCACCTGCTGTACTCGCGGTTTGTCACAAAGGTGCTCTTTGATATGGGGTTGGTGACGTTCACGGAGCCCTTCAGCGCGCTGCTGAACCAGGGCATGGTTCTCATGGACGGTTCGGCGATGTCGAAGTCGCGCGGGAACCTGGTCCGCCTCTCCGACGAGCTGGAGGAGTTCGGGGTGGATGCGGTGCGGCTCACCATGGCTTTCGCCGGGCCGCCCGAGGACGACATCGACTGGAAGGATGTCTCTCCCGGTGGTTCGGCGCGCTTCCTGGCCCGTGCCTGGAGGTTGGCTCGCGACGTGACGAGTGCCCCGGAGGTGGTGTGGGCGGACGGCGACCACGCTCTGCGGCGTGCGACGCACCGCCTGCTGGCGGACGTCCCGCAGCTTATCGAGGCGTTCAAGTTCAATGTCGTGATCGCCCGTGTGATGGACCTGGTGAACCAGGTGCGTCGTGTGATCGACTCGGGGGCTGGCCCCGCGGATCCGGCGGTGCGCGAGGCGACGGAGAACATTGCGATTATTCTCAGCCTGTTCGCTCCCTACACGGCCGAAGACATGTGGCGACTGTTGGGTTACCAGCCCTCGGTGGCGCGCGCCGGGTTGCGCAAACCTGACCACGCTCTCCTGGTCGAGGAGTCCGTCACCTGCGTCGTGCAGGTCAACGGCAAGGTGCGCGACCGGCTGGAGGTCTCCCCCCAGACCAGTGAAGCCGAGCTCACCAAGCTTGCTTTGGAGTCGGAGCAGGTGCAGCACATTCTGGCTGGCGCGGAGCCGGTGAAGGTGATCGTGCGGGCACCGAAACTCGTGAACATCGTGGCCCGCTAGCGGGGGAGGGGTCGCGCAGCCGTTTGTGCGCACGGGTGCGGCCACGGGATGTTATCCCCATGCGCCGCACCTGCGATGGAACGGGGGCAGTCCCCACCCTTACGGTGTTGCCATGGCAGCATCGCGGTTCCCGGAAACGACCGGCAGACGGATCCGCCCGGTGCGGCGGCTTCCCGCCGGGGTGGTGCTGAGCTGTGTCCTTCTCGCGGGGGCGTCCGTGGTGGGCATGAGCGCGTGTACGACGGCTGGTGCCCGGGACTCCGCCTCGTCCCCGGCGAGCGTGGTGGTGTCGGCAGCCGCCACCGGAACGGTGTTCGTGCACGTGGTCGGAGAAGTCGAGCATCCCGGTGTGTACACGCTGCCGGCTGGCAGCCGAGTGGTCGACGCGATCTCGGCCGCCGGGGGAGCTGGCTCGGAGGCCGAACTCAGTGGCGTGAACCTCGCCCGGGTCGTTTCCGACGGGGAACAAATCGTGGTTCCCTCGGAAGCGGATGTAGCCGCATCGGGGGCGACGCCGGAAGACAGCGCGACCAGCGCACGGGTCAACCTCAACACGGCGACTGCTGAGGAACTCGACACACTGCCTCGGGTTGGTCCGGCGATGGCGCAAAAGATCATCGCCTATCGCACGGAGCATGGCGGGTTCCAGTCGGTGGAGGAGCTGCTCAACATCTCCGGGGTGGGCGAAAAGACGTTCGCCGAACTGGAGCCCTGGGTGACCGTGTGAACCGGGGCGACACACGCCGCGACGTGCGCAGCCACGACCTGCGCATGGTGCCCGCCATGGCCGGGGCGTGGCTGGCTACCCTTCCCAGCACTATGCCGATGTGGGTGGTGGTGGCGTGCACAGTGGGGGCGGCGTGCGGGGCTGCGGTGGGTCTGATGACCCGCGAGCGGGCACGCCTGGGCGCCACCGCGGAACGTGTCGGGCTCGGCGCGGCGCTGGCCGCGCTCGTGGGTGCGCGGGTGCTGTGGTTCCCGCAGTGGCGCGGTGATGCGGTCTGGCAACTGATCGACTGGCCGGTGGCCCAGCAGTGGCGCGCAGACTTCGTGAACCTGCTGGAGGGCCTGCCCGGATCAGCAACCGGGCTGATCGCCGGCATGTCCGTGGGAGAGACCGGCAGCATCCCGGCATCGTTGACGGAGGCGATGAACGCGTCCTCCCTTGGCCACCTCACCGCTGTGTCTGGGTCGAACTGCGTCATCGCCGTGGCCCTCGTGGTGGGGTTGGCCAGCATGTGCGGGATGTCCCGGCGCGCTCGGCTGATCTCCGGAGTGGCCGCGGTGCTCGGGTTCTGCGTGGTCGTGGGCTACGAACCGACGGTGGTGCGTGCCGCGGTCATGGTGCTGCTGGTGTTGCTCGGGCGTCTCCTCGGGCGGGACGCGTCGGGCATCCCGATCGTCAGTGCTGCGGTGACGATTCTGCTGTTGCTGGACCCGGAGCTGGGCACTCAGGTGAGTTTTGCCCTGTCCGTGGCCGCCACCAGCGGCCTGATCCTGTGGAGTCGCCCGTTGGCGGAGGCGTGTGCGGCGCGGCTGCCGCGGCCCCTTGCTGACGCGGTCGCCATTCCGATCGCAGCCCAGGTGGGCTGCCTCCCGCTGCTCGTGCTCCTGGATGCGAGGGTGTCCCTCGGTGGCGTGGTCGCCAACATCCTCGCTGCTCCGCTGGCTGGAATGGTCACCGTCTGCGGTCTGATCGGTACGCTGTGCGCGTCCTGGATGGTCCCCGTGGCTGTGGCAAGCGCGTGGCTCGCCTGGCCGGTGGTGCACGCGGTGGCGTGGCTCGCCGAAACGTTCAGCGCGCATCCCCTGCTGACCGTGGTGTGGCCGGCAGGCACGCCGGGGGTCGTCCTCGCCCTCGGCGTCACCGCGGTGTGCGTCACTGCGGCGCTCCTCGCACGGCTGCGGACGGTGGCCGTGTTCGTCGCCGTCGGCGTTCTCGTCTCGGTCACTGCCGTGGAGACGGGTTCTCGTATCGGCCTGAGCGCCACGATGCCGACCGAGTGGGCGGTCCTCGTCTGCGACGTCGGGCAGGGGGACGCCTTCGTGTACCGCTCCGGCGAGGCGACGCTCATGGTGGATGTGGGGCAAAGCGACCAGCTGGCCGTAGACTGTCTGGACCGTGCCGGGATCGAGCGTTTGGATGCTCTGGCACTCACACACTGGGATGCGGATCATGCGGGAGCGTCAGCCGCTGTGGTCACTCAGTTCGATCCCGGCACGGTGCTGGCCTCACACACGGACACGACGGCGAGCTCGCTCCAGGAGCTACGCGAACTAGGAGTCGAGGTGGAGGTTGTGCGTGCAGGTGACTCGCTGCGCGTCGGTGAGCTACGCGCGGAGGTGCTGTGGCCGCCGGAGGGGTACGCGAGCACCGTGGAGAACGATATGAGCCTGGTGATGCGTATCGACGTGTCGGGGGTCCAGGTGCTTGCCCTGGGGGACGTGGGGCAGGACGTGCAGCAGCGGGTGTTGCCGGATATCGACCAGACGGTCGGGATCCTCAAGGTTGCGCATCACGGTTCGGCGGACTTCTCGGAGCTGCTCTATGCGCGCACGGGGGCTCGCCTCGCCCTCATTGGGGTGGGGCAGGGGAACAGTTACGGACACCCCACCACATCGGCTGTGGACGCGCTGCGTGCGGCCGGGATGACAATCGTACGCACCGACGAGTCAGGAATGGTGCTCGTGAGTGTGGTCCCCTCTGTGACGCTGTGGTGCGAGAAGGGGTGTCCGCAGTCCGGGGTTTGAGTCGGTGCGGGACGGTACGCTGGTAGACGACCGAAGGGATCCGAATGGCGCACAAAGTATCGTGGGCGAGCCCCCAACTGGCGCCGCTCGTGCTCATCTCCGGGACGGAGGCCGTCACCGCGGATCGGGCGATGCGCATGCTGCGCACGGCCGCCCGGGCGCAGGACCCAGAGGTGGAAGTATCCCGGATCGATGCCTCTGCATACACGCCGGGGGCGTTGCTGGATGCCGCCGGGCCGTCCCTGTTCGGACAGCCCCGTTTCATTGAGGTGCTGTCCGTAGAACGGTGCGTGGACGCTTTCCTGGAGGACGCCCTGAACTATGCCGCGAGCCCGGAGCCCGATGTGGTCGTGGTGCTGCGTCACGCGGGGGGGAACCGCGCCCGTCGTCTGCTGGATGCGGTGCGCAAGGCGTCCGGCGCGGTCGAGGTGGAGTGTCAGGCGATCACCCGGGATGCAGACAAGGTTGGCTTCGTGCAGGCTGAGTTCCAGGCAGCTCGGCGGCGCATAGAGCCGGATGCGCTGCGTCGGCTGGTGGATGCGTTCAGTACGGACCTAGCCGAGATGGCCAGTGCGTGCCAGCAGCTCATTGCGGATGTTCCCGGGGACGTGGGCGTCTCTGACGTGGACGAGGCCTTCGGGGCCCGTGTCGAGGTGACGGCGTTCACCGTCGCGGGGCTCGCGATCGCTGGACGGACGGGGGATGCGCTCGTGTCCCTGCGGCACGCACGCGAGGCCGGGGCGACCCCGGTGCCCATGGTTGCGGTGTTCGCCACGAAGATTCGGCTCATGGCGAAGGTGGCCGGAGCTCACGGCGGGAACACGCAGCTGGCCAAGCTCATCGGTGCCGCGCCGTGGCAGATTCAGCAAGCCCGACGGGATGCGCAGGGCTGGACTCAGCCGCAGCTGCTGGAGGCGATTCGCGTGGTCGCGGCCACGGACGCCGCGGTGAAGGGGGAGAGCCGCGACCCGGATTTCGCGGTGGAACAAATGGTGCGCTGTGTGTCGGAGCGCGTGCCGTTGCCGATTCCGCGGTGAGGTTACCTCATCGCTGCGGCGTGCTGATCACACGAGTTCATGGGCAATGTGCGGACTCATGGTCGACGTGTGCATCCCTGCCCTGCTCCGCAGGCGCGGCTGGCTGCCGATAGGACGCATCACGCAAAAGGCCCCGCCGATATCGACGGGGCCTTCACAGAATGAGGGGGAGGTGTCTAGAGCGCCGCAACCTGCTTGGCGATGGCGGACTTGCGATTCGCCGCCTGGTTCTTGTGGATAACGCCCTTGCTCACGGCCTTGTCCAGCTTCTTGCCGGCGATCACGAGTGCAGCCTCGGCCGCGGCCTTGTCGCCAGCGGAGATAGCCTCGCGGGTCTGACGCACGTAGGTGCGCAGCTCGCTCTTGACCGCACGGTTACGCTCGGTCGCCTTCTGGTTGGTGCGGATCCGCTTGATCTGCGACTTGATGTTCGCCACGAATTGTCCTAACTGATCTCAATCTGCTGATGTCCCTGACTGCGCCTCCCGTCACGGAATGGCGGTGACACAGAAGCCAAAGAGCAACTATAGCAGGGTTTCCCCCTCCGCCTCAATGCGCAGGATTGGCGTGTCCGGTCGATTCCCCGTGCCCAGCCTATTCGGCGTGTCCGGTCTGTTCCGTGTGTTCGGGGCGTCCGGCGTCGAGGTGCTCGGTCTGAGACAGCAGTGACGCGGGCAGGGGGGAGCACAGGAACGACGCGAGAGTGTCGGCGCGCTGCACGAAGGAGGGGACAAGCAGGTGCTCGCTCTCGGCATGGGCGCCGCCGCCGGCAGGACCCATGCCGTCGACGGTGGGCACGCCGAGAGCCCCGGTCGTGTTCGTGTCTGCCGCTCCGGCGGCGGGCCGCCCCGCCAGCCCGAGGGCGGCGGCGAGGTCCTGGTCGGCGCGATTGGCGGCCCACACCGGACGCTGCGAGAGCACTGTGCTCGCCAGGGTTGCCCCCGGCGTCCGCGCGGAAAGCCCGGAGAGCTGCCCGAGGACATCCCGCTCCGCCTCCGGCGTGCTGAAGCGCAACCCGAGCAGGGCTTCGGCGTGCGCGGGGATGACGTTCGCCCGGCCGCCGCCGGAGATGCCGCCGAGGTTGTACAGCACACTGCCCGGGTGACTCTCCAGCGCGCGCTGGATGAGGGGACGGACATCCCCCACGATGCGGTCGATGATTTCGTCGATTGCGTTGATCCCCTTGTCTGGGTCCAGGGCGGCGTGCGCCTCCCGGCCGGTCGTGCTCAGCCGGATCCGGGTGCTGCCCTTACGTCCGATCTTCAGCGCCCCGTCCGGGTGGGGTGATTCGAAGCCGAGCACCACGGTCGACTCGCGCGCGGCCGCGGTGACGAGATCTGTGGACGTGGGGGAGCCAATCTCCTCATCGCAGGTGATCACCACGTGCACGGTGGGGTGGGAGGTGCCTCGGATCCGCGACAGCGCGGTCTCGATGATGACGAGCCCCGACTTCATGTCGAACACGCCCGGGCCGGCGATGGCGGGAACGCCCTCATCGGTGTCGAATTCGCGCCACGGCACGCGGGCGTCCAGAGTCCCGATGTCCCAGACGGTGTCCGAGTGCCCCAGCAGCAGGATCGTCCCAGGAAGATCCCCGGGCAGGTGCGCAGAGATGTGGGTGCCCACCGCCGTGGTCGTCTTCTCCACGTGGGCCCCGAGTTCGCGCAGCCGGAGGCTGAGAACTTCGCTGATCCGTGCGCTCGCCGCTGTGTCGGCGGAGGGCGACTCCATCTGGACGAGTTCGCGCAAACGGCTCGTCATCGCGTGTGCGACGGACTCTGACATGGCATCCCCTCTGCGTGGTTGGAGATCTGACGTATCTGTACAACCACGACGATACGTTTCTTATCTTTGATTCTAGGACAAATATTCGTAACAATTCAGCGGTATCATGACGGATATACGTTACGTATCAATGTCCGATTTCCAGGAAGAGCTAAGCGTGAGCACTGTGCCGACTGCAACCGATCTGGTCACCGTCAGGCTGTCCAGCCGTGATGAGTTCGATGAAGCCACCGATCTGTATCGTCGTGTCTTCGGATATCAGGGGGAGGAGTTTGCAATCAACCCCATGCTCATGGGAGGCATCGTCGCCAACGGCGGCTCAGCTGTCGGCGTGCGCGACTCCGCTGGCACCCTCGTCGGGTTCGCGTACGGATTCCCGGGGCACACCAACGGGCAGCTGTACCACTACTCACAGGCCGCCGTGATCGAGCACGGACACCAGGGCAAGGGCATCGGCAGGTTGCTGAAGTTCGCACAGCGAGACGTGGCGCTGGAAAACGGGATGCTCGAAATGCGGTGGGCGTACGACCCGTTCTATGCACGCAACGGGCACTTCAACCTGGACTCGCTCGGGGCCGTCGGCTGGAAGTTCCTGCCGAACTACTACGGAACCCCGGGAAGTGACCGCATCATCGTGCGGTGGGATCTGGAGCATCCCGGGGCCGCCCACGACGCACTCCCGGCACGCCCGACTCCGGCGATCGGCTCGGCAGACTGGGGAGGAATCATCCGCGATGGGCAGACGGCGTGGGTGCCGCTGCCCGGCAATGTCACGGTGGATGTCAAGAAATACCCGGAGGAGCTTCAGGCTGTACGCGCATCGTTTATGAGGTCATTCGGCACCCTGTTCGGCGACGGATACCAGTTGCGCAGTTGCGTGCGCGTCGACGGCGAGACCTCCGCCTATCGATTGGAACTCAGCTGACGTGCGCGTGATCGACAACCAGGGCCTGGAGACCCCCGAGCAGCGACTCGGCGCGCGGCTGTCGCGCAGGTCGAGCGCCGAGGTGCTCCAGGACCGGCTCATGCAGCAGGAGAGCGCGAACCTCGAGGAGGCCTTCACGCACCTGCGTGACAGCGGCGCGCTCGTGGAGGCGGCTGGGATCATCGTGGCGGCCCGGCGCCGCTTCATCATCGGACTGGGAAAGTCCGCCGGATATGCGGCGCTGATAGCGGCCGACCTGCAGACCAGCCTGTCCCGGGTGACGCTCATCGACGGGGCGAGCGTGCGTCCCGTGGATGTGCTCGCGGAGGTTGGCGACAGTGACGCGCTGGTGGCGTTCTCGTTCCGCCGGTACCGGGAGGACACGATTCGCATCGTGCGAGAGTTCGCCACGGCAGGGGGACACGTCGTGCTCATCACCGACACCGAACACAATCCCGCGGCGGACAGCGCCGAGCAGGTCGTCGTCGTGCCCACCGCCTCGGAGTCATACGCGGACTCCGCGACGGCGGTCGCGGCCGCGTCACTGATCCTGAGCACCCTCGTGACAGCGAGCGCGAAAGGTGCGCGACGCAGAATGGAGACGCGCAGTCACATCGCCGAGAGGCTGGGGCTGTACCACCACCAGGAGGGACATCTGTGAGAGTCACACAGGCAACACTGACGCGGGTGCGGTTACCGCTCGTGCACAGCTTTCAAACCAGCTCCCATCGCAAGAGCTACCTGGAGCACATCCTGGTCCGGCTTGAAGCTGACGACGGCACCGTCGGCTGGGGCGAGATTGCCTCCCCCTCAGACCCGTACTACTGCTCGGAGACGGTGGAGACGACCTGGCTGGTGGCGCGCCGGTACCTCATCCCCGCGCTGTTGACGACCGACTGGGATACGCCGGAGCAGGCGGCGGCCAGCTGGCACAAGATCCGGGGCCACGAGTTCGCGAAGGCGGGCGTCGACGCAGCCGTGTGGGTGCTCTACGCGCAGTCGCACGGCCTCTCCCTGTCGGCGGCCCTGGGCGGGACGCGCACACAGGTGCGTGCCGGGGTTTCCCTCGGTATCGAGCCGACCATCGATGACCTCCTCGCCCAGGTGCAGAAGCAGGTGGATGCCGGATACCACCGCGTCAAGCTGAAGATCGCGCCCGGGTGGGACATCGAGCCGGTGCGTGCGGTGAAGGCCGCATTCCCTGATCACGACATTCACGTGGACGCCAACGGCGCCTACGGGGACTCCGAGGAGGAGATCGCCCACCTCACCGAGCTCGACCCGTTTGGCTTGACCATGATCGAGCAGCCATTCGCGCCGCGGAATTTCGTCGCCTCGGCAACTCTTCAGGCACGCATCCAGACGCCGGTGTGCCTGGATGAGTCCGTCGACACCCTGGACGATCTGCACACGATGATCTCCCTGAAGGCCGGTCGCGTGCTCAACATTAAGGTGTCCCGGATGGGCGGGCTGAGCGTCGCCCGCGCCGCCCACGACGCGGCCCTGGCCGCCGGGATTCCGGTATGGTGCGGCGGGATGCACGAGTTCGGCATTGGCAGGGCCGCCAACGTCGCGATCTCCTCCCTGCCGGGCTTCACCCTGCCCTCCGATGTCTCGGGTTCGGACAAGTACTACGCGCGTGATGTAATTGTGCCCCCGGTGGTGGCACATGACGGACGCGTCGCGGTACCGACCGCGCCCGGGCTGGGCTTCGACGTCGACCTCGACTGGATTCGTCAGAACCAGGTCGAGACCGACACGATCGACGCCCCCACCCATCCCTAACCGCATCGACACATAAAAAACAGAGGCAACCCGTGAGTACACCCGTTCTCTTCGCCATCAACGCTCCCTGCGTGGGAGACAGCGCCACCCCGGCCTTCGCACCAGCGGACCCCGCAGAACCATTCGTCAACGTCATGGACCTGGCTGTGACCCGTGGCGACGGGATCTTCGAGACGGCCGGAATTGTGGATGGTCGCGTCCAGGCGCTCGACGCCCACCTGACCCGTTTCATCCGCTCCGCACGGATCATGGACCTGCCGGAGCCCGATCGTCAGGTGTGGACGGAGGGAATCCGCGCGGCCGTGGCGGCGCACGAGCCGGGCCATGAGCTGCTCGTGAAGTTCATCCTCACCCGCGGGGTGGAGGGCACCGGCATCCCCACGGCGTGGGCCTATGTGACCGAGGCGGAGGACTTCACCGCTGTCCGCACGCACGGGATCTCCGTGGTCACCCTGTCGCGGGGGTACCGACACGATGTGGCCGAGCACTTCCCGTGGCTGTTGCAGGGCGCGAAGACCCTCTCGTATGCCGTGAACAAGGCGATGCTGCGCGAGGCAGCCCGGCGCGGGGCTGATGACGTGATCATGACCTCGATCGATGGGTACGTACTGGAGGGGCCGAGCTCGACCGTGGTGCTCCAGCTGGGCGACCGCATCCTCACGCCACGCACCGATCAGGGCATCCTTGCCGGCACGACCCAGGGCAGCGCGTTTGAGTTCTTCGAACAGCAGGGGCTTCCGGTGAGCTACGACCTGGTTCCCCTGGAGCGTCTTGCGGAAGCCGACCACCTGTGGTTGCTGTCCAGCTCCCGCCTGGCGGCCCCCGTGAATGCGATCGACGGGTCCCCGAAGTTCGTGAACACCGAGCTGAGCGCCCGGCTCAACGACGCGCTGTTGGCGCGCCAGAGCTGACCGGGGGCGGAGCGCGGCCACAGCGCGGGGCGGGGTATTAGCATGGGGGAGTGCCACAGCTGCCCCCACATATTCGCACCCAGCCCGAGTCGGGCATCCGCCTTATCACTGAGCGTGCCTGGAACACGCCGGGGGCCATCGTGCTCAGCGTGGGGGAACCTCAGTTTCCCCTGGCAGAGCACGTGACCGCGGCCGGGATGGACGCGTGGCGTCGAGACGACACGAACTACACGGCCAACTCGGGCATCCCCGAGTTGAAGGCGGCGATCGAGCGCGCTCTGGCGGAGCAGTTCGCCGTCCGGGTGGAGCCTGACCGGGTCATGGTGACCGCCGGCGCCGTCCAGGCGATGCACCTGGCGATGTCGATGACCCTGGCCACGGGCGATGAGATCCTGATCCCGGACCCGGGATACACCATCTTCGAGATGGGGCCCCACCTCGTGCAGGCGAAGCCCGTGCGTTACCGGCTGCGACCAGAGCACGACTTCCTGCCCGAGATCTCCGAGCTGGAGTCGCTGATCACCCCGCGCTCCCGGGCCCTGCTGGTGAACTCCCCGTCGAACCCGCTCGGGCAGGTCATCCCGGAGAACCTCATGCGTGACCTGTATGCGTTCGCCTCACGCCACGACCTGTGGCTGATCTCCGACGAATGCTACGGGGCGTTCACCTTCGGCGTGGAGCACGTGTCCCCGTTGCGCTTCGACACCGAGCACCGAGTGTTCGCCGCGTACTCCACCTCGAAAACCTACGGCATGACCGGCATACGCGTCGGGTGGCTGGTCTGCCCGCCGGGGTTGTCCAGCACCCTCAACGCGGTGCAGGAGTCGGTCGTCTCGTGCATCAACACCCCCGCGCAGTGGGCCGCGGTGGCCGCCCTGAGCGGGCCACAGGACTACGTGGAGCATGCCCGGGACAGCTACCGGGAGTCCGCGCGTGCGGCATCCGAGTACCTGCGGGAGCGCGGCTTCCGTTTCCTCACACCGCGAGGCGCGTTCTATCTGTGGCTTGACGTGTCCCACCTCAGTGGCGGCGATGTCTCCGCCTGGACGCTGCACGCCCTCGACGAGTGGGGGATCGGACTGGCACCCGGGTCCGCGTTCGGACCCCACGGTGAGGGGTGGGTGCGCATTTCCCTCGCCGGAAACAGGCTCGAGCTGCTTGAGGCGCTCAGCCGCATCCCCGCCCCCAGCCGAGCCAGCGTGACCCGGTGATGTCGCCATCCGTGCGCCCGGCCGGTGACGTTACAGCTGTCGCCCCGTTCGACCTGGCACAATAGAGCGGTGCGTGCGACAGACAGTCAACTCTCCCAGGTGACTCCGGGGAAGACCCCTCCCGAGCGGATCCGTAATTTCTGCATCATCGCCCACATCGACCACGGCAAGTCCACTTTGGCCGACCGGATGTTGCAGATCACCGGGATCGTCTCGGACCGGGACATGCGCGCACAGTACCTGGATCGGATGGACATCGAGCGCGAGCGCGGCATCACGATCAAATCCCAGGCAGTGCGTATGCCCTGGGCGACGCCGTCGGGCGTGTATGCGCTCAACATGATCGACACGCCCGGGCACGTTGACTTCACCTACGAGGTGTCCCGCTCCCTGGCCGCCTGCGAGGGCGCCATTCTGCTGGTGGATGCCGCCCAGGGCATCGAAGCTCAGACGCTGGCCAACCTGTACCTGGCCCTGGGGAATGACCTGGAGATCATCCCCGTGCTGAACAAGATCGACCTGCCGGCCGCCGACCCGGACCGGGTGCGCCAGCAGATCGAAGACGTGATCGGCATCGACGCCTCGGACGCCGTGGAGTGCTCGGCCAAGACCGGGATCGGCATCGCCGAAGTGCTGGAGGCCGTCGTCACCCGCCTGCCGCCGCCCAAGGGCGACCCCACCGCGCCGCTGAAGGCCCTGCTGGTCGACGCCTGGTACGACCCCTACTTGGGCGTCGTGGTGCTGGTGCGGGTGTTCGACGGGGTTCTGAAGGCCGGCCAGCGGGTGCGGATGATGCAGACCGGCGCGGTCTACCAGATCGATCGCATCGGCGTGTTCCGGCCCAAGCAGACCGAGGTGGGCGAGCTGGGGCCCGGCGAGGTCGGCTACATCACCGCCCAGATCAAGGAGGTGGCGCACGCGGCCGTCGGCGACACTCTGACCGACGAGCGCCGGCCAGCCGAGGCGGCCCTCCCGGGCTTCCGCGAGGTTCAGCCGGTGGTGTTCTGCGGCATCTTCCCGGTGGACGCGGCCGACTTCGAGGACCTGCGCGCGGCCATCGGACGACTTCGGCTGAACGACGCCAGCTTCACCTATGAGATGGAGACCAGCGCGGCGCTGGGCTTCGGCTTCCGTTGCGGCTTCCTGGGCCTCCTGCATCTCGAGATCATCCAGGAGCGGCTCTCGCGCGAGTTCAACCTGGACCTGATCGCGACGGCCCCCAGCGTCGTCTACAAGGTCAAGCTGACCAACGGCGAAGAGATCGAGCTCCACAATCCCGCCGACATGCCCGATCCCGTGCGGATCGAGAGCATCAGCGAGCCCTGGATCAAGGCCACCATCTTCACGCCCGACGAGTACCTCGGGGCCATCATCAAGCTGTGCCAGGACCGCCGGGGCGAGCAGCGGGAGCTGTCCTACGTCGGCGCCCGGGCGATGGTGGTCTACGACCTGCCGCTCAACGAGGTGGTGTTCGACTTCTACGACCGGCTGAAGAGCGTCTCCAAGGGCTACGCCTCGTTCGACTACGCCATCGAGGACTACCGTGAGGGCGACCTCGTGAAGATGTCGATGCTGGTGAACGGCGAACCGGTGGACGCCCTCTCCATGCTGGTGCACCGCAGCCGGGCCGAGGCCCGTGGGCGCGGGATGGTGGAGCGGATGAAGGAGCTGATCCCGCCGCACATGTTCCAGATCCCGATCCAGGCGGCGATCGGCGGCAAGGTGATCGCCCGCGAGACGATCTCCGCCATGCGCAAGGACGTGACCGCCAA
>DGEZ01000028.1 GCA_002391425.1 Micrococcales bacterium UBA3913 | reverse complement strand
AGATGTGTATAAGAGACAGAGGTGGAGGATAGTCGTGACGCGTTTTCGAGGTGCGACCTGGCCGTTGGTAGTGGCGCTTGTGATCTCGTTATCAGGGTGTGCGGCATCAGCGCTGGAAAGCAGCGAGGCAGCGTCATCTGTGGTGCCGAAGCCAACCTCAGAGGCTCAGGCGGATGAGCGCTTGGCCGAGTGTTTAACCGAGAAGGGATGGAGCGTTTCGGTTGCTCCCACGGGCGGGGTGGGTGGCGAGCTTCCGAATGATCAGTTGGACAAGTACCTTGAGGACCTCTCAGCATGCGAATCAGCGACGGGAATCACGGATGAACCATTCACGGATGAACAGTTGACGACCTTGTACGAGGAGTATTCGAAGGTGAAGGACTGCCTGACAGAAGCGGGTTATCCGGTGCCGGAGACGCCCTCGTTGCAGACATTCAAGGATACCTACGGCGTCGATGGCCAGACATGGGACGTCTACAGTGAAGTTTCCAAAGGTGATATGGGAGCGGCGCTCGCAGCCTGTCCGCAGCCCGCGCCCATTTACTGACCGCAGCTGAGGCCTGCTTCAACGGTGATTGAGGGAAAACAGATGGGAAAAGATGGCGTGGAGGCCAGACCGGTGGTTTTGCCGACAGGCGGGCGGCGTACACGTCGCGTACGCGGCTGGTTGGTGATGCTTCTCGTGGTTGCGTTGGCGGCGTTCGGTGCGGGGTGGGCTGTTCGAGAGGTGTTGTATCCTGCCTCGGATGTGTCCGCTTCTGAAACCCAGACGACGGTCGTTGAAGTCACCGAGGGCACGGTCAGCCAGTCGTTGAATCTGAATGTTTCAGTGTCGTGGCCGTCCAGTTCCCAGGGGGTGAATGAAGCGGTGGGGACGGTGACCTCGGTGGAGATCCCGGCCGGAGAGCATGTGTCAGCGGGCGACGCATTATTCAGCGTGGATTTGCGCCCCGTAGTTGTCGCGGAGGGCACGGTGCCGTCCTTCCGGACGTTACAGGAAGGAGACACGGGGGACGATGTGAAGCAACTACAGCAGCTATTGACGACGCTCGGACTCTATTCGGGAAAGGCAAGCGGAGACTTC
The DNA here is from genome assembly GCA_002391425.1 of Micrococcales bacterium UBA3913. Taxonomy (GTDB): domain Bacteria; phylum Actinomycetota; class Actinomycetes; order Actinomycetales; family Microbacteriaceae; genus UBA3913. The sequence goes on along the minus strand of DGEZ01000028.1, from coordinate 9,029 downwards.
GACTGGGTCGTGACGGCGGCGGTGGAGGATTGGCAGACCAGGCTGGGGGTGGATGCTGATGGCGTGGTTCAGGCTGGAGATATTCTCTATCTTCCCTCTCTGCCGGCGCGGGTGACCCTGGATACGGATACGGTGAAGGTCGGTGCGCGGCTAGCCGGCGGCGAGCAGGTCGTGAATACACTGGGTTCTGCTCCGAAGTTTGTGTTGAATGTGACGACCGCGCAGGCTTCGCGCGTGACCGAGGGTACGGAAGTTCAGATCACCAGCCCTGATGGCGACACCTGGACGGCCCTGGCTGGGGAACAGACCGTGCAAGATGATGGCACCACTGTTTCGATTGCGCTCTCCGGTGAGGGCGATTCCACGATCTGCGGGGACGGGTGCAATCAGATCAGTGTGAGCGGGTCGACGGTGCTGGATTCGACGGTCGTGACTGTCGCCGAAACGGCCGGCCTCATCGTGCCCGACGCGGCGTTGACAACCTCGGCTTCTGGCACTGTCGAGGTGGTCAGTGCTGACGGTACCCACTACCCGGTAACGGTTTCCGCCAGCGCGAACGGGATGAGTGTCATCTCGGGAGACGGGGTCCAGGCGGGCTTGGATGTGCAGGTTCCGGCATCGTGACTGCTGTGCTCCTGGAAGCCGTCGATGTGGGCTTCGCGTATGAACCAGACCGGCCGATCCTGGATGGCTGGTCCTCGGCTTTTGTGGCCGGGACGATGGTGGCGCTTACCGGTGCTTCGGGGCGGGGAAAGTCGACACTGCTATACCTGCTCGGGCTCATGTTACGGCCCCAGCGGGGAACGATACTCGTTGATGGGGTTCCCGTCTCGACCCTGCCCGACGCGCAACGTTCCAGGCTGCGTGCGGAGAGTTTCGGGTTCGTGTTCCAAGATGCCGCTCTTGACGCGACCCGAAGTGTTGTGTCGAACGTCACCGAGACCGCACTCTACCGGGGTCAGGATCCGCGCCAGATGCGTGAACGTGCTCAGGAGCTGTTGGACCGTTTCGGCGTACAGGCGCGCGCGAACGCTCGTCCGGGACAGGTGTCCGGAGGGCAGGCGCAACGGATCGCTCTCTGCCGGGCGCTACTGAACGAGCCGAGCATCCTCCTCGCCGACGAGCCCACGGGCAACCTCGACCCTGAATCTACCCAGGTGGTGTTCGATGCGCTGCGCAATCACGCCGATACTGGAGCGGCCGTGATCATCGTGACTCACAATCCCGCCCTGGCGGCCGCCTGTGACGAGAGCATTCAACTATGAAAGCATGGTCGTGGGCGCGAGTTCTGCTGCGCGAAGCCGTATGGGCGGCGATTTCTCAGCCCATCGTCTCTCTTGCTGCACTCGTGATGATCGCGGGTATGTGTGCAACGGTCATGCTCACCAATGGGCGCACCAACGCCGCGCAACAGGACGTCCTTTCCACGATCGATCAGGTCGGCACCCGGTCCATCATCGTCGAGCTTCAAGACGGTGCTGGGGTCGATACGAGTGTTCTTACCCGCATCGAGAACCTGGAAAGCATCGCCTGGTCCGGCGCATTCAGCGCCGCCACAGACACACACAACCAGGCCCTGGGCAACTCGGGCACCAATGTTGCTATACGCACCCTGTGGACCAGCGACCCCGAAGAACTCGGTATCGCCGAGACCAGCCCGGTTGACAACGCCGTCTGGGCAACCCCGGTCGCGGCAAAAGACCTTGGCCTCCAAGTCGCCGCCGGCGCGATCCTCACTAATGACGGCATTAGCTACAGTGTTGTCGGCACCATCGATGCCCCCAGCTATCTCGATTCCTACGAACCGCTCCTGGTATATCCGCAGACGATCCCCGAAACAGCCCAAACGGTCAACAGCCTCATCGTGATCGCCGACCAGGCAGACCAGGTCGCCAGCCTGGCGACCACCATTACGAGCCTGCTCGGGGCAGAAGACTCAACGAAGGTCAGCGTCACCACCAGCGCACGGCTCGCCGAACTCCGTGGCCTGGTCGAGGGGCAACTCACCGGTTCCAACACCAGCCTGATCGTGCTCGTGTTCGCCCTCACCGCCGTGCTCGTCGCGGTCATCCTCTACACCCTGGTCGTCTTGCGTCGCAAAGACTTCGGTCGACGTCGTGCCCTCGGCTCGACCCGATCCACGATCGTCCTACTCCTCCTCATCCAAACCGGGATCACCGCCATCGTCGGTGCCTTTATCGGCTGTGCCGCGGCGCTCTGCTACCTGGCCATAACCGGCGACCCCCTGCCGAGCGTCACCTTCGTGGTTGCCACCGGAATACTTGCCATCCTCATTGCGCTCACCGCCGCGCTCATCCCCGCCATCGTCGCCTCACGCCGAGACCCCATACGCGAACTCCGGGTACCCTAAGGTGCCGTTAGAAAACGGCGGGTCTGTCAGAAAAACGGCGTGTGACGGTACGGCTGTATCCGGAAGGAGATGGCTGTCCCTGACACAACTGACATTAAAGATGATGAGATGGGTGATCCTGTGACGGGAGAAGCCATTGATCAAATGGAGCGTGTTGAGCAGTTGCTCGCGCAGCCCAATGAACGGGACCAGAGCCAGGACGGTGATCACTCAAGACCGGGGCTGTGGAGATTGTGGTGCCCTGGCCCGGGAAGATGACGGATCTTGGCTAGTGGGTTCTCGGTTCACGTGTGAGAGGGGCACTTTGTGCGAGAAAATCCCTGTTCGAGACGTACTTTGTCTGTGTGCGTCTGGGGTGCACAACGTAGCGGTGTGTCTGCGCTACGCGTTGTCGGGTGGATCCGAATCCGTTTCTGGGAATCTCTGGGGAATGAATGCCAGACCCTCTGGGCCGGGCTAGTCTTGCCCAAACCCACTACGAAAGGGGGCCGATATGGGAATCCTCGATGATGCGAAGGATCTCGCACAGACCGCTGGACGCAAAGCCAAGGAGGCCGCGGCCGACCTCGGCGATCGTGTTCACGACACGTTCGATGAGGTCAAAGCGGATGCCAATGTAAAGAAGGATGAAGCGGAGAAAGCAGCGACGCAGAAGAAGAATGACCTCAAGAGCGATCTGCGCGGAGACAACTAGTCGAGTGTGCTGACGCGTGACGATGTGGGGGCGGCGCTGCCGTCCCCACATGTGTTCTGGCCACCCGGGGGAGTATGACACTACGCTGAGAGCAGGATGAGCGTGAGCGGTGGCGTAAGTAGTACGTAAGCGCTCGTGAAGCTGTCAGCGGAAAGGGCGGAATGATGTCTGATGTCACCCAGAGCGTGAGGTCTGTTGTGAAGAGCGTGTGGTGGCTGACGCTACTGCGCGGAATCCTGGCTATCGTCATCGGAATTGTCGCTATTGCCGCCCCCGCGGGCTTCGCTGTAACCCTGGCCGTCTTCGTGGGCGTGTACTTGGTGCTGGATGGTGCCACCTTCATCTACTACGCCGTGCGGGGGAGGCGGGTGGACTCGTTCTGGACGTGGGCATTGGCCATCGGGTTACTCGATATGGTTGCCGGCGTCATCGTTCTGCTCTCTCCGGGGCTTTTCGCGGCAGTGAGCACATGGCTGTTCCTGTGGCTGCTCGCGCTCGCCGCGCTGGTCGGCGGGGTGGTGGGAACAGTCGCGTTGATCGCGGAGAGCCCGAAGCGCCAAGACTGGGGATGGCTGCTTGTGGGCAATGTCTTGTCGGTGGTTTTCGGAATACTCATGATCGTCGTGCTTGTCGGGAACCCGGTGGGTACTCTTGCCGCGTTCTTCTGGGTGGTCGGTGTCTACGCGATCATCTTGGGCGTGTTCCTCATCGTGACCGCCCTGGTCGTTCGCAAGCATGTGACAGAGGCTCTGTCTGACCTGTCGGTGGCTCCCTAAGGCATTGTCGACGATCTCTGAATGCCGCGTGAGGCATATGTAGACTGACTTGTTGTATTCCGTCGGTGGGAGAGGCAGCAATGGTGCTTGCGGCAGTTGAAACGGGTGGTACGAAGGTCTTTTGCGCTGTCGCGGAGCGGGATAATCCGCACGAGCTGGTGGATACGGTGCGCATCCCGACCCGTGGGCCGGAAGAGACGATCTCGCACATCAATGCCTTTCTGCGCAAGCACGATGAGATGTCCGGTGTGGATGCGGTCGGGGTGGCCACTTTCGGTCCGGTCGATACCGATCCGCAGTCCTCACGCTATGGGTGGGTGCTCCAGAGTCCGAAGCCAGGGTGGCAGAACGTCGACCTTCACGCCTGCCTGGACGGGCTTGGTGCTGCCCCCAGCGCGTTTATCACGGATGTCAGCGGATCTCTCTTGGGTGAGCACGCTCTGGGTTCCGCCAGGGGGATGAATAATGCCTGCTACGCGACGATCGGCACTGGAGTGGGCGTGGGAATCCTGGTCGAAGGTCGACTTATCTCCGGGCACGGTACCCCCGAGCTGGGGCATGTTCCGGTGAGGCGTCACCCCCATGATGACTTTCCGGGTTTGTGTGTGTATCACGGCGATTGTCTCGAGGGGCTCGCGTCCGGTCCGGCAGTTCTGGCGCGTTGGGGGCATCCCGCGCAGGGGCAAGATATCGATATCATTGGCTACTACATCGCGCAATTGGTCGTCGTGGGAGTGCTCGCAGTCGCCCCGCAGCGACTCGTTCTCGGCGGCGGGGTGTCTAAAACTCCGGGTTTAATTGAGAACGTGCGGGCGCATGCGGCGCAGCTGTTGGCGGGGTACCTGGGAGCCGATCATCCCGCCCAGGATCCGGCATCCGGGTTCGTGACACCGCCTGCACTGGGGGACTTCGCGGGCATCCACGGCGCCCTGGAACTGGCCCAGTCCCTTCTGGACTGATCCTTCGTTCTCAGCTCACAGTGCCGTCACGCTATAGGCGGGTGACCCTGCCTCAGCGTGGTTCGTGCGCGCCGCTGGCCTGCCCCACGAGGGAGTGCCGACGCGAATAGCTGAAGTAGATAACGAACCCGATGAGCAACCAAATCGCAAAGCGAATCCAGGTCAGATTGCTCAGGTTGAGCATCAGCCAGATGCAAGCCACTCCGGATGCCCAGGGCAGCCAGGGGGAGAGCGGAACGCGGAACGGGCGTTCAAGGTCAGGCCGCGACCTGCGGAGTACGGGAACGCCGAAACTTACTAGGACAAACGCGGACAGCGTGCCGATGTTGATCATGTCCGAGAGGACCCCCACATCGGTGAGTCCGGCGATGAGCGCAATGACGATGCCCACGAGGATCTGCAACCGCACGGGGGTGCGGCGCCGTTCGCTCGTCACGGACAGGGCGCGAGGGAGCAGCCCATCCCTGCTCATGGCGAACACGATGCGTGTCAGCCCGAGTAGGAGCACCATCACGACCGTGGTGAGCCCGATGAGGATTCCCACGGTGATGACTTTTGCCGCCCAGGTCGCCCCGACGAGCTCGAACGCAGTGGACAGCGACGGAGAGTCGCTGGCAGCGAGGTCGGTGTACGAGACCATTCCGGTGACCACGACGGCGACGGAAATGTACAGCACAGTGACGATTCCCAGTCCGAGGAGAATGCCTCGCGGGATCGTCCGCTTGGGGTCTTTGGCTTCCTCTGCGCTGGTCGCAACGACATCGAAGCCGATGTAGGCGAAGAACACGAGTGCGGCACCGCTGAGGATGCCATAGACGCCGTAGTTGCTCGGATCAGCCCCGGTGAGGAAGGAGAACAGCGACTGCTCGAGCACGGCGGTGCTTTCCGTGTTGGGCTGAGACGCGGGGATGAACGGCGTGAAGTTCTCCGCCTTGATGAAGAATGCGCCCACGATGACGACGAAGATGACGATGCCCACCTTGATGGCGGTGAATACGGCGTTCACTCGCGTCGAGAGTTTGGTGCCCAGGGCCAGCAGCACGGTGAATGCGGCGACGATCACCATGGGCCCCCAATCGACGTTAATCCCCGCGATAGTCACAGTGGTGGGGATGTTGATCGAGAACAGCGCGAAGGCGTCCGTCAGGTAGATGCCCCAGTACTTGGAGATGACTGACCCTGCCATCAGGGTTTCGAGGATGAGGTCCCACCCGATGATCCAGGCGACGATCTCTCCCATGGTCGAGTAGGTGAAGGTGTACGCCGAGCCCGCGACGGGAACCGCGGATGCGAACTCCGCGTAACACATGATGGCAAGCGCGCACACCAGCCCGGCGATGACGAAGGAGATGATTGCCGACGGCCCCGCATAGAACGCGACGGCCTGGGCTCCCACGGAGAATATCCCTGCTCCGACGGCCACCGCCACGCCCATGACGGCAAGGTCGAGGGCTCCGAGGGATCGCTTCAAGCTGTGTCGTTCTTCGAACGTTTCGTTGACGGACTGCTCAATGGATTTGATGCGGATGATGCTCACGGGTGTATCTCCAGAACGGGGGAGGGGTGTGCGCAGGCATCACAACTTGTGGCCGTTCACTCAATGCTGGTGCGCAGCGAGCACATCCTGCATGCTCTCGTGAAGCGCGAAACATGCTCGTAACATGAGCCATCATACATCTGGTTATAGATGTTTATCGACGGGTGGGATGCGCCTGCCCGCGTCGTCCGCCGCAGGCTCTGCTGCGTGCGGCGGTGAGGATCGCGATTACTCTCCGCCGGGAACGGCAACTTCCGTGACCAGGCGGGTTATGGTTTCGACGTCGACGTAGTCGTGATCTGCTCGTCCGGGGACGACCTCTAGGTGCCACTGCTGTGGCGCGTGCTCGGTGAAAAACGCCTGGACGTCGCGGGCCGACCCGAATGGGTCGCTTTCGTTTTGGAGGATCTGTACCGGAGGAAGCACCTCGACGGCATGCTCGAATGCACCAAAGCCGTCGAGGGAGGCAAGCGGAACGCCCAGGAACACGAGCCCTGCTGGAGCGGTGAGCCCTCGGGCGGTTGCCAGGGAGGCGATCACGGTGCCGATGGACTTCGCGACAATCGCGTAGTCCGTCCACCCCGCCGTGAGGGTGCCGATCGCCTGGACCTCTGTCTCCACATCCGTTCGGGTCGTGTATCCGTCCCAATTACGGTAGTCGTGGGTAACGCAGTCGTAGCCTGCGGTCTGCAGTACTTCTGCGACATCCCGGACCCACTGCCGGTGCCGAGGGTTCTGGCCGCCAAGAATGAGTACACGCATGGCACCCAGCATAGTGAGTGGTATGGCCCGCGCATGCGGAGGAGGACGGGGTTGATGGCTGATCTGGAGCAGGTTGAGGCGCGAGCGATCGAGCTGATCGACCGGTACCTTCCCGGGGCCGGGTGGCGCTTCCGCTGGGACAACAGTCGTCGTCGGGCGGGGGTGTGCATCTTCGATACGCGGGAGATCCATGCGTCGCGGCCGCTGGCCGTGCGATGGAATGCCCAGCGCTGCGAACAAGTGATCCTGCATGAAATCGCGCATGCCCTCGCCGGGCCGCGCGCGGGCCACGGTCGTGCCTGGGTTCGCGTGGCGGAGAGCATCGGCTGCCGCCGGGAACGGTATGACGACGCGGGCCTGGCGCGCGAGTCGGCTCCTATCGTCGGCTGCTGTCCGAACGGACACGAGTTCTTTCGCTACCGGATGCCCAGCGGGCCTCGCTCGTGCTCGCTGTGCCACCGGGGGTTTGATGCCCGCTTCCTCATCACCTGGAGGCGACGCGCGGCGCAGTGACGGGGCCGACGGGTGACGGGGCCGACGGGTTGCGGAGGATGTTCGCGCGGTGGTCGGGAGGCATTGGAGGTCGTTCGGAGGGAGCGTCCAGCACCCCCAGCTAGCATGGAGGAAACACGGAAGGGGGTGCCGGTGGTGGCAACAGAAACTCAGGCGGAGCCCAGAACGGGCAGTTCCTCTCTCGTGCTCGTATCCAACAGGCTCCCCGTCGATCGCGTCGAGACCGCGGACGGCCGGGTCGAATGGAGGAGGTCTCCGGGCGGACTAGTCACCGCCCTTGAGCCAGTGATCGCCCAGTCTGGGGGCGTGTGGATCGGCTGGCCGGGATCAACGGACGTCGACGTTGCCCCGTTCACGGTGGATGCGGCACACGGTGGGAGCGGATACCAGCTGTACCCCGTGGGGCTGAGCGAGCAGGAGTTCGTCGAATACTACGAAGGCTTCTCCAACGGAACCCTGTGGCCGCTGTTCCATGACGTAATCGCAACACCGAAGTACCACCGCGCATGGTGGGACGCCTATGTGGCAATCAACCAGAGATTCGCCGATGCGGTGATCTCGCAGGCGGCACCCGGTGCGACCGTGTGGGTGCACGACTACCAGCTGCTGCTCGTCCCGGCGATGATCCGCAGCCAGCGGCCCGACGTGCGCATCGGGTTCTTTCTGCACATCCCGTTTCCGTCCTTCGGGATCTTCGCACAGCTTCCGTGGCGTTCGCAGATCGTTGCCGGGGTTCTCGGTGCGGACGTCGTGGGGGTCCAGAGGCAGGCGGACGCACGCAACCTGCTGTGCGCGGTGAGGCGGCTACTCGGATACCGCACCAAGAATGGGCGCGCGTTCGTTCCCGCACGCGAGGGAGAAGCCGCGCGTCAACCGATCATCCAGGCGTACCCCATTTCCATTGACGGCAAAGAGTTCGACGCCCTCGCACGCACTGCTGCAGTGCAGAACCGCGCGGCGGAGATCCGCCGGGAGCTGGGCAACCCGAAACGCATCCTGCTGGGCGTGGATCGTCTGGACTATACGAAGGGCATCGTCCACCGCATCAAAGCATTCGGGGAGCTGCTCGAAGAGGGCCGGCTCAACCCCGCCGAGGTCTCCCTCGTTCAGGTGGCGGTTCCCAGCCGGGAGCGGGTGGAGAGTTACCGCGCGCTACGTGACGAGATCGAGCTGCTCGTGACCCGGATCAACGGTGACTTCGGCACGCTCGGTCACAACCCGATCAGTTATCTGCACAAGGGATATCCGAGAGACGAGATGGCCTCCCTCTACCTGGCGTCGGATGTCATGCTCGTGACGGCCCTGCGCGACGGCATGAACCTGGTCGCCAAGGAGTTCGTCGCAGCCAACACCGACGGAGACGGCGTGCTGGTGCTCAGCGAGTTCACGGGCGCCGCCGACCAGCTCACCGAGGCGC
>DGEZ01000122.1:2789-4400 GCA_002391425.1 Micrococcales bacterium UBA3913 | reverse complement strand
GGTCTCGGAGATGTATATAAGAGACAGGTTGGTTTCATCCAACACCAACACATTCGGTTCCGACAGGAGCACGAGGAGCAGCTGCAGGCGTCGCTTCTGGCCGCCCGAAAGATCAGCGACCGGGGTGGAGAGCTGCTCGCGGGTGAACCCGAGTCGCTCCAGGAGCTGGGCGGGGGTGACCTCCTTGCCGCCGACAACCACCGTGGTCTTCAACCGTGCGAGAACCTCGCGGACGCGGTCCTGGCCGATATCGGAGAGGTCACGGAACTGCTGGTCCAGTACGCCCAGCTGCACGGTGGTGCCGCGCTTCACCCGGCCCGTCGTGGGTGTGACTGTGCCCTCGATGAGCCCCAGAAGCGTGGACTTTCCCACGCCGTTTGGGCCAAGGATTCCGGTGCGCTCGCCAGGGGCTATCCGCCACTCAACATCGCGGAGCACGGTGCGCCCGTCGAACGCGACCGAGGCGTCGAGGATATCCACCACATCCTTGCCCAGCCGGGACACCGCCAGGCGGGTGAGCTCCGTGGTGTTGCGGATCTCGGGCACATCCTCGATCAGCTCGTTCGCCGCCTCGATGCGGAATCGCGGTTTGGATGTGCGAGCGGGTGCCCCGCGGCGCAACCAGGCGAGCTCCTTGCGCATGAGGTTCTGGCGTTTCTCCTCGGCGGACGCCGCCTGGCGATCACGTTCCACCCGCTGCAGCACGTAGACGGCGTACCCACCCTCGAAAGGCTCGACCACGCGATCGTGCACCTCCCAGGTGCGCGTCGACACTTCGTCCAGAAACCAGCGATCGTGGGTGACGACGAGCAGTCCCCCGGCGTTGCGACCCCAGCGAGAGCGCAGGTGCTCGGCCAGCCACACGATCCCCTCCATATCCAGGTGGTTCGTTGGCTCGTCCAGCATGAGCACGTCCCAGTCCCCGGCCAGGAGGGCGGCGAGTGCGGTGCGTCGGCGCTGCCCGCCAGAGAGTGCGTCGACTCTGCCCTCCCAGGGGATGTCGGCGACGAGACCCGCGATGATCCCGCGGATCCGCGCATCCCCAGCCCACTCGTGCTCGGGAAGGTCCCCGACGATCGCGTGCCCCACCGTCTCGTCGGGGGCGAAGTTGTCCGCCTGGGCAAGGACCCCGACGCGGATGCCGCGGCGTCGGGTCACCTGGCCCGAGTCCGGCGCGCGAAGGCCGGCGAGCATAGCTAGCAGACTCGACTTCCCGTCGCCATTGCGGCCGACGATGCCGATCCTGTCGCCCTCCGCGACCCCTAGGGTGACAGAGTCGAAGACCACCCGGGTCGGGTATTCGAGGTGAAGGTTTTCTGCGCCAAGAAGGTGTGCCATATCGTGACCAGCTTACGGCCCTGGGCTGTGGTTGGCCCCGGGACGGGTGCTTGGCCCTGGGGTGTGGCTGGCCCTCGGGTGGGTGTTCCTCACCGAGTACGCCTCACCCCAGGGTATTGCCCGGCCGTCCAGCCCTTCTGGGCTGCCTCCCAACCCGTCCGGGGCCGCTCCATGACCCCTGCCCGACCAAAGTGACGGATCTGGCGAGGTCCATCGGCTATGTGGGGATGGGTGTCTCCGGTTCCGTCACTTTGGTGGGAGGCGGCGCCCGAA
>DGEZ01000122.1:2047-2562 GCA_002391425.1 Micrococcales bacterium UBA3913 | reverse complement strand
CGGCGCCCGAACGGGGCGCCGGTGCCTTCAAGGTGCGCCGCAGGCGCGCAGCGTCGATAATGGAGGCGGCCCGGATGGCATATTCTGAGAGGACCCATGAAGAAGACACGCATTTTTGCAGCGATTGGGCTCACGATGGTGCTCGCCGTCACCGGGTGCGCCGCAGAGGGCGACACCAGCACCGCGGCGAAAGATGACATCACGATCGGCCTGTCCGCGGAACCCGCGAACCTGGACTTCACCACCACGGACGGTGCGGCCATCCCCCAAGCCCTGCTCGACAATGTGTACGAGGGCCTCGTCACCCTCAGCGATGACGGCGAGATCGAACCGCTCCTGGCCGAAAGCTGGGAGGTCAGCGACGACAACCGCACCTACACCTTCACCCTCGCCGACGGCGTCACGTTCAGCAACGGCGACCCGTTCACAGCCGAGACCGTGAAGTGGAACATCGAGCGCGTCCAGAGCGACGCCTGGACGATCTCGCTGAAGAGCTACATGGATGTGGTCGACAC
>DGEZ01000122.1:0-1777 GCA_002391425.1 Micrococcales bacterium UBA3913 | reverse complement strand
CGGATGACCACCCGGATCGGGGCGATGTTCACGCCGAACGCCGTCGACGACCTCGCCAACACCGCGGTCGGCACCGGACCGTTCACCGTGGACAGTTTCACCCCCGGCGACTCGCTCGTCCTGGCCGCCCGCAGCGACTACTGGGGCCAGACCCCGGCGCTCAGCACCGTGACGCTGCGCTACTTCGACGACTCGAACGCGCTCAACAACGCACTGCTCACCGGGGGTATCGACGCGATCTCCGGGCTGCCCTCGTTCGACTCGATGAGCCTGTTCTCCGACACCGCCGAGTTCACCACCTACAGCGGGTCCACGAACTCCGAGGTGGTGCTGTCCCTGAACAATGCGAGCGGCATCTTCACGGATGCGCGCGTGCGCCAGGCCGTCTCCTACGCGATCGATCGCGAGACGCTCATCCAGAACGCGACCGGGGGCACCGGGACCCTGATCGGGTCGATGGTTCCCCCCACGGACCCGTGGTACGACGCGTCCCTGGTCGACGCCTACCCGTACGACCCCGCTAAGGCGCGCGAGTTGATCGAGGAGGCCGGCGTGGCCGGGGAGACGATCCGCTTCCGCATCCCCAACCTGGAAAATGTGCAGGCCGCCGCGCAGCAGGTGCAGTCGGACCTGACCGCTGTCGGCCTCACCGTTGAGATTGAGACCCTGGAGTTCCCTGCGGTCTGGCTGGAGGACGTCTTCACCGGGCACGACTACGACATGTCGATCGTCACCCACGTCGAGGCGCGCGACATCCTCACCTACGCGAACCCCGACTACTACTGGGGTTTCGACAACGCCGAATTCCAGGACCTCGTCTCCCGCGCCGACGAGGGCAGCACCGATGAGCAGACCCAGTACATGCGGCAGGCGGCGAAACTGCTGTCCGACCTGGCGGTGAGTGACTGGCTGTACCTGCAGGCGTACGTGACGATCACGGCGGCCGGGGTCACCGGGCTGCCGGTCAACCTGCTGGGGGAGTCTCTGAACGTCACCAACGTGTCGTGGTCCTAGGCGGCGGGATGCTCGCGCGGATCCTTCGGCGCACCGGCATCCTGCTGGTCACGCTCGTGCTCGGCTCGGTCGCGGTGTTCCTGCTGCTGGCCGTGCTCCCGGGGGACCCGGCGCAGGTCGCGCTCGGGGTGAACGCCACCCCGGAGGCGCTGGCGCAGTTGCGCGCCGAGTTCGGGCTGGACCGCCCCCTGGTGGTGCAGTACCTGGACTGGGCTGGCGGGGCGCTCCGGGGCGACCTCGGCACCTCGTATGTGACGGGCCTGGAGGTCGGTCCGTTGATTGCCCAGAAACTGGCCGTCTCCGGTTGGCTGGTGGCCGGCGGCGAGCTGCTCGCCATCGTCATCGCCTGGCCGCTGGGGGCGCTGGCTGCGCTCTGGCAGCGCCGCGCGCGCGGCACCGTACTGGCCGGGGTGAGCCAACTGGGCATCGCGGTGCCGAGCTTCATCACCGCGCTGCTGCTGGTCAGCGTGTTCGCGGTGGGGTTGCGCTGGTTGCCCTCGGGCGGCTGGACGAGCCCGGCGGTGTCGCTCCCCGGTTTCCTCGCACAGGCGACGCTGCCGATCGTGACGATCGGGCTGGTCCAGGGCGCGCTGCTGGCCCGGTACGTGCGCTCGAGCAGCCTGGATGTGCTCGGCGAGGACTACATGCGCACGGCCGAGGCGAAGGGGATGGGGAAACTATCCGCCTACCGGCGCCACGGCGTGCGCAACGCAGCGATACCGGTGGTCACCGTGATCGGGGTGCAGGCGGCGGGCCTGCTCGT
>DGEZ01000016.1:8992-9905 GCA_002391425.1 Micrococcales bacterium UBA3913 | reverse complement strand
GGATTACACCGCCTCTGGTACCCCGGAGGGCGCTGGGCGTACGCCTCCGCCCTGCTCGACGGATACTCCGACTACATCCTCATCATCATCGACCTGGAGAACCCGCAGAAGCCGCAGATCGTCGGGCGCTGGTGGCTGCCCGGGATGCACACAGCCGCCGGTGAGCAGCCCAGCTGGGACGCGTCCCGCTGGCGGTACGGTCTGCACCACGCGATCATCAGCGGGGACACGGCGTACGCCTCGTGGCGGGACGGCGGGCTTACCCTGCTGGACATACACGACCGCGAGCATCCCGAGCTGATCTCCTGGCAGAACTGGTCAGACCCGTTCGGCGGGGGAACCCACACGGCGTTGCCCCTGCCGGAGCGCGACCTGCTGGTGGTTGCCGACGAGGGCATCGCCGACAACGCCGCCGACGGGGTCAAGCGCACCTGGGTGTTCGATATCCGCAACCCGCGCAACCCGTGGCCCGTGTCCACCCTTCCCAACCCCGACGACACCGACTATGTGGCCAAGGGAGGGCATTTCGGCCCGCACAACCTGCACGAGAATCGGCCCGGGTCGTTCCAGAGTGACACCCTCCTGTTCGCCACCTACCAGAACGCGGGTCTGCGCGCGTTCGACATCACGGACCCGTTCCGGCCGAACGAGGTGGGTGCGTGGGTTCCGCCCGCGCCTGAGCGCCTGGTGGACATTCGCCCCGGGCGGCCCCGGGTCATCCAGAACTTCGATGTGTTCGTGGATCGGCAGGGGCTTGCCTACATGACGGACTACAACGCGGGGCTGTACATCCTGCAGTACGAGGGCTGAGCCCGGGGTAGGCCCCAGGTCTCCTGGGTTGGCTTTCCCTCGGCCGGTTCTGGTATCCCCCTTGACGTGGCCTCTGGCCCCTTCCCGGTGCGGCCTCTGGCCC
>DGEZ01000016.1:0-8686 GCA_002391425.1 Micrococcales bacterium UBA3913 | reverse complement strand
CGTATATGCAGGGTCAAGGCCCCCGGTTCCGTCACTTCGGTAGCAACAACCTTGGGGGGAGAACAAACCCACCGGGGGACCCGGACCCAAGACCCGCAACCAGGGGCCCGGAGTCAACGCAACATCCGGGAACCCCCCCAAAACGTACCCTTACAGCACCTGCCACGTGGGCTTGTGCTCAAACACGTACCGGTAGTACTCCGTGTTTGCCAGCTTCGACGCCGCAGCCTCGTCCACGAAGAACACCGCGTGTTGGTGGAACTGCAACACCGACCCCGGGCACATCGCCGTCACCGGCCCCTCCACCGCACCAGCGACCGCATCCGCCTTGTTCTCCCCGAACGCGAACAGGAAAACCTTCTTCGCATCCAAAATCGTGCCCAACCCCTGCGTCATACAATGCGTCGGAACCTCATCAATCGAATCAAAGAACCGGGCATTATCCGCACGCGTCTGCGGCGCGAGCGTCTTAATCCGAGTACGAGACGCAAACGACGACGTCGGCTCATTGAACCCAATATGCCCATTCGCACCAATACCCAGGATCTGCACATCCACACCCCCGGCCTCCCGAATCCGCCGCTCATAATCCTCCGCAGCAGCAGCAAGATCAGACGCCCGCGCCGGCGGCACATGCACAAGATCCGGGTTCATCCCCAACGGCTCCACCACCTGCGTACGAATCACCGACGCATAACTCTCCGGATGCTCCTCAGGAATCCCCACATACTCATCCAACGCGAAACCACGCACCTGAGAAAAATCCACCCCCGCATCCGCATGCCTCTTCAACGCCCGATACAACGGCAACGGCGTCGACCCCGTGGCCAACCCCAACACAAACTGCGGATTCACACGAATCTGCCGCGCCAAAGAATCCGCAGCCACAGCCGCAAGATCCTCCTTCGCCGGGGCGATGACAATCTCCATGGTTACTTTCCTTTCTGATCCTCACCGCTCGGCGCAGCCGTGAGAGCGGCACCTATGGCCGCCAGAGCTATACCCGCGGGAGCCAGACGCACCCGCTCGTGAAGCCGGAGGGAGGTAAGTAGCCCGGAATGCGCCGCCCGGGTCCGTAGGATCTCCGACACGCGACCAATAACATCGGGGATGCGCGAGATCACGCCACCCCCGAGAACGACCCGATCGGCACCGTAGGTGAGCGTGACGAGCTCCACCGCCAGTGCGATCCCGGTGAGGATGCGGGCACGCTCGGTTTCCAGGGCCGTCTTCCCCTCTGCGTCCGGTGCGAAGAGGTCGGAGATGCTCTGCGCCTGCCCTGCCAACCGGGCCATGATCGCCCCGCCCCCGATGACGGTCTCCAAACACCCCACCTGGCCGCACGCGCACGCCGCGCCGGCCGGATCCACCGGGATGTGCCCGATCTCCCCGGCGATATTGTCTGCGCCGCGCACGATTTCCCCGTTGGCGACGCACGCGCAGGCGACCCCCGTTCCCACGTTCACGTATACGAGACTGGAGACGTGCTCTGAGGCGAGCCACGCCATCGCCCCCCGAGCCGTGGCCTTCACGTCGTTGTCCACGTGCGCGGGCACCCCGTACCGGTCCCGCAGCAACTGCGCCAGAGCCCACGGGTCAGATACCGCCAGGTTAACGGCGTTCTCGACGACGCCGCTGCGCACATCCACCGTTCCCGGGGTCCCCACCCCGATGGCGACCACCGCGTCCCTGGCATCGGGCTGGGCGGCGGCGAGAAGCTCGTCGATGACCTCACACATCGCCGCGAAGATCTGCTCCGGACCCCGCGGTGTATCGCGGGTCGCCTCGGCGATGCCGCTGCCCTGACTGCTCAGGATGACCCCGTGAACGTTTGAGCCACCCACATCTACTCCGACGATCACGCGCGGACCCCCTCTGCTGTGACCCCGTCGCGCAGCATGGCGGCCAGCGCCAGCGCGAGCGCGCGGTTCGCCCCGAATGTCGCGATGTCCCATTCCCCGGGGGCCGAGGCGTCGGCCCATCCCAGCTCCACGACGACGGCCTGCAGCGCTGCCTCACGCACGTCGGCGACCGCCCGCGCGGTGTCTGGGTTGACGGACATCCCGCGGGCCTGAACCACCACGGCACGGCCGTCGCCAAGGAGCCGCGCCGGGAGCGCTTCCCCAGGGTGGATGTCCACGCACAACGCCCCGGGGAACACCTGCGCAAGCGCGTCACCCAGGTAGTCGCCGAGCCCCCACTCGACGGTCCCAACCGCGTTGTTCGGCGTGTCCTGGATGCGCACAAGCACGGGATTCGCCCCGACCGCCGCAATGGGACGTCGCACGACGAATGCCTGAGGCCGCACCCAGTGCGCCGCCTGCCCGGCCTCTACCGAACCGCCGCCTGGCGCGTGCTCCTGCTGCGCGCTCGCACCGAGAGCACGGGCCCGTTCGGCCGCATCCAGCAGGCGCGACTCGCTCAGCCGGCCGTCACGGACCGCCTCACGCACGTGCGCACGCAACTCGGCGAGCTGGGTGGCCGTGTTGTCGGTTCCGATGCACAACAGGTCGCATCCGGCGGCCAGTGCCCGGACCGCCGCCTCGGGGATGCCGAGCGAGCCGCTGGCTCCGCGCATGTCGAGGGCGTCCGAGACGATCGTCCCGGTGTACCCGAGTTCTCCTCGCAACAGCTCCGTGAGGATGCGCCGGCTCATCGTCGCGGGGGCCTCAGCGTCGAGGTCCGGCAACAGGATGTGCGAGGTCATGATCCCTCGCACCCCAGCGCCGATCGCGGCGAGGAAGGGAAGCAGCTCCCGCTCCCGCAGCTGCTGCTCGGTGAGGTCAACAGTGGGGAGCCCCAGGTGCGAGTCCACCGCGGTGTCCCCGTGGCCCGGGAAGTGCTTCGTGACCGCGGCCACGAAGCTCTGTTGCAGCCCGGTCACGGCGGCGGCCACATGCCGCGAGACGAGCCCCGCATCCGCCCCGAAGCTGCGCGTGCCGATCACCGGGTTCCTCGGGTTCGAGTTCACGTCCGCGTCGGGGGCGAAGTCCGCGGTGACCCCGACAGCGGCGAGGTCGCGACCGATCGCCTGGTACACCTCTCGGGTCAGCGCGGTGTCATCGATCCGGCCCAGGTGTGCCGCGGTCGGGGTGTCCGAACCGGTGAGGTGGTCGAGGCGGGACACCTCACCGCCCTCCTCATCGATGGCGATCACGATGTTCGGGTTCGCCTCGCGCAGCCCGCCGGTGAGCATCCCCAGTTGGGCCCTGTCGATGACGTTCATGCCGAACAGGCAGACCCCGCCCAGCCCGGCGTCGAGTTCGTCGAGCAGCCACGCCGGGGCAGAGTACCCCCGAAAACCGGGCATCAGTACCGTCTGGATGGCCCGGTCCAGTGCGTCTCCCATCAGCCCTTCACCGCTCCCGAGACGAGGCCAGAGGTCATCTTGCCCTGGACGAGGACGAAGAAGATGATCACCGGGATGGCGACCAGGGTGGATGCGGCCATGACCTCGCCCCAGTCAATGGCGCGCGTCGTGGACTGCTGCAAGAACGAGCGCAGCCACAGCGGCAGGGTGTGCTTCGAATCGCTGGTGAGCAGCACGAGCGCGATCGTGAACTCGTTCCAACACTGCAGGAAGGCGTACACCCCGCTGGCGACGAGTCCCGGCGCCAGCAACGGGAACGTGATCCGCAGGAACGCCTGGGTGCGGCTGAGCCCATCTACCATCGCCGCCTCTTCCAACTCGACCGGCACCCCGGCGACGAATCCGCGCAGCATCCACACCGTGAACGGCACGATCAAGGCGATGTACAGGATGCTCACGCCGAGGATGTTGTTCACCAGGCCAAAGGTGGACATCATCTTGTACTGCGCGATGAACAGGCCCTCGGCTGGCAGCATCTGGATGGCGAGGATCGCGAGGATGAAGCCTTTGCGACCCCGGAACCGGAACCGTGAGATCGCGACCGAGGCGAGAAAAGCGAACACCAGGCAGGCCGCGACCGCGATGAGGGTGACGACCAGGCTCACGCTCAGCGCGCGGAAGAAGGACCCGTCGGCGAGCGCGTTCGCGTAGTTCTTGAGGCTGCCGCCGAAGGGGATCCAGGTCGGGGTCGCTGACATTAGCGTCGTGTTCGCCAAGAAGGATGAGTTGATCATCCAGTAGACGGGGAACACCCACGCGATCGCGATCGCGATGGCGAGCGCACCGAGCAGAAGCTTTCCGGGACGAACCCGTCGTCTCGTCGTCATTCGTCATCCTCCTTGAGCAGAAGTCGTACATAGGGTGCGCTCACGACCAGGGTGAGCACGAGCACGAACACGCTGACGGCCGCAGCCATACCGAAGGCCTGGGCCCCGGTCCCGATCCGGTAGATGTAGGTGCCCAACAGGTCGAAGTCTGTGGTCTGGCCGCCGGAGTCCTGGAGCATCCGGATCTGCGTGAACACGCGCAGATCCCAGATCAGGTTGAGCAGCAGCACGAGGCGCAGCACGGGACGGACCATCGGCAGCAGGATGAACCGCAGGCGCTGGAAGGCGCTGGCCCCATCCAGCTGGGCGGCCTCGAGCACCTCCTCGGAGACCTGGGTGAGGCCCGCGTACAGCGAGAATGCGACGAACGGAACGGACATCCACACCACGATCACCATCGCCACGATGTAGAAGGTGGTCGGGTCGGCGAGCCAGTCGAGGTATCCGACGTTGAGGTGAAGAACGTTGTTGAGCAGGTAGTTGACCATGCCGTTGCGCCGGTCGAACAGCCAGGTCCACACGGTCATGGATGCGGCCACCGGCGTTGCCCACGCCAGCAGCAGCGCGATCTGCAGGGTGATCCGAGCCACAGACCCCACCGCCGATAACAGCACGGCCAGCAGCAAACCGATGATGATGGTGACCACGGCGGTCACGAGGCAGAACAGCAGCGACCGGCCGATGACGCCCAGCGTGGTCGGTGTGGTCAGAAAGTCGATGTAGTTGGATAGGCCCACGAAGTCGGCGGGCTGTCCGAATTGCTGGGCCAGGCCGTAGTCCTGGAAGGAGGTCACCAGCTGCCAGATGAGGGGGTAGCCCATCCCGATAATCAGTATGGCGATCGAGGGCGCCAGGAGGATCCACGGGGCGATTCTTTTGCGCCAGTGGACACGTCTCCTGCGGGGTTTCTGGGGGGCGCGAACCGGTGCGGTCGCCGCAGCTGTTGTCATATGTTCCTGCTCACAACTTGGGGCCCGAAGGCCCCCGGTGGCATCCCTATGTGCGGGGCGGGATGCCACCGGGGAGTTTTGTCCTACTGGTTGAGGTATTCCGTGAACTGCGGATCGTACTCGGCAGCGAGTGCCTCGATGTCTCCGCCGTCCGCAACCTTGCTGAAGAACTCCTCCAGCAGGCCGGACTCCTCCAGCGCAGCCCAACCCGGGGCAGCCGGGGTGAGCTTGGCGTTCTCGGCAGCCGTGACGGCCGCCTCGCTGTACACCGACTCCGGAACAGCGCTGTTGTAGCTGGTGTTACCCGGCAGCAGCCCGTTCTCGGCGAGCATCGTCTGGTACTCCTCGGAGAAGATGATCTTCAGGAGTTCCTTCGCACCGGCCTGCTTCGTGCTGGCCGCCGAGATCGCGATGTTGGAGCCACCGGCGAAGACGGGGGCGACGCCGCCATCCACACCGGGGAGGGCGAACACGCCCCACTTGTCGTCATTCCACTCAACGCCCTCGGTCCCGTCCTCCAGGGTGACCGGGTCGCCGATAGACCAGTACGCCCAGCTCGGCGCGAGCGCGGTTGCGGCATCGGGCGTCCCGGTGTCGGTGGCGTCGTTGAGCTTCAGGTACGTCTCGGCATCGGTATCCGTGGTGGATGCGGTGGAGGCGTTCTGGAACAGGTCCTGGAACTGCTCGAGCCCCGTGATCGTGTTCGCGTCGGAGAACGTGGATGTCCAGGTGCTGCCGTCGTAGGTAGCGAGCTCCCCGCCGTTGGCGAAGATCCAGGAGATCGCGTTGCGCCAATCAGATCCACCGATCCACAGACCAGCCTGGTCGCTGCTCTTGAGCGTCTTGACATCCTCGTTGAACTCTTCGAGGGTGCTCGGGACGGTCAGACCGGCGGCCTCCCAGATGTCCTTGCGGTAGAACACGACGCGAGAACCTGCGTAGTACGGCACCGCATAGGTGGTGTCGCCGACACTGCCTGCCTCGAGGAAGCCCTGCAGCAGGTCATCCCCGCCAAGCTCCTCGACCATGTCGCTGATGTCGAGGAATGCGCCTGCCGTGGTGAAGGTGGCAGACTGGGTGTTCCCGATCTCGACAACATCCGGGGTGTTGGCCGAGTCTGGCAGCGCTGTGGTCAGGTTGGAGATCAGGTCGCCCCACGCCTGCTCCTCAATGGTGAGGGTGCCGCCTGTGGTCTCCGCATAGGTGTCGATGAGGTATTGACGCAGTTCATCCGGGGTGTCCGAGCCGGCGAGCCAGAGGGTAATGTCCTGGCCGCTGGCGTCTTCGGATACGGGGGATGACGACTCGCTGCTTCCGCTGGAGCAGCCTGTCAATGCCAAAGCCGAGGCCAGTACAATGGCTCCGGCAGAGAGCATCCTTTTCTTCATGTCAGGGTGCCTTCCTTTCAGTTCTTTCATGTGATTGACGAGCTGAATGTCAACCTTCAGTTGGTGCTATTGGGGGTGTTCCTGGATCGCAGTTCTAGGACACCCCCAGTTGGCCCGAGAGGACCATTGCCGCCGCCCCCAGGAGGACGGTGTCCTCGCCAAGGTCGGTTGTCCGCACAGGCACGTCGTTCCGAAACGCCGAACGCGTGCGCATGCGCACATTCTCCCGAACGGAGTCCACAAGGTCTCCGCCAAGCAGGTCGAGCGGACCGCTGAGCACGATCTCGTCGAAGTCGATTGCTGCCACCAGAGGGGCCACGACGCGAGACAGCTTCTCGCCAGCCCCGGAAAGAATCGCGGCGCGCTGGCTGAGGTCGGTGGGCTCCCCCGTCAGCTCGTCGAGCTGAGCGCGCAGAGCGGGTACCGAGGTGAACGTCTCCAAGCAACCCCGCTTGCCGCAGGCGCATAGCACCCCGTCGTCTTGAATGGACACGTGGCCGATCTCGCCCGCGGCGGACCGGTGTCCATGCACGAGCTTGCCGTTGATGAAGAGTCCAGCCCCGACGCCGAGCGCGACGTGCACGACGAGGACCGTCTCCGCGCGTCCCCCGTAGGAGTGTTCGGCGCGTGCCGCCGCGTCGGCGTCGTTGCTCACAAGCACGGGCAGTTCGAGCGCCTCGGCGACGCGTTCTCGCAGCGGAACCGACTCCCAGGACCTGTTCGGGGCGTGGAGCACGACCCCGTCCGCATCCACCATGCCGGGTGTTCCGATTCCGACGCCGAGCACGGGCCGGTCTGCTACGGCGACGAGCTTCTGAGCCAACTCGATGGTGGCGGTGACCGCGGTTTCTCCGACCGCGCCGCCGATGGTTACCGCGTCGCGCGACAGGACGCGCCCGGAGAGATCGACGAGTGCCCCGTTCAGGGTTTCGGAGTCCGACAGGTCGAGTGCGACGAGCACTCGCGCGTACGGGTTGATAGACAGGAGCGTCCCGGGTTTCCCGGGCCGCTTGGATTCCTTCTGACCAAGTTCACGGACCAGGCCTTCCTCGGCGAGTTCACCGACAAGATCGGAGACCGTGACGCGGGTGAGCCCTGTCATTCGGGCGATGTCAGCGCGAGACAGTTCCGCCTCAGGGAAGAGTGCCTGGAGCACGAGGGACTTGTTGTGACGTCGGGCGTCCTCGGGCAGCACCTTGACCAGCCGGCGGCGCCCGGTACGGGGCCCCGGAGCTGACTGTGCAACGGTGACATCGGTGCTCACAATCGTTAGTCCACCTTACTAACAATTGAAAATCAAGCGGGAGGGGCTATCGCGCGCTCATTGTAACAATAAGTTAATAAAGTGAACAATTATGTGTCCGGCGTGTTTCGAAACCACTGGAGAGGTAGGGTGGTGACTTTCACGGGAGTTCCCCACCGAACTGCAGGAACTCGAGGCACCCATCCCCCTATGTGACACGGCCCCGCCCACATCCTGCAGTTCGGAACGGAACACCCCGTTCGGAACGGAACACCCCACAGTTCGGAAAGAAAACTTCCCCCACCCCTTGAAAAAGGGGCGGAAGCCCCCGCTTCCGCCCCTCAACGCCCCGGCGCTCAGGCGCCGGCCGTCAGTTTTTTCGCCACATTCGTCGTGATGACGTCCTGGAACTGCTCGAAGGTCAGCCACGGCTCCTCCGGGCCGATCAGCAGGGCCAGATCGCGCGTCATCGTCCCAGCCTCGACCGTCTCGATGATCACGTCTTCGATCGTCTGCGCGAACTCGGCCACATCCGGGGTTCCGTCCAGCTTCGCGCGGTGCTGCAGCGCACGCGTCCAGGCGAAGATCGACGCAATGGGGTTCACCGAGGTCGGCTTGCCGGTAATCCAGCGCCGGTAGAACCGTGTCACGGTGCCGTGGGCCGCCTCAGACAGCGCCACCTGCCCGTCCGGGGTCAGCAGCATGCTCGTCATGAGGCCGAGGGAGCCGAAGCCCTGCGCGACAAGGTCGGACTCCACATCCCCGTCGTAGTTCTTCGCCGCCCAGACGTAGCCGCCGTCCGACCGCAGCGCAACCGCCACCATGTCGTCGATGAGCCGGTGCTCGTAGAACAGCCCCTTCGCTTCGAAACGCTCGCGGTACTCCGCGTCGTAGATGCGCTGGAAGGT
>DGEZ01000052.1 GCA_002391425.1 Micrococcales bacterium UBA3913 | reverse complement strand
TTTCGGCGTCGTCGCTATTCTCGTGGGCCGTCGATTTCGCGCTGTTCGCGGTCCTGGTGGCCGTCTCGGGGGCAGCGTCCTCGCCGTCGCGTGTCGTGTTTGCGAACGTCGTGGCGCGCCTGGTGAGCGCGTCGGTGAATTTTCTGATTAATCGCCGCCTGGTGTTCCGACACCGGGGGAGCGTGCTGGCGAGCCTGCTCGGTTACGCGCTGCTGGCCGGTACCGTGTTGGTGGCGGACACGCTGCTGCTTCTTGTGCTGTCCGGGCCGTTGGGTGTCGACCCGTACCTGGCGAAAGTGATCAGCGGGGTGGTGCTTTTCGTGGTCAGTTTCAGCGTTCAGCGCGGCGTCGTGTTTTCGCCGCGGTGGGCAGCCGGGGGTGACCGCCGGTGAGGCGGGATGTGGCCAGGCGTGCCGTGGCCAGGCGCGCGGTGGCGGCGGTGTTCAGCATCCTGCTGGTGGCCTCGGCAGTGTTCACCCTACTGGATACGTTCGTGTTCGAGCAGCGCCTGGCGGTGGTGGCCAGCGGGGTGTCATCGGCTCTGGGCGCATCCTCAGAGTCTGCCGATGCTTTTGCCGATGCCTCCGGCGATACATCCGCGGGAGCAACCGGTTCGGCATCAGCTGAGGCTTCGGCGGAGACGTCAGTGTCGGTGTCGTCGCAGCGCCTGGATGACACGACCGTGTACGTGGCAGACATCCAACTGGCTGAGGGTGACACGATCCAGGCGGCCCTGGCCGACAACACCTACGGCAGGAATGTGACGGACACGACCTCGAACATTGCGGACTCAGTGGGCGCCCGCCTGGCGATCAACGGCGACTTCTATGGTGCGCGCGAGTCAGGGTTCGTGGTGCGCAACGGGGAGGTACTGCGGGATGAATCTGCCGGCGACGACCAGCAAGACATGGTGGTCTGGTCGGATGCGTCGATGTCGGTGATCTCGGAGGGCGACTGGACCGCTGAGGACCTGGTGGCCGCCGGAGCGGTGCAGGTGCTCTCGTTCGGCCCCGCACTGGTCGTGGACTCGGCCGTGGTGGTGGATGCCGGCGACGAGGTGGACCAGGCAATGACGAGTAACCCGCGCACCGCGGTCGGGTACCTCGGCGACGGCCACTACGTGTTCGTGGTCGCCGATGGCCGCACGGAGGAGAGTGCGGGTCTGTCGCTGGTCGAGCTGGCGGATTTCTTGCAGGACCTGGGCGCGGTCCAGGCGTACAACCTGGATGGGGGAGGCTCGTCGACAATGGTTTTCGACGGGTCTGTGGTGAACAACCCGACCACGAATGGCGGGGAGATCTCGGAGAGGGCGGTCAGTGACATCCTCTACATCGGGTAGCCCCCGGCGTCGGTTTTTCGGCTACCTGGCAGTGGCCGCGGGCTGTGCCGTGTTCAGTGCCGTCTACGAGTCGTTCTCGCACGGCGTGGTGTCGGTGTTCATGGTGGGCTTGTGCCTGGTGCCGCTTCTCGCCGGTGCCCTCCCCGAGCTCGTGTTGTGGTGTTTTTCGCGTCTGGATGTGGGTGGGCCGTGGCGGCCGCTGGCGCTCGCCTGCGCGGTGGCTACGTTGTCGACCGGCTCCGCGCTGCAGGGCGTGCTGGAGATCTACGGCACCACGAACCGGTGGGTGGCTGGCTACTGGTGGGTCGGCTGCGCGCTGGCAGCGGTGAGCGTGCTGCTGTGGCTGGCCGGTATGTGGCGGAGTCGGGGCGCATCCGCGTGATCGTGTCACAGTTCTTCACACGGGATGCTCGGGGGCGTGCGCCGGGCCATACTCGTGTCCACGTGCTGCGCGCCGCAATATTTCGTCACATCAGCCGGGTCCGCACAGCACGCGCGCATACGATGGCTCTGACATGCCCGAGCTGTGAGCCGTGCAGCCGGTAAATGTGAAGAGATCTGATCGATATGACGAATTCTGAGAGCCCCCTGACGAACTCTGTGCATGCGGGGTACGACCCGCGCGAGCACTTTGGATCGGTCATTCCCCCGCTGTACCCGAGCGTGGCGTTCGAGTTCGGCGACTTCGACCGCTCGCTGCGCTTGGCCAACGGCCAGGAGGCAGGCTTCACCTATGGCCGCTCCGGCAACCCCACGGTGCACACCCTGGAAGGGCGCGTCTCGGCGTTGAGCGGGGGAGGGCAGGTGACCGCGTTCGCCTCCGGCATGGCCGCAGTCTCAGGCGCCCTGCTGAACATCCTGCGGCCGGGGGACCGCGTGATTTCCTCCACCGAGCTGTACGGGCACAGTTTCGACCTGCTAGACCGGGCACTGCCCGAGTTCGGGATCGAAACGGACTTCGTGTCGAACATCAACGACCCGGAGGCTCTGGCCGCCGCGGTCACCCCGCGCACGCGCGCCGTGTTCGCCGAGACCGTGTCGAACCCGTTCACGACTCTGCTGGACACGGCGACGGTGGCTCGGGTGGCGCACGAGCACCGCATCCCCCTGATCGTCGACAACACGATCCCGACCCCGTTCCTGTACGACCCGGCCCAGCTGGGCGCCGACATCGTGGTGTACTCCAGCACGAAGGGGATCAACGGGCACGGGAACGCGATCGGCGGCCTGGTGGTGGATGCGGGCTCCTTCGACTGGTCCGGCGGGCTGTTCCCGCAGTTCACCGAGCCGACCCCGTTCCTGGCGGACCACGCCACAGGACAGGCTCGCAGCTTCGTGGAGCTGTTCGGGGCGGACGCGTACCATCAGCGCCTGCGCAAGTGGCAGCTGCAGCTTTTCGGCGGAATCCTGGGGCCGTTCGAGGCCTACCTGACGGTGCTCGGCCTGGAGACCCTCCCGCAGCGGCTCACCCAGCAGGTCGCTTCGGCCACGCGCGTGGCCGCGTGGTTGGCGAAGCAGCCCAACGTGGTGCGCGTGCACTACTCAGGGCTAGACGAGTCCTCCCGCGAGAACTTCCCGCGCGGCGTGGGCGGGGTGCTCTCCTTCGAGCTCGCCGGGGACGAGTCGTCGGTGCGCGGTTTCTTCTCCGGGCTGCAGCTGTTCTCGTTGTCGGCGAACATCGGGGATGCACGCTCGCTGGCCGTCCAGCCGTTGCGGATCACTCACCGGGACCGCCACCCGAGCTTCGAGATCACCCCGACGCTGGTACGCCTCTCGATTGGCCTGGAGGACCCGGACGACCT
>DGEZ01000037.1 GCA_002391425.1 Micrococcales bacterium UBA3913 | reverse complement strand
CGTGCTGCTTGCTGTGCGGCACCCAGGGCGACGTATTCGGCGGGCGCCGGAACCTGGATGTCGAGTCCGAGCACCTCGGGGGCGAGGCGGCGCACGGCCGCAGACTGTGCCCCACCGCCGATGAGCAGAGCGCGCTCGGGCCGCACCCCGTGTTCGCGCAGTGCGGTCACGCCCGCATTGAGGCCGGAGAGCATCCCGACGACGGCGGCGCGGGCCAGGTTTTCCCGTGTTGTCGAGGCATGGGTCATCCCGAGCAGGCTCGCGGTTGCCTCCGGCAGGTTTGGGGTTCGCTCGCCGTCGAAGTAGGGCACGAGGCGCAGTTCGCTGGCGGTGCCGGCCAGAGCCAGGGCGCTGAGCGTCTCGTGGTCCACGTCGAGCAGCGCGGCAATCGTGTCCAGGACGCGCGCTGCGTTCAGGGTAGCCACCAGGGGAAGGTACCTGCCGGTGGCGTCGGCGAATCCGGCGACGGTCCCACTGGGGTCGGCCGTGGGGTGCTCGCTCACGGCGAAGACTGTTCCGCTCGTCCCGATCGAGACGATGACGTCACCGCGGCGTGCCCCGACGCCGAGTGCGGCTGCCGCGTTGTCCCCGGCTCCTGGGCCGATGACGACGCCCTCGGGTGTGTGGCCGACAGGCTCCCATACCCCGGCGATGCGCGGCAGCAGGGCGTCGTGTCCGAGGGCGGCCGTAAATAGCTCGTGGTCCCAGGTGTTGTCCGCAGGGCGCCAGTACCCGGTGCCGGAGGCATCTGACCGGTCGGTGGTGAGCGCGCTGACGTCGGGTCCGCGTGGGGAGCGCCCGGCTGGCCCAAAGCCGGCGAGCCGCCAGCTCAGCCAGTCGTGAGGCAATGCGATGGCCGCCACGCGGCGGGCGTTTTCGGGTTCGGCGTCGCGCAGCCAGCGCACTTTGGATAGGGTGAAGGATGCGACCGGCAGCAGCCCGGTGCGGTGCACGAGCTGTTCGCCGCCGAACTCTGCGATGAGCTCTTCGGCAGCTCGCGCGCTCCGCGTGTCGTTCCAGAGCAGCGCATCGCGGATGACCTCGCCGCGTTCATCGAGGGCGACCATGCCGTGTTGCTGGCCTGCGATGGAGATGGCAGCGACGTCGTCGATTCCGCCGGCTGCCGCCAGCGCCTGCGTGAGGGCGAGCCACCACGCCTCGGGGTCGACCGCGGTGCCGGGGGGATGCGCGGCGCGCCCGCTGCGCACGAGCTGGCCGCTGTGCGCATCCACGATGACGACTTTGCAACTCTGCGTGGAGGAGTCCACGCCGGCGACCAGCGTGGTCATACCTGTCACCGGACTCCCAGCAGATGCTCGGTGGCCAGCTGCTGGAGCCGGACAAACCCGAACCCGCGGCCGTTGAAGTAGGCGTCGGCATCGAAGTCTTCGAAGGCGCTGCGGTCACCTAGCAGGGCGTGCACGTCTTCGGCGGGCCCGAGGGTGGGCTGTGCCAGTTCGGTGACTCGCGCGGATGCGAGGGCCTCCTGCACCTCGGGGTCTGCCCGGAAGGCGCGCGCCTTCTCCGCGAGGATCAGGTAGTTGCGCATATTCGCCCGGGCCGACTCCCACACTCCCGTCGCGTCTTCGGTGCGGCTGGGCTTGTAGTCGAAGTGCCGTGGCCCGGTGTATGCGGGTCCGCCATCGGGTCCGCCGTTCTCCAACAGGTCGACCAGGGCGAACGCGTTGACGAGGTCCCCG
The DNA here is from genome assembly GCA_002391425.1 of Micrococcales bacterium UBA3913. Taxonomy (GTDB): domain Bacteria; phylum Actinomycetota; class Actinomycetes; order Actinomycetales; family Microbacteriaceae; genus UBA3913. The sequence goes on along the minus strand of DGEZ01000037.1, from coordinate 1,619 downwards.
TGCCCGAACACGAGGTCCTGGTCGTATTTGATTCCGCGTTGGCCGTTGAGGTCGATGTGGTAGAGCTTGCCGTGGTAGAGGGCCTGGGCGATGCCGGCGGCGTAGTTGAGCCCGGCCATCTGCTCGTGCCCGACCTCGGGGTTCACCCCGACCAGGTCGGGATGCTCGAGGGTGTCGATGAAGGCGAGAGCGTGCCCGACGGTGGGCAATAGGATGTCCCCGCGCGGTTCGTTGGGCTTCGGCTCGATGGCGAACCGGATGGGGTACCCCTTGTCGGTGACGTACTCGGTGAGCAGGTTGACGGCCTCCCGGTAGCGCTCCAGTGCGAGCTGGATGCTCTTGGACCAGTCGTATTCGGCGCCCTCTCTCCCACCCCACATGACGAAGGTGCTCGCGCCGAGTTCCGCGGCCAGATCGATGTTCCGCAGCACCTTTCTCAGCGCGAATCGCCGCACCGATCGGTCGTTGGAGGTGAACCCGCCGTCTTTGAACACGGGGGCGCTGAACAGGTTCGTGGTCACCATGGGCACGATGAGCCCGGTGTCTGCCAGCGCCTGCGTGAGGCGGTCGATCTGCTTCTGGCGTTCCTGAGGCGTGGAGCCGAAGGGAAACAGGTCGTCGTCGTGGAAGGTGATCCCGTAGGCACCGAGTTCGGCGAGGTGCTCGACCGCGTCCACGACGTCGAGGGCGCGGCGGGTGGGTCCGCCGAAGGGGTCGGTTCCTGCATATCCGACGGTCCACAGTCCGAAGGAGAAACGGTCAGCTCGGGTGGGGGTGTAGGCCATGGCGCATCCTTTTCAGCATCATCGGTGAAAATGTTGTTGCCAACAACATATCAGGAAGATTCTTCTCGCGACATCGTGGCATCAGGTGCCAGACTGTTAGGGCCGCCCGATGGAACACAATGTCGGGCCGGGACGTAGCGGGTACGGGATGCGGCGCGTTGGCATGCGACGCGCGGTAACTGGAGATTGTACGGAACGGAGGAGCGCTGTGGCAGAAGACAGGCCGGACCAGCGTGTTCACCCCGACAAGAACGATCAGACGCGCAGGCGCAACCTCTCGGCGCTGGTGACACTCATCCACCGTGACGGTGCACAGCCTCGTTCTGCTCTGACCCGGGAAACCGGACTCAACCGCGCCACCATCGCCGCGCTCGTCGGAGAACTCGTGGATGCGGGCGTCGTCACTGAGCAGGCGGCAACCGCCAGCGGGCATGTCGGGCGCCCGTCGGCGACCGTCGCCCCGGGTGAGTACACCGTGCTGGCCGTGAACCCCGAGACCACGGGTGTGCGCGTGGCCATCGTGGGTTTCGGGACGCAGATCCGAAAGCAGTGGTACATCCCGCAGGAGATGCCCCCCACTCCTGACGGACTCGTCGAGGTGGTAGCCCAGCTGGTGCGGGATCTCCAACCGCAGCACATGCTGGGCATCGGCGTGGCCGTCCCCGGTGTCATCGAAACCTCGAGCGGGACCGTTCGCAACGCCCCGCACCTGGGGTGGCGCGGCGAGCCCGTGGGGGAGCGGATCTCCCAGGTGACCGGGTACCCCGCATACGTCATCAACGACGCCATGGCCGGGGCGGTCGGGGAGTGGACGTTCGGCTACGGGCGGGACAC
>DGEZ01000010.1 GCA_002391425.1 Micrococcales bacterium UBA3913 | reverse complement strand
CGAGGCGCATCTCCAGCCGTCCGGGCTCCAGGCAGGCGCCGCGGCCCATTCGGCGTGTCCGGCCAGCTCGTGCAGCATGTCGCCGCTGGCCGCGTCCCACACGCGCACGAGCTGGTCGTCGCTCGCCGTCGCTACCTGCGCGCCGTCGGGACGCCACGCCACGCGGTTGACACCGCCCTGGACCTCGCCCTGGAGCGTGTGGAATGTCTCGCCACTCGCGGCGTCCTGGATCGTTGCGCCCCACGGGACGGGCGGCAGATTGGTGATCTCGACCGATGCGACCACTGCGCGGGCGCCATCGGGGCTGAAGCGCAGGCTGTTGACGTTGCTCGGGTATGTCCCGAGCATCGCGAGTTGCGCGCCGCTCGCGGCGTCCCACACGCGCGCCTCGCGGGTTCCGCCGCTCGCCAGGCGCGCGTCGTCGGGGCTGAAGTCCACCGCCAGCACGCCGTCGGGCGGCACGAGGCCCACGTCCCACACGCGCGCCGTGTCGTCGAGCGATGCAGTCACCAGGCGGGTTCCGTCCGGGCTCCACGCCAGGCGCATGACCCAGTCCTCGTGGCCGGCGAGCGTGAGGAGCTGCGCGCCGTCGAACGGCTCCCACAGCCGCGTTGTCCCGTCGGCGCCGCCGGTTGCCAGAAACGCGCCGCCGGGGCTCCAGGCCACGGCGTTGACCGAGGTGGTGTGGCCGCGCAGCTCGCTGACGCGCTCGCCGGTGCGTGCATGCCACACACATACCTTGCCGTCGAGGCTTGCGCTCGCCAGGTAGGCGCTGTCGGGGCTCCACGCCACGCCGACGATCAGGTCGTCGGAGCATCCCACCGTGAGCTGCTCCGCGCCACTTGCGGCGTCCCAGATCATCATCGCGCTGTCGCCGCCCGTCGCGATGCGCGCGCCGTCGGGGCTGAAGGCCACGTCGTCGACTTGCCCCTCGTGCGCCAGGCGCAGCAGCTCCGCGCCGGTCTCCATGTCCCACACCAGCGCGCTGCCGTCGTCGTAGCCGGCGGCGAGACGCGTGCCGTCGGGGCTGACGTCCACACCGTTGGCCTGTGCGCCGGGCGAGGGGAGTGACACGAGCGCGCCGCCGGTGGCGGCGTCGAAGATGTGCGCCCCCCAAATGCGGTCTGCGCCCAAAGCGAAGAGAGTCGCAGACAGCGGGGGGAAGGCCATGATGATGAGGATGGACGTTACCAGGGTGTTCCAGGTGAAGATCGGCATCCGCCACATGGTCATCCCGGGAGCACGCATGGTGATGATCGTGGTCAGGAAGTTCACGCCACCGATGATGGTGCCAAAGCCCGAAATGCCGAGACCGAAAACCCACAGATCTCCGCCCACGCTGGGAGAGAAAGTGGCACTGGACAGCGGCGGATATGCCGTCCACCCGAAGGCCGCCGCACCGCTGGGGGTGAGGAACCCACCCACCGCCACGAGAGAGCCGAAGCTGTACAGCCAATAGGCAAACGCGTTGAGGCGGGGGAAGGCAACGTCAGGTGCGCCGATCTGCAGCGGCACGAGGACGTTCGCGAACCCCGCGAACAGGGGTGTCGCGAACATGAGGAGCATGATCGTGCCGTGCATGGTGAACAGCTCGTTGTATTGCTCCTTGGACGCCACAATCGTGAGTCCGGGGGCCGCGAGCTGTGCACGAATGATCAGAGCGAGGATTCCCGCAAAGAGGAACCACACAAACGCGGTGATCATGTACATATACCCGATCGTCTTATGATCGGTCGACGTCAACCAGGACACGAGAACGTTGCCCTTGCGCTGAGCTGAGGGACTGATCTGGACGTGCGGTTCGAGGACGGTCGTTGTTGTCATGAGTGCACTCCCCTACTCTGCGCCCGTGCTGGCGCTTGCGCCTGGAAGGTTCTGGTTGCGGTTGTACTCCGTGGAAATCGTGCCCGTGTACCCCTGCTCTTCGAGATCCTCGAGGTGAGCTTCGTATTCCTCAACGGAGACGACTTTGAGGTTGAACAGCATCATGGAGTGGTATTCGCCGCAGAGCTCGGCACAGGTGCCGTTATACGTGCCCTCCACCTGTGGGGTGAACGTCCAGTAGTTCGTGCGCCCGGGGATCGTATCTTTCTTGTAGAGGAAATCCGGTACCCAGAACGAATGCGCCACGTCGCGCGACTCGAGTGCGATCTCCACCGTCTGACCTACCGGAAGCCAGAGCGTCGGCAACTCGGACCTGTCGTAGTCATCACCGGAGACATATTGCGCGGGCATGCCATCAGGCTCATGCACATCCGCGTCGGTGTAGTTGAAGGTCCACGTCCACTGCTGACCGATTGCTTCGACGTGTACGACGGAGGTGTCCGTCTCGTCGGCGCGCGCCTCGAGCGCATATGTCTCATTGATGGTGTACGCGCCGAAACCAATGATGAGGATGAGGGGCACCAGCGTGTACAACGCCTCGATCGGCATGTTGTAGCGCATTTGCGGGGGAAGCCCGGTTTCCCCCTTCCGGCGGCGGTACGCGATCACTGACCAGATGATCAGCCCCCACACGAGAACGCCAATGACGAGCAGAACCGCCCAGGCGGTCGTCCACATCGTGCGAATGCCATCGGTCTGGCTGGTCAGGCCGTCATCCCCTGGCAGGAAGCCGGACTGGACATTCGTGCATCCCGACAGGACGCCGACCAGAACCACAGTGGCTGATGCGCTGACCGCCGTCTTGATCCGTTGTCTCGTGAGCACCTTTACCCTCATCGTGTAGCAGGACGTGTGCAGGAGTGCTGTGAATCTTCACAGCACTTTTCTAGACTATCGCGCATTTTCGGGCGTTGTGCACAAAACACCCCACTCGACGAGGTCAAAGTTCGAGCAATGAAACAAGAATTAGTGGAAGGAATCTCCGCACGCACAGGTGCCGGTGGCATTCGGATTGTCGATAGTGAAGCCCTGCTGCTGAATGGTGTCCTGGAAATCGATCGTGGCCCCATCCAGATACGGGCCACTCATCTTGTCGACGACAACGCCCACGCCGTCAAACTCCACAACCGCGTCATTGTCGAGTAGGCGCTCGTCAAAGAACAGCTGGTAAATGAGCCCGGAGCACCCGCCGGGCTGGACGGCCACGCGCAGACGCAAATCGTCCCGTCCCTCGGCCTCCAAAAGCGCCTTGATCTTTGCCACCGCGGAGTCCGAGAGAGCCACTCCGTGGGTCCGTTCCGTCACCGTAACTGCTGAGCTCATCCGTGCGCGTCCTTCCCAAAGTCCCAGGCCACCACAGTTACGTGACCTACCCCGCGTATTCTACGTCCTGTATCTCCGATCCACGAGACCCTCCGGCAAATGACCACGGGCAAATTGAGTAGTCTTATTCAGGATCAATGACGGATGAGGAACAGCGTGTCAAAACAAGCTCCAGGTGAAAACGAGAACGAAACGGCCAAGGCAGAGGGCAAGGGACGCCCGACTCCGCGCCGCAAGGACCGCGAGAAAGAGAATCTGCGTCCGCTGGTGCCCTCCGACCGTAAGCAGGCGAGGGAACGGGATCGTCGTGAGCGTGAAAAGATTCGCGAGGGGATGCTCGCTGGCGACCCCCGCTATTTGATGGCGCGAGACAAAGGGCCACAACGCGCCTTCGTACGCGACTACGTCGACGCTCGCACCACGATGGCTGAATTCCTCATCCCGGTCATGGTGGTCATCCTCATGGTGTCGCTTGTCCAGAACGCCTATGTGATCATGTTCTCCACGCTGGCCCTCTACTTGTACGTGATCATCGTCCTCGTCGAGTTGCTCATTCTCGGTGCCCAGGTGCGCAAACGCGTGGATGCAAAGTTCGGCGCGGAAAAGCGAGAACGTGGCCTCGGAATGTATGCGGCGATGCGTGCCATCCAGTATCGGAGGTTCCGTTCACCGCGCCCCCGGCATCCTCGGGGCGAATTTCCGCACTGATCGGTCGCGTCGTCGGTTTAGCGCACGCCCCGATTCGGCTCGTCCCCGTCGGTCGACGGCGTGCCCTCGTGGTGGTCGGAACGCAGTTCACGGATCGCGTTTTCAAAGTCATCGAGGGAGTCGAATGCTCGATACACGCTCGCGAAACGCAGATAGGCGACCTCGTCAAGTTCCCGCAGCGGCGGCAGAATAGCAAGGCCTATATCGTTCGCATCCACCTGGCTCATTCCCGTCGCGCGTACCGTCTCCTCAACCTGCTGCGCGAGCAACGCCAGGTCTGACTCCGTGACGGGACGCCCCTGGCAGGCCTTGCGCACACCGGTGACGATTTTTTGACGGCTGAACGGCTCGACCACGCCAGACCGTTTGACGACAAGCAGACTGGCTGTCTCCGTGGTGCTGAATCGTCGCCCACATGCCGGGCATTGTCGCCGCCGGCGAATCGCGGTCCCGTCGTCTGTGGTGCGCGAGTCGACGACTCGAGAATCTGGATGACGACAGAATGGGCAGAACATGCAGTAGACCTTACGCTGATGCGGCTATCGAGGCCAGCAGTCCATTCACGAACGCCCCGGACTCATCGGTAGACAACTCCCCTGCCAGCCCCACGGCTTCCGCAATGGCAACCTGGCGCGGGACCTCCGGGTTGAACAGGATCTCCCAGACAGCGACGCGCAGAATTGCGCGATCCACGGCGGGCATCCGAACGAGTGACCAGTTCCGCGAGTAGGAGGAAATCATCTCGTCAATCACATCGGCGTGTTCCTGGTACCCCGAGACGATGGTGCGCGCATACTCCCAGGACACACGCCTGCTCGGCTCCTCCAGGGCGCGGGCAGCTTCCGCAGCGAGCACGTCTGCCAGAGGACGATCCAGGACGTCGCTGCTGTACAGCAGGTCAACGGCACGCTTGCGTGCCTTCGTACGTGCGCTCATGAAAAACTACTGACGTCCGAGGTAGTCGCCGGTACGCGTATCCACCTTGACCTTCGTGCCAGCCTCCACGAACAGCGGGACCTGGATCTCGTACCCGGTTTCCAGCGTCGCGGGCTTTGTGCCCGCGCTGGAACGATCACCCTGCAACCCGGGTTCCGTGTAGGTGATCTCAAGGACGACCGATGCGGGCAGCTCCACGTACAGCGGCGTTCCGTCGTGGATGGCCACGACGACGTCCTGATTCTCCAGCAGGTAATGGGCCGCATCCCCAACGGTCGCACCCGGGACGAGAATCTGGTCGTAGTCCGCGGAATCCATGAACACAAAGTCGTCCCCATCGCGATACAGGTACTGCATGTCGCGCTTGTCGACGTTCGCTGTCTCGATCTTCATGCCCGCGTTGAAGGTGCGATCGACCACCTTGCCCGAGAGCACATTCTTCAGTTTCGTGCGAACGAAGGCGCCTCCCTTGCCCGGCTTGACGTGCTGGAACTCGATGACGGTCCACAGCTGACCGTCAATGTTCAGCACGGTTCCATTTTTCAGATCATTCGTCGTTGCCACGAGAAACTTCTCTCATTCACTTGGGGTCTTTGGGATAGCCAATGGTCGATTCTACCGGGTTGGCGTGCGCACTGCGGCGATCGCCTCTACTGCCAGGAGGTAGGAGTTCACCCCGAACCCCATGATGACTCCCGAGGCGACCGAGGAAATGACGCTGGTGTGCCGAAACTGTTCGCGTGCCTGCGGATTCGTGATGTGTACCTCGACAAGCATCAGGCCCGCATCGGGAACGAGCACAGCGGCGTCGTGCAGGGCGTACGAGTAGTGGGTGAACGCGGCAGGATTGAGGATCACGTCGACACGGGCATCCACGGCCTCGTGGAGCCAGCCGATGAGCTCGGACTCATCATCCGTTTGCCGGACATCGGCGGAAAAGCCGCGTTGGGCAGCGAAATCTCGAATACGCGCCGACATCGCGGTGAAATCCATCGAACCGTAGACATCGGGCTGGCGCGAACCCAGCCTCCCGAGGTTAGGCCCGTTGAGCACGAGCAGAGACGTGGTGGTCATCCCCTCATCCTATTCCGCAATCGCCTGGTAGGCGGCGACGAGAAGGTGCGGGTCAGGACCGACCACGATGCCGGGGCGGCCATCCCTGCCGAGCAGCACGAACCGCAGCACGGATCCGCGTGCCTTCTTATCGCGGTGCATCGCCGTGAACAGTTCCTCCCATGCCCCACCGCGGTACCGGGTCGGCAGGCCGAGGCCTGTCAGGATGCTGCGGTGACGCTCCACGCAGGTATCGTCGATCCGACCGAGCAGCCGGGAGAGTTCGGCCGCAAACATCATTCCCACGGAGACGGCTGCGCCGTGACGCCAGCGGTACCGCTCGCAATACTCGACGGCATGCCCAAAGGTGTGTCCGTAGTTGAGCATCTCGCGCTGGCCTGCCTCGCGAAAATCCTCCGACACGACCGACGCCTTGAGCTGGATGGATTCCCGAATGATCCGTGGCAAAACGTCCCCATGGACGTCCAGGGCGGCGTTCGGATCCGTCTCCAACAGGTCCAGGATGTCGGGGGCCCCGATGAAGCCGTATTTGACGATCTCGCCGAAGCTTGCGACGAGCTCGTTCGCGGGAACCGTCGGAAGGAAGTCCGTGTCGACGATCACCGCGCGCGGCGGGTAGAACGCGCCAACGAGGTTCTTTCCTTCTGCGGTGTTCACCCCGGTTTTCCCCCCGATCGCCGCATCGACCATGGCCAGAAGCGACGTCGGGATCTGGATGACCTGGATTCCGCGAAGCCAGGAAGCGGCGACCCATCCGGCGAGATCGGTGGCTGCGCCGCCACCGAGCCCGATGACAGCGTCCGACCGCGTGAACGCGGCTTCGCCGAGGATCTTCCAGCAGAACTGGGCGACCTCGACCCGTTTGCCCTCCTCTGCGTCGGGTACCTCCGCCAAGAGCACCTGCAATGGCGCAAGCTCTTGACGCAGACGTTCCGCCTGGTCGGCAAGTGTGGGCTGGTGGACGATGAGAACCTGCTCGACGCCGGGAGCCAAGCTCATGCGGATCTCATCCGTGAGAGAGCGGCCCACCACAACGTCATATCCGGCCCCCGTGGGTGTGGTCACCGGTATACGTGCGTCAACTGTCATCGCTGATCTCCTCTGCCTCATCTACTCCTGCCACGCCGGCAGTACGTGCGGCGCTAAGGATGTCCTGTGCAATCTGCTCCGGGGCCCGTCCGGTCACCGGGACCGTCACATCAGACACCGCCGCATACACGGAGGCGCGTTCAGCCCACAAGCGTTCCCAGGCGGGTCGTCCCCCAGCCAGCAGCGGCCGCCCGCTGCTGTGGTGAAGCCTTCCCCACACCTCCGCAGCATCACCCACGAGGTGCACAACCCACGCCTGGGCAAGCAGGTCCCTGTTCTCCTGCTGCACGGGGGCCCCGCCCCCGGCGGAAACCACATGGCACTGACGGAGGGCGTCAGAGAGTGCGGCCGTCTCCCGGCGCCTGAATTCTTGTTCCCCAGCCCGGGCGAAGATCTCGGCGATCGTGGATCCCGCTGCGCGTTCCACGACCGCGTCCGTATCCGAGAGGGGAACATGGAGCTCATCCGCCACGAGTCGGCCGACCGTCGACTTGCCCACCCCGGGCATCCCCACGAGCAGAATAGGTCTATTCAGGCTCACGCCGTACTCACCAACCGACCGAATGAAGATTCTCCGGAATGGCCTGCTCGTATGCGGCGAGGTTGCGCACGGTCTCCGCAATGGAGTCCCCGCCGAACTTCTCCAGTGCTGCCTCGGCAAGCACAAGTGCCACCATCGCTTCCGCGACAACGCCGGCAGCAGGCACGGCGCAGACGTCTGAACGCTGATGGTGCGCAGCGGCAGCCTCGCCAGTGGCCACATCCACCGTGTGTAACGCGTGAGGCACCGTCGCGATCGGCTTCATCGCCGCACGAACGCGGAGCACCTCCCCCGTGCTCATACCGCCCTCGGTGCCCCCGGCATGGCCGCTGGAACGCCGAAGCACACCGTTCTCACCGCGCACGATCTCATCGTGCGCACGTGACCCGCGCCGTTGCGCGAGGGCGAAGCCGTCACCGACCTCGACCCCCTTGATCGCCTGGATGCTCATCAACGCCCCCGCGAGCCGTGCGTCGAGCCGACGATCCCACTGCACGTGGGACCCGAGTCCGGGCGGCACCCCGTAGGACAGCACCTCCACAACGCCCCCGAGGGTGTCCCCCGCGCGGTGTGCGTCATCGATTTCCTCGACCATCCGGGCCGATGCTTCTGGGTCGATGCACCGGACTGGGTCTGCGTCGAGCGTGGCGGTGTCTTCCGGCACGGGCAGAATCTCGCCCGTGCTCGCCGCTGCGCCGATGGAGACCGTGTGCGAGACGAGGCGAATGCCCAGCTCGGACAGGAAGCCGCGTGCAATCGCGCCGAGTGCGACGCGCGCCGCCGTCTCCCGTGCGCTGGCACGTTCCAGGACGGGACGGGCCTCCGTGAAACCGTACTTCTGCATGCCGACGAGGTCCGCATGTCCGGGGCGCGGCCGCGTGAGCGCAGCGGCTCGAGCGCCCGTGAGCTCGGCCGGATCGACCGGATCCGGACTCATCACCTTTTCCCACTTGGGCCACTCCGTGTTGCCGATCCTGATGGCAATAGGCGAGCCCAGCGACAGTCCGTGCCGCACCCCGGCCGAGACGGTGACCTGATCTTGTTCAAACCCCATGCGGGCTCCACGCCCGTAGCCGAGCCGGCGGCGAGCCAAGTCCGCGCTGATCGCCTCCCGACTGACAGGCACCCCTGCGGGAAGCCCCTCCATCACTGCAATCAATTCCGGCCCATGAGATTCGCCGGCTGTCAACCATCGGAGCATAGTTATGATCTTCCCACATCCGGGTGCTCTCCTTCGAAGAGCACCGCCGTCATCGCTGCGATCACCCGGCCCTCGTCTGGAAGCGGCCTGTCCGGGGCCCCCTCCAGGAATAAGCGGATTTGGTACACCGCTTGGTACAGGAGCATCCACCGGCCATCGATGAGCCTCCCCCCGGCAGCGTTCCACGTGTCGTGACGGTGGACGTTGGCGCCGTAGCCGACAGCGAGCATCCACGGGGCCTCGCCGTCGGGGCGAATGTCCGTTGCTGAGGAGACCGGGCCGGGGAGGGTGTTGATGACCGCTTCGGCCGTGACCGCGTCCCCCCACGGAGCAATCTGGGTACTCAGCCCGCACGCTGCGGCACGCTGCGCGAGAGCGCGCGTCGCCTCCTGCCGACGAGCCAGGACAGTGACCGTGCCGACTCCCCACCTGGCCAACGCGTGCACCGCCGATAACGCCGTTGCCCCGGACCCCACGACGAGAACCTGATCTGGACGTTTCACCCGGGGTGTGAGGGCATCGAGCATCCCGAGAATATCTGTGTTGTCTGCCCGGATGGCACGGTCGGTATCATCGCGCACGAGAGTATTCGCCAGTCCGGTCTCCTGAGCCCGAGGTAGGGCTTCGGTGGAAAGCGAAAAGGCCTCGGCCTTCAGCGGCATAGTCACGCTGAGCCCAGAAAGCCCTGGATGCTGGGCGAGAAAGCGCGACAACTCGCCCTGTGGCACGCGGAACCGGTGGTACTCCCACGGCAGGTCCAGCACGCGGTACGCAGCCTGATGTATCGCCGGCGACAGCGAATGCGCTATGGGGTCGCCCACGACACCGTACTCACGCCGTTCAGCCACAGTAGGCGGCATTCTCATCTGACTCCGCACACCACTGCTGCAATTGCTCAACTGCTGCAGAGTGCTCATCGTCGGTTTCGGAGAAGACTGTTTCTCCGGTGGAGAGGTTCACGACGGTGAAGTAAAGCCAGTCGCCATCCGCGGGGTTCACCGCTGCGCTCAGGGCGTCGTCTCCCGGATTGGATATGGCACCCGGGGGAAGCCCCTCATACACGTACGTGTTGAACTGGTTCGACTCGTCTGCTCGTTGCGAGGAGGTGGTCCAGACTGTGCCTTGAGATCCTGCCCCATAGGCGACAGTCGCATCGGATTGCAGAAGCATGCCCTGGTCGATCCGGTTGAGGAAGACACGCGATATCTTCGCCATGTCCGTCACATTCGATCCGGCCTCTTTCTGGATGATCGAGGCGAGCACGATCGTGTCCAGGCTGTCCGCCATACTGATGCCCAGATCGTTTAGCGACTGCTCCATGCGGTCCACCATTGTCTGGATGGCCTGTTCAGCGGTCGTGGAGTCGTCAAAATCATAGGTGGCGGGGAAGAGGTATCCTTCGAGGTCGATCGCAGCATCGGGCAGGCCGAACTGTTGCGGGTCGGCTCGTAGTGTCGACAGCTCGTCGGCAGAGAACCCGACCTCTTCGAGAGCGGCGAAAATCTGATTCACGGTATAGCCTTCGGGAATGGTCACAGAACGCGTCACTCGGTTGCTGTCGTCCTCAAGAGCAGCCAAGGCGGCCTGATTCGACATCTTCAACCGCATCCGGTACGTTCCGGGCTGGAAGGTCGGTTCCTCTGTCAGAGCGAGCAGGTACTTGTAAAAGCTGGATGCGTCCTTGATCCCTCCCGCCTCTTCGAGGGTATCCGCGACCTGACTGCCGTAATCCCCCGATTCGATGACGATCGTCGTCTCACCTTCTCCGTCTCCCTCCTGTCTCTTATACACATCTCCGAGCCCACGAGAC